>DBYM01000048.1:0-8468 GCA_002309875.1 Cyanobacteria bacterium UBA1186
CCTGTTGTTAGAAATGTTATTTTGTACATAGAAATCTCCTGTTTTATGCTCTCTGCTCTGTGGGCGGAAAAGCCCGAAAGGCTTTTCCGCCTTCTCAAAAGAGGGAGCAGATGAGTTTGGGTAGCCTACGATACTACAGGTCTTACACCGGCCCATTTAGCCAAAGCGTAGATTGTTCCGGTAAAGCCTGTTGCGAAATCAATATCGATTGAGCCGTCAGATTTTTCAAAACGTGATAAGTCCTGAATCTGAACTGCGGTTGCGCCCTGTGCAAGGGTTACGGTTAAGTCTCCAATCATTGAATTCGGGTACTGACCGCCGGATTTTATTGTCATTGCAGAAGCCGCATCTCCCGTATTTTCGGCAATGATAACCAATGAGTTATTTTTGTTTGAAAATACGTTTTGGATATTAATTCCGTTTGCAACAGTAACTGCCTGTTTTGTGATAGCGGCGCTTGCGACCGACTCTGTGGTATCGAGAGCCGGATATTGTACATTAATACTGTCTCTTGTCATTTTTTATTCCTTTCTGTTTAGTTATGAACCTACTGATAATGATGCGCTGACTTTTACGGTGCCCAACAAGTCTGCACGCGGAGCGCCGACACCATATAAGCCGTATCCTTTGTAGCAGGTATTGAAGTTCTTTTCCGGAGTATAGAAGGTTGTGTTCAGGTCGGAAGAAATACCGCCTGCGAGGGTTTTGCCTTTAACTCCGAACAGAGGATAGAAAACGCCTGTTTCGGGCTGAGCGATGTTGTTTGAAACCAAAATATCCCAGCCGCAAAGAGTTCCGATGTAGCCTTTTCTGATTTCTTCAGCGCCCTTTTCCGTATATTTAAGTTCGTCCAATTTTCCTAAGAAGAACTGATATTCAGGAGGGATTACACAAAGCATTGAGCCGTCAATCCAGTTTGTATGGCCTTTGCCGTCGCCGCGCTGGAATTTTGCCTGCATATAAGCGAAGATATCTTTTGCGGTCTGTGCGGTTAAGGCGATTGCGCTTCCGCTGTTATCGAGGTAATGACCTGCTCTTGTGTAGAGGTTTGCATAAGAAGCATCTATTGCTGCGGCAAACTGTTTAATTGCGTCATCTGTGTAATCTTTTGCGATATTTACAACATCTGCAGTTTCGCTTGCCTGTCTGAGCATTGCTTCTTCCATTTCTGATAATTCAAAGTGGAAAGCCTTGCCTCTGTCGATTTTTACTTTGCAGGAAGAAACCGTTGCGGCTTCTGCAGTCGGAAGATTGCCTCCGTCGTAATCGAAGAGTTGAATAATTCCCGGCATGGTAATATCAACTTCGTCGCCTTTGCGAACGTGGTCTTTAAGTTCGCAGTGAGCGAGTTTGCCTATTACAAGCTCGTCGTAAAAATACTTATTGAATGCTTCCGAAAAAGCACTAATAATTCTTTGTTTTGTTGTTGTCATTTTGTTTTTCCTTTCTTTTTAATATGGGGTTAAATCAACTTTCGCAAAGATTCTTTAAACTCATCATCAGACATTTCATCTAAGGATTTTTTAGGCGGAGTGAGAGAATTTTTCGGGTTTTTTGCATAATTCATGGAATCCAAAACCTGCTGAGTTTCGTCTTTAGCCGCTTTTTGTTTTTCGTGAGATGAAATTCTTGTTTCGACATATTTTTCAAGAAGATTTATAAGGCGGTCTGTATCGAGATTTTCGCCGAAGGTTATGAGCGCTTCCGAATAGATTTCTTTAAAAACGGGGTTTTGCAGATATTCGGGAGAATTGTAAAGTTCTTTATCCCTTGCGATTACGGAATCTATTGAAGTTCGGTAATTGTTCAGTGCTCCGAATAAATCTTTGTAAGAGTTGTAGTCTGCAAGTTCTTTTCTGAGGTTTCCAAGTTCCTGAGAACTTTTGCCCTGATGTTTTTGGAGTTCCTCATAAGCCTTTGCCAAATCTTCCGTTGACTTAAATTTGCCCAAGATGAGTTTGTCTGAAGGGTCCGGTGTTTCGGATTTTCCTTCGGGTTCCAATGTTTCTGTTGATTTTTGAGATGACTCGGAATTTGAGTTTTCGGAAATTTCCGGCTCAAATATTTGAGAGTCTTTTGTTTCCTGTTGGGTTAAAGTTTCGTTCATAAATTTCCTTTCTCGGACATTTTGCCCGAATTAAATAAAAAATTAAAACATCGTTTTGACATAGTAAAAGACAGATAATAAAATATCCGTATGTTAAACTAATATTTTGAGAAATCAGATGAAATTATCTAAAATAATAAAAATTGCATTAGTATTTATATTTATTTTTAATCTTACAATAGCGCATGCAGGTTATGTTCCGATACCTGAAGAATTGAGCAAGAAATATAAAACTGATATAGAAAGAGTTATAAAGAAGGAAATTCCAAAATCAAAGTGTGCAATCCGACATTTGGAAAATGAAATTAAGACAGAAAAAATCCATATGTCAGACAAACAATTATAGAGTTTGGAGTTGCAAGCGTTATTTTTGAGTTTTATAAAACATTAATTCAGGTGACGGAAAAATATGTTCCTTCAGAACTATCAATACCGCCTACAGATTGGTATGCGGAACTGAAAGAATATATTGAGCCATATTTAAAAGATAATAAGATTGATTGCTCAAAAATCAATAAATTTTTGGACTACGCAATGAGCAAACAATCAAACTTTGAAACGGCTGAATATTAATTTTCAAAGTATTTTTTGGGGTCAACAGGTGTATTGTTTTCTTTTATAGTCAGATGGAGATGCGGTCCTGTTGAAATTCCTGAATTGCCGGATTTGGCAATAACCTGTCCTTTGGTAACTTTATCTCCGACTTTAACGTCAAATTTAGACAAATGTCCGTATTCGCTTATTATGTGCTTGCCGTTAATAGTACCGTGGTCAACAAACATTCCGTTTCCGTAACCTCTCATATTTCCGTTAGCGGCAACTACCGTTCCGTCAGCAATTACTTTAACAGGTGTACCGATTGGAACTCCGATATCAATTCCGGAGTGTCCCGTGCTTGCACCTTTAGCCGGAGTGGTACGATATCCGAAATCGCTTGTAATTTTCCCCTCAACGGGCTTTGTGAATTTATGTTCTTGTGATGTGATATTATTTGTCATAGCACCTACCTTATGAATTTTTAATGTTTTTTCCAAAATTATATTGACACCATGAGGTATAAATAATAAGATTTTATTTGAAGGAGTAAATATGGTAATATATGAAGTTCCTCCGATAATGAAACCTCCGCCTGCAGTAGTAAGGTATGCAGAGACACATCAAGTTCGGCTTTTCTTCAACGAATGTCGTATAAAGCCTGAAAAACGTAAAGGTTTCCATTATAAGGAGTATAAAGGGGTGTATCCTTGTTTAACCGATGACGATATTTGCATAATATTATATAAAAACAGGCGGCAAATGAGATTTGCTACTCCTGATGAAATAAACGAACTCTATTGGGATTTTCGTTGACTTGGTCTGGAGATTTTATTTAACAATTTATAATTAAGTCTTTTATCATCTATTCTAAATATGTATTGTGGATAATAATTTTTTATATTGTTTTTAAATTTTGTGTATTTTATATTTTCAAGATAGTCCTTCCCGTAAGTTTTACCATTTTGTGGATCGTAGATTTCTAAATTATTTTGTTCATTTTTAGAAATCTCGACAACATGAGCAAGTCCATCAGGAGCTTCGGGAGCTTGATACCAAAATTCATAGCATTCACCTTGTTTAACAGATTGTTCTAGTGTTTGGATACATTCTTGAGCATTATTTGACCGGAATACTTTAGGCGCTTCTATTTTTTCATTATCATAGGATTCAAATGCGTAATATGGGAATTTCCGTAGCATTTTTACTTCACCATCTTCTTGTTGTTTTGCAGGTAATGCCTCTATATCATATCCCATTTCTCTTGCCTTGTGTACCGGAATGCATGATGTACAGTTGCTTTTGTATCCTTCATCATCACTATTATAATTAGGATTAACATTTTTACCTCCAGCATCTTGTTTGCTCATAGGTTTACCTCTTTTGACTCCTGCAATTTCTTCAGGATCATTGCGTTCTATTGATTTTTCATTTTCTTTTTTGATGTACTCTTGTTTTTCTTCTTCGCTCATTTTTATATCAGAATTATTATCATATTGACTATCAGAATCTATATTCTTATTATGTTCAGAACTTCCGTTCCCCGGTTTGCTTCTCCAATGAGCTTTAACTTCAGTGCCGTCATCACGGGTATAGGCGCTGACATGAACAACGTTACTTGAGCCTCTCAATTCTTTTTCATTAGGCAAGCCGAGGACTCTGTTTTGAGCAGCGATTTCATGCTTGCGGGAAAATAATTCCCGCAAGGACATGTTTAATAAATCAGAATCCGAAAAAATTCTGTTATCGTTGTTATAAGGATTTTTATAATTTTTAAACTTCATTTTGTGCCTCCGTATTATGAATCTGAGCGAGTTGATTAATGATATCCTGCATACTCGAGTCATCATCATTATCTGCTTTTTTACCTTCCAATATTCCTTTCATCAGAGCCTGCATAATTAAGGGTAAAAGAGGATTTTGCCGCATATCTGCAAAATTCGGATTGCTATTTTCCCCTGACCCTGACAGGAAACGTTCGGGATTATCAACGCCTTTTTGTTCAAAATACCAGATAAATATCTCCTGAAGATTAAGGTCAATTTTTTGCGAGAATTTTTCCACCGCAGCCACGAGCATATCTGCCTGTTCCGATTTAAGGGTAGTTTGGGAGGAATCGGAATAAGTGTATTTGTAATCTGCCTGACGCACTTCGTCGTCAATTTCAATGGTTTCGGGCTGATTATCTTTGTTGAGATAAAGAGTTTCGACCCCGCTTTTGAAGTCAGAACAAAGTTTTGCGACTTTTTCGACACATGGGAGGATAAAATCCTGATTAATCGTATCGACGAGCATTGCAAGCCTTGTCATTTGCCCCTGAGATTTGGTGTTTATTTCGGTTGCGGTTTTAGCACCCGTATTTTCAACCGAGCCGATCATGTTCGGGAAGATTCCCGAGACTTCTGCCATCAGGTCATTGAGGAAGGATACATCTTGCAGGAAGATTGTCGGATTAAAATTCAACTGCTTAAATGCGGCAGTCGGAGATATGTTATCGCCGTATTCAATGATTTTCCCCGGATAAAGTTCGATTTCATCTTGGTCAAAAAAGCCTTCGGGAGCAAGAAGCGGCGGATTTTCGTTAAGGGACTGAAGGTTACATGTGCGGTTAAGCAAATCCTCTTGCAGGTGAGCAAGCGAAAGAACGCAATAAAGCGGGCTGATTCCACGTTTGGTGTCAGGGTCGGATATGAAAGAGCCGTAAGAAAACGGGTTAATGATTCGTTCATTTTTGCCGAATTCGACGAGAAATTTTCTCCCGACAACGACGGCGTGCCAATTTTTAAGCACATTTCCGTCAGGAAGTTTTAAGTCACCCCAATGCTCAAGGACTTCTATTGTTGAGCCGTTTACGACATCATCGTCTTGGTTTGGCTTTCTTAAACTGTTATCTTTTGATACCATGGCGAAAACCTGACTCTTTTCTTCTTCGGTCAGGCTGTAATACTGATTGTTTACAATGTCGCCCGGAGTTTTATAGCACCGGTAAATTTTCGGGCAGGAATCCCAATTATCTGCCTGAGACGGATCAAAAACCAAATCGGCGGGATTTACGGGGTAAATATATGGGTTGTCATAAATTTTCTTTGTATCAACCCAGAAATTTTTACCGTTTTTCACTGCTTCCACAATTCTCGGCAATTTAACAATATCGTCTGAAAAAACATTTTCAAAAAAGGATATCGGACGACGGTATTCTTCGTAATTCTTTTTCCATGCGGTAAAGGAAACTAATTCACCGTAAAGAAGAGCGTTATCAATAACTTTGTCGCAGGTTTTCTGAAAATCCATTTTTTCAAGGATATCAACAAGCATTGCTTTTTGCTTGTTTGAGTTGTTGTTTGAGTCGTGATTTTCTCCCGATACATCGAACATAGAACTAACATTCGCATAAGTATTTCTCCATATAAATGCTTTAAGTGTTTGGTAAAACATAAAGGTTTTGCACATTTTGACCTTTGCTTTCCATTTTTTTGTTTTGTCGGATATGGATTTAAAATCGTTTTTAAAGAATATTTCATTAGCCAAATCTGATGCCATTTGAAGATTTGCGGCTCTTTTTGAGTTAAGGGATTTAAAATCGGAAGATATTTGTTTTACCAAATTTTCTTCATGTTCTTTTGATAATTTTTGTGCTGAATTGTCTTTTTCAATAATGTAGTCGAATGTCATAAAAATCCTTTCCGGGCAAAGGCCCAATTAAAATATTATGTGAAGTTTCTGAGCAAAAATATTTTTTAGAGGTTTTATTCCTGTATCAGGGAAATAAGGAATAGGAAATGAAAATACAGAGAATAAATTCAGTATTGAATAATAACTTGGCAAATATAAATAAACATGAGGAAGCAAGAGAGAATAAGGCGGTGATTTATCCTGATAAACAGGGCGTATATGCTACAAATCCCGCAAGTTACGGACTAACCTTCGGTGCGCGTGTTGATAAGGGTTTAATTCGTTTTTACGAGTACAATGCACCTAAAATGCCGGGTACGGTAAAGGCATACATTGAAGGTTTGGCGGATAAAACGTCACAAACACCTTTGCAGGCACATGCGGCGGCTTTTGCCGCATTGGCGGGAGCGGCAACAATTGGTGCTATACAGGCGCTGTTTCCTGACGAGGAATTGTTTAAAGACCTGAAAAGTCCGGACAGTTCAAGAGCCACGAGAGGAATTCTCGGTACGTACAGAGAAAACAAAGAACTTTTGGGGCTTTATAACCGTTCTGTCCTTGCCAATGGTGAGGATTTGACTGTTTGGCTTGTTAAGAAAATTTTTCTTGAGTCAAAAACTCTTGATGAAATAAATAAAGATTTTGAAAACGAGGTTGACTCCGAGTTCAGGTATTTGTTTGAATCCAAAGAGGAAAAACATAAGGCTCCGATAGCGCCAAGCACGCTGAATGCGTTGGGTATTAAATCTCCCGAAGCCGAATATATGCAATCTTTAAGATATACGAGAGACGGTTACTCCGATATGGTTGGGGAGAAAATATCTCAGGTACAAAAGGCTTTTTGGGAGTCTATGCCGCTTGAGGAGAGAACTGCACGCAACAGAAAGAGTGTTGACAGGTTTGAAAAATGGTGGGAATCATTATCTCATGACCAAAAACTTGATATGATTGCGGCACAAATGGACGAATTAGAAATGCTTGAACAGTTTAATTCTTCCGAAATCGGCAGGGTTAAAGGCGGGAAGAAGTATGCTGAAAAGGAACTAAAGCCGTTAAAACCGAAAACGGAAAGGGTTAGCAGAACTTCCGCACTGAGCAGAGATGAATTGTTTAAGATATGGGCAGGAAATAACCTCAAGATATTTGAGGCAAATCTGAGCGAACTCGATAAAAAGAGGATTGAAACCAGACGAATTCAAAGAAGGATTGAGGCCTGGGATATAATGACTCCTGAGGAAAGAACGGAGTATATTAACAGACTTCGTTCAGGAGCAGAACCTTTAAGATACGCAATTATTCAGGCCTGGAATGAAAACCCCGATATTTTGGTTGAACTTTCAAGAGCGCTGACCAAGGACCATGTTGAAAAGCCCGAGGAGATTATATACGGAAGTGAAGCCTTTAACGATTTTATGTCCAATTCTATGACAAGATTTTGGAAATTACACCCTGATTTTGCCAAAAAGTTTGGTGAATCAATAAGCGCCGCACACAATAAGATTAAGGATTCAATAGCGGCAGGTCATTATGAGAAGGTTAAGTCCGAAATAATGTATGAGAGAGAAAGCAGAATGAAATATACATCGGGCGAGGTGAAGAACTATAAAGAAGTTATATATGATGAAGGTTATGAAGCATATCCCGAATATATGAAGGAATTTATTGATGCGTTTTGTTCATGCAAAGATGTTGCGATTAAGTATTTCCCGACACTTTATCTGAAGGATATGTTCAAATCAAGTTATGAAACTTTAGACGAAAAAACAATCAGAAGTTGGACCAAACATTTGTATGAAGATGATTTAACCGCTGAGGAAGAAATCGAATTAAAGAAAGTCGGCTCGACCGAGACTTTTTCTACCATACAAATGAACAGAGCCATAGAAGCGACATTAGCGGAAATTTTGTATGATTGTACAAAACGTTGTGAAGTATTCCTTTTCTCAACTTCTCAACTTGCAGTAGCCATCAAACAGGTGGCTGACGGAAATGAGAATATTGTTATTGAGGTAGAGGACGATGACGAGCCGTTTGTTCTCCCGATAGAGAAAAATGCACTTAATACCGTCAAGATAAATAATTTGTACGAACATAACAGAAAACAGTTAAGTGATTTTGAAATAAACGGGATTATAGAAAGATTTTTCAACTTAGA
>DBYM01000048.1:8503-8814 GCA_002309875.1 Cyanobacteria bacterium UBA1186
AACAGTATTAATATTGTATTTTCCGATGAATCAAAATACCCAAGAGAAGTCAGATTGGCATTTTTGGAAAAATTCAGGTCATTAATCCCCGATTTCGTTGATAAATCAACTTTTGCAAACAAAGCGGAAATACCCGGAGCGGTTATAAAAGAAGATAAAATCATAAAAATTGACGGACTTCTCAGGAAAAAGTATTCATTTTTGCCTGAGGACATGATGACCATGTACATATATGAAATGAATAAGGTTTTAAGGACACTTACTCATGAGAATTTGGACAAAATGGCGGAGATTATAGGAAAAATTTCAAG
>DBYM01000069.1:0-6356 GCA_002309875.1 Cyanobacteria bacterium UBA1186
TAATGCAGAGTATTTATTATAATAGAAATTATAAAGAGTCTGCCGAGAATCTTTATTTAAAAGGAGTTTATACGGAAAAAGAGATAGAGGATTCAAAGGCGGATACGGTAATAGTTCATTACGGCGGGAAACCCGGGAAGCCTTGGAGACTCAAAAAGCCGTATTCGGACTACGAAGAATATATAAAAAAACTCCCGAAAGGACTCAGGGTTTATACTTTTAGGGATTTGAGAAAGAGATTTTTCAGCAAAGTATAGCCCTAAACTGCTCCATTCTATCTAATAATTTTTGCTTGACCGATTCTACTCTTTTTTGCTTGATTTTATAATTTTTTATTATGAATTCAGGGCTAATATTGTTATTAATGACGTAATAGGGCTCAATGTCTTCGTCAAAAACAGAATAATAATCTTTAAATTTAAATTTTGATGTTGTTTTTTCTGATATTCTCGCCCATATATTAGGAATACCAAGTGAATCTGCGGCAATCAATGGATGTAATCCTGTAGATAAAATTGTTTTACACATGTTTAAATTTTTCAAAAAGTCTAGGGGTGGTTGTAAAGTGTCCAAAACAAGGCTATTTGGATATTTAGATGTAATATTATGAAAAATTGGGTTGGACTTATCTGCATAATGAGGACATATTCCTATGTCATAAATTTTTTCTTCTTTTGTATTCGAAATTAAATATGAAGAAAGTAATCCAAAATCACCAAGTACGATTTTGGAAGTATCAAGTCCTAAGTCCATTTTGCATATATTTTCCGTATATTTCCCCCTTAGACCGACAATAGAAAGATTTCTTTTTAATAAAGTATTATAAAGGTATCTGAATTTTGATTTATAATGATTCAAATCCCAGCCAAATCCGCTTGACAGAACAAATAATGGGGATTTGTTAGATAAATATTTAAGAATATTTTTATAGTCTTTTAGTGTCCAGAAAGTATTCTCTAAGACAGAGCCTATTCCTATTGCATCTGCGCAATATAATTCAGCATAGTCAATTTTAATATTAAAACATTTTTCAAAAATACATTCGTTTAATAAGTCACCAAAATTATTAATCTTATTGCAATAATACAATTTCATATATGATAGCCGTTAATTTTTTAAACAATAGTACTATACAGATATTATTATGTAAATACTATTTGTATTCTTAATTTAAATATATATTAAACAGTCCATATAAAATATAATTTCCCTAAGGAGCAGATATGAATAATTTTAAGCCTGTTAAACAAGACAAAGTGGTTATCAGCATAAGAATTGATGCTGATCTTTTAAAAATGGTAGATAAAAGCTCTATAAAATATGATTTAAGCCGTAACGAATTTATTGTTCAGTGTATTGATTATGCATTGAAAAATTTAGAAAAAACAGATTAGGCAAAGAAAATAATAAAGTTTTGGTGTTTGCATACCGGAGAAAAATATGTGGAATTTTATAGTAGAAATATTGGTTAGTTTTGTTCCGAAGAAAAAAAGAACGGGAGCAAGATACAGACTGAGAAATATTTTCACATACATCTATCTGAAAAGTAAGTACAAAAACATTGGCAAAAATTTTCGCTGTACTAAAGACGTAAAACTTTCCAACAGGACAAAAATCGGTGATGACGTTATGCTCGGCGGTCTGAATGTCAGAGGTCAGGGCGAACTTATTTTGCATAACAATATTGTAATTGCGGCAGAATGTCTTGCGATAACGAGCAGCCATAATTATAACGGAAATCAGCTTCCGTTTGCAGAGGACGACAATGCTTCGGGAATTGAAATTGAAGACCACGTTTGGGTTGGCCAAAGAGTTACGCTCCTTCCCGGAACGAGGTTAAGGGAAGGGTGCATAATTCAGGCAGGAGCGGTTGTTCACGGGGAAATCCCGGCATGCTCGATTGCGGGCGGTAATCCTGCCAAAGTCTTTAAAATGCGTGATGAAGAAATTTATCAAAAACTCAAAAAAGAGTATGAAAACAACAGGAGAGGTTAAGTTCGGTGTTTAAAATATACAGAGAAGACGGAAGAATTGTAATAAAAATATTCGGTTTAACCATGAGGCTCAGAAACCCGTTTATTAATCGTTTGGCGGATTGCTGCAGTATTGCAAATCTTGAGTATTTCAAAAAACAGAACACATACTTTGTTCACCCGTTGGGAATTGTTATTGCCAAAGGCGTTAAGATCGGGAAGGACTGCATAATATTTCAGAATGTTACCATAGGCCATAAGAAAACGGGTGAATATACGAATCCGCCTGAGATTGGGAATAATGTAACAATATACGCAAATGCAATGATAATAGGTGATATCAAAATTGGTGACAATGCGGTTATAGGTGCAGGAGCGGTAGTATTGGAGGACGTTCCGGAAGGCTGTATTGCTCTTGGAAACCCCGCCAGGATAACGAGGAAGACTGAAAATGATTAATCAGAGATTCAGACAAAAATTGATAGATTTAATTCCGGTAAGAAGGCTCAGAAGACTGCTTTCATACCATTTTGGGTGGTTTCCGCATAATTATGTTCAGCCTGATGTTTTAATTTCTTCAATAAAAAACCTTGAATTGGGCGGGAATGTTTATATCGGCGGCTGCGGAGCGAAGTTATGCTGCGAGGGCGGTATAAAAATCGGGAAGAATACTGCTGTTGGCGAAGGCTGCTTTTTTATTACAACAAATCACAATTACAAATCCGAGAAAGCAGTTCCTTTTGATAATGTCGGGCTGAAGCAGTCCATAGAGATTGGGAATAACGTTTGGATTGGTGCACGGAGCAAAATCTGCCCCGGAGTAAAAATCGATGACGGTGCAATAGTTGCAATGGGTTCTGTGGTAACAAAATCTGTTCCGAAGTGTGCAATAGTCGGAGGAAATCCGGCCAAAATCATCGGTTGGAGAGATAAAGAACTTTACGAAAAAAACGCATCTTTGAACAACACTTTTGATTTGTCAAAAGAGTGGGAATGGATTACGGTTGAAGGGTTTAAGGAATATTTAACAGAAGGAAAGATTTAAAATGACTAAGGCAGGCGAGGATAAACAAATTAAATTTTCAATTCTGTTGATTACGCATAATCAGGAAAAATATGTGGAAGAAACAATATCAAGTATTTTGGCTCAGACATACAAAAACTTTGAGATTGTTGTTTCTGACGATTGTTCTTCCGATAAAACTTTAGAAGTTGTAAGGAAAATCAATTCCGATAAGATTAAGATTGTTCAGACTCCTTATAATATGGGGATTAACGGGAATCTTAATACCGCCATACAAAATTCTTCGGGTGATTACGTAATGTTTCTCGGCGGAGATGACAAACTGAGAGCCGGATATCTTGAAAAGATGAACGAAATCCTCGGGAAGGAAGACGTTGCGGTATTTTATTCAAAGGCAACCGTAATTAATCCGAAAAGCGAATATACGATAGGGAAAGACAAGAGTTTTTACGATTTGCCCAATGCACCGAGAGAGAAAATTCTGCATAAAATGTTTATGGAAACGAATATGCTCCCTTCCCCCGGAATGACCATAAAAAAAGATGTTATTTCAAAAATTCTGCCTCTTAATAATTCTCTGATTGTTTATCAGGATTTTAATATCAATATTGAACTTTTGGCGGATAGGAATAACAAATATGTTTTTCTTGATGACATTTATGTTGAATACCGTAAATTTGATGACGGAAGAAATATCAGTAACAATAACGGCGGAATGACCATAGTCCGTAATATGCTTGATACGGATTGCCTGATGGATACTTTCCTGAAAATTCGTGATCTCAGTTTGTTAAGAGAAGTTTTCCCTGAAGAGATTGCAAAAACGGGGATTGAGCCGTATGAAGATACGATACCTTTCTTTTTGGGGCAGATGGCACTGCTTTCTCCGAATAAAAACAGAAGAGTTTGGGGTTATAAAACTGTTGCTAAATTTATTTCAACCGATGAAGGGTATGGAATTGCAAACGAAAGATACGGATTTATTTTTAAAGATTTTTTGGGTTTGGCGCAAAAAGTCAGCGGAATAGACAGTGCTGATTTTTACGGAAAATATTTAAGGTATAAGAAATTATTCAATATGACAATTGGTGTGTCAGGGATTGTAATTGCCTTATTGATTGGGTTTATAGTTTGTATAAGTTTTTTGCATTAGAGATAAAGGAGTGTAGTTGTGGATTACAAATTAATTGATATGAAAGTCTTTGGTGATGAGAGAGGACGTTTGATTTCTTTTGAAAAGGGAAATAATTGCCCGTTTGAAGTAAAGAGGAGTTTCTACATATTTGATACCATTCCGGGTGTTGTGAGAGGAAGCCACGCAAACAGAAATTCGGAATTTATGCTTATAGCGATTTCCGGCAGTTGCAAAATTAAAGTTGATGACGGCAAAAAGCAGGAAATAGTTGAATTAAACACTCCGCATCAGGGTTTGTATTTGGGCAAAATGATGTGGAAGGATATGTATGATTTTTCTTACAATGCAATTCTTTTGGTTTTGACAAATACCATGTATGATGAAAAGGAATACATAAGGGATTATGATGAATTTCTGAAAGAGGTTAACAGATGAAAAACAAAGTCTTAAGAAGACTGAAAAACAGATTTTTAATGACGGTAAAAGGCTCTGATATAGTGCCTGAAGGTACGCCAAGACTGAAGCAGAAAGCATTATTTACCGGAAAGGGAAAGATAAAGTTTGGAGAAAATGTTCAGATAGGATTTTATCCTTCTCCCATGTTTCATAATACTTATGCACATTTTGAAGCAAGAAATCCTTCTTCCGAAATATATATAGGGGACGGAACTATAATAAGCAATAACTGTTATATAGTGTCAAACGGAGACAAAATTCATATAGGGAAAAATTGCAGAATAGGATTAAATTTTCAGTGCCTTAATTCCGATTTTCACAGCACTAATGCCGAATTCAGAGATGACCCGGAGCATGTATTTAACAAGCCGGTAATAATAGGGGACAATGCTTTTATCGGAAACAATACCATAATCCTCAAAGGGGTTAAAATAGGCGACAATGTTGTAATAGGAGCGGGAAGTGTAGTCGTAAGGGATATTCCGTCCGACAGTTTGGCGGTCGGGAACCCTGCAAAGGTGATTAAAAAACTCGAAGGAGGAGAGTCGTAATGATTCATACTTTGTCTGATGTTCAGAGCAAAAACATAGGAAAAGATACAAATATATGGCAATATTGCGTAGTTTTGCCTGATGCGGTTATCGGGGATAACTGCAATATTTGCTCGCATTGTTTTATTGAAAATGACGTTAAAATCGGCTCAAACGTTACGGTTAAAAACGGTGTTTATATATATGACGGAGTAACTGTTGAAGACGATGTTTTTATAGGTCAGAATACGGTATTCTGCAACGACAAGTATCCACGTTCCAAACATCATCTTGAAAAGTATGATGAAATAATAATCAAAAAAGGCGCATCTGTCGGTGCAAACTGCTCAATTCTTCCAGGAATAACAATCGGTGAAAATGCTATGATCGGAGCGGGCTCTGTTGTAACAAGAGATGTTCCCGCAAATTCACTCCTTGTCGGCGGAGTTGTAAAGCCTTTAAAATAACCGTATATTTATTTTTATGATACTATATTTATAAGGGAGGCATTGGAGTATGGGTTTTGTCTTTGGACAGAGATTGATTGATTTCTTGAGAGGTAAGAGAGACGGCTCTTATGTTCCAAAGACTGATTGGCACAGAGTTTATAAGAAAATATACTACCCCGGATACAGACTTTCCGATGTAATTTTGGAGGGGAGTTCAAATTTGTACAACGAATTTGGCGAAAAACTTGAGGAATACTTTGTGCGGGACAATTTATCCACACATTATCCTTACAGATGTTCAAGATATTTTTACTTTGACCGTTATAACTACGGCCTGAAAACTCATTTTTACGGCAATAAGGGTATTTTTGAAAGATTTGCCGCTCCCGAAAAGAAATATGCGTTTTTGTCCGAATCGGAGATTATGATAAAAGACCTGTACGGTAAAGTTCTGAAGAGTGAAGGCTATATGAAGGATTTTGATAAAATCTTCACTTATTCCGACAGAATTTTGGACAAGTACGAAAATGCCTGCTTTGTACCGTTTGCGGCAGGGTTATGGAATAAAGAAGTTAAGGAAGATTTGTATCAGAATAAAACTAAGAATATTTCAATGCTTTCTTCACGTAAGATTGCTTGTGATTTGCATAAATTCAGATATGATTTGGCTTTTTTGTGCAAAAATAATCATCTTGCGGATACGTTCGGAACTTTTGACGGCGGGAAGAGACTTGATAATGTTGATGAAACGCTTAATGATTACAGATACACAATTTGTATAGAAAATGA
>DBYM01000069.1:6470-7269 GCA_002309875.1 Cyanobacteria bacterium UBA1186
AAAGATGATATTGAAAAAGTCTTGAAACAATGCACAAAGGAAGAATATGAACGCAGGCTGCCTGCGGTTTTGGATAATTATAAGAGGGTAATGGAATACAAAAATCCTTGGGATTATATGTATTTAAAGTATTTAAGGTAAATATGGGTTTTGGAATTTTCGGTAAAAAATCAGTTATTATAAGAGTTGATGGCGGATTATGTTCGCAAATTGCTTTTGCCGCTTTGGGTAAATTCTTTGAGGACAAAGGATACAGAGTTAAGTACGATTTAACGTGGTACAGACAGAACGGTATGGATATGGATAACCGTTTTGTCAGAAATTTTGATATGGCAAAAGCCTTCCCGGAGATGGTTTTTAATGAGGCATCAGATACTGAAATAAGATTTTATAAAATGTTTCATAAAAGGAACAGTAAGAAGAATGTAACCGAGCAGAGGCCTCCCGTTTATCTTGACAGTTATGATAATGAAAGGCACTTTCTTTTTGTTCACTATCGGGATTATTTTATAAAAGCGTTCAGATTTAATACTGATGATAAAACACAGATCGAATTACTGAATGAAATTGAGAACACAAATTCTGTCGGAGTGCATATAAGAAGAGGCGATATAGCGACTTCAAACTGCTACGGCAAACCTGCCGATATTGAATATTTTGTAAAAGCAATGAATATGATACAAAACGGCAGCAAGGATAAATCTGTTAAGTTTTACCTGTTTTCCGACGAGCCCGAGTGGGTTTCGGAAAATATTTTGCCTGAGGTGAAAGGGCTTGATTGTAAATTGTGTACGGGTAA
>DBYM01000069.1:7428-25500 GCA_002309875.1 Cyanobacteria bacterium UBA1186
ACGATAATGAACAAGACACGGATTTTTTCAGAAAAGGCAAAGGTTCCGTTTAAGGATAAAATATTTTCAATAAAACAAGACAATACATATTTAACTGTTACAATAATGTTTATAAAGTTTAAATTTAATATGAGGAAGTAGAAATGAAAAAAGCGCTAATTACGGGTATAACAGGTCAGGACGGAAGTTATCTTGCGGAGTTGCTTCTTGATAAAGGGTATGAAGTTCACGGAATGAAACGCAGAGCGTCATCTTTTAACACGTCAAGAATTGACCATTTATATCAGGATATACACGAAAATTCAAGATTTAAATTACATTATGGAGATTTGTCGGATTCGTCAAATTTGATAAGATTAGTTCACGATATTGAGCCTGATGAAATTTATAACCTTGCGGCACAGTCCCACGTTAAAGTATCCTGGGATTGTCCTGAATATACTGCGGATTGTGATGCTTTGGGGACTTTGAGACTTCTGGAAGCAATCAGAATGAATAAGTTTGAAGACAGGACAAAATTCTATCAGGCATCGACTTCCGAATTGTTTGGTTTGATTCAGGAGCCGATTCAGAGTGAAAAAACTCCGTTTTACCCGCGCTCACCTTATGCGGTTGCAAAACTTTATGCATATTGGATTTGCGTGAATTACAGAGAAAGTTTCAATATGTGGGCAGCAAACGGAATTCTGTTCAACCACGAATCTCCGAGAAGGGGAGAGACCTTCGTTACGAGAAAGATTACGATGGCAGCCACGAAAATTAAAGTCGGTTTGCAGGATAAATTATACCTCGGTAATTTGGGAGCAAAGAGAGACTGGGGACATGCAAAGGATTATGTCGAAGGTATGTGGAGAATTATGCAGCAGGATAAACCGTCAGATTATGTACTTGCAACGGGTGTGACCACTTCTATCAGAGATTTCTGCAAAATGACATTCAACGAACTCGGAATTGATATTGAGTTTGTAGGCGAGGGCGTAAATGAGAAGGGTATTGATAAGGCAACAGGAAAGACACTTATTGAAGTTGATCCGAGATACTTCAGACCTGCAGAGGTTGAATTGCTTCTTGGCGACAGTTCAAAGGCAAGAAAAGAATTGGGTTGGAAACCTAAATACGATTTGCAGGGACTCGTAAAAGAAATGGTTGCTGAAGATTTAAAACTTGCAAAGAAGGAAAAGACGCTCAGAGAAAGCGGATACGAGGTTTTGATTCCGCAAGAGGTTTAATTTAATGCAGATAAAGTTTATCCAGAAAATAATAGATTTTATCAGAGGCAAAAATCTGTCGGATATTGATACGGTTAATGTCAAAGATAAAATCATCTGTGTTGGGGATTCTCATGTAAATTTTTTTAGCGGGAACGAGAAGATTTCGTTCAGGAATTTTAAAAACGATATCAGAAATTGTAATGATAAACTGAAAGAGTTTGCGACTTTCCACTTAGGGCCTGCATTGGCTTACAACCTGAATAAATCCGATACAAAGACCAGGGCAAGGGAAAAAATACAGTTTCTTATTGATGAAAAATACATTACGGAAAGGTCTGTCGTGCTGCTATGCTTTGGCGAGATTGACTGCAGAGTTCATGCGGTAAAGCAGGCGGAAAAAGAAAATATCCCTCTTGAAACCGTTGTTGAAAAAATTGTAAAAGAATATCTTGATGGATTGGATATTTTCCCGAAGGGTTGTAAAATATATTTATGGTCGCCTGTTGCAAGCGGGACATTTACAAAGGAACTTGTAGAGGAATTTCCTTCTTACGGTACCTGTAAGGAAAGAAACCGTGCAACGGAACTTTTTGGAGAAGAACTGAAAAAGCAGGCGGAAGCCCGTAATGTCGGGGTGTTATCTATCTTTAAAAATTTAATTGACGGAGACTATAATACCATTGAGAAGTATTACTCAAAAGACAAATGCCATATAAGCCAAAAGGCATGGAAATTTGCGAAAGATGAATTGATGAAAATTGAGGAGTACAGGTCTTTACAGGGGACTAAATAGGAGTATTTCGGTATGGGAATTTTTCAGAAACTTATTGATATAGCAAGAGGGAAAAACGAATATCTGCAAATCCATGGGAAAGGTAATGAGGTTGTTCTTTGCAGAAAATCAAAGACCAAAGTTATAATATACGGCAATAATAATAAAGTTTTCATAGATGAAAGCATAAAAAGATTTCCATGCACGGTTTATATAGGAGTGGTAGATTGCCCGACGGACGGCTGTACCGTTACGGTCAAAAAAGGCTGTACTTCAAACGGTATTACCATAAGATGTTTTGAAGATAACTCCAAAGTCGAAATCGGAGAGGATTGTATGTTTTCGGCAAACATTGCGATTGAGTGTACCGATACGCATGCGGTATTTGATATCAATACCAAAGAACTTTTGAATGCGGGCAGTTTTGTAAAATTAGGAAACCATGTCTGGGTTGGAGCGGATACTTCAATATTAAAGAATACCAATATTCCGAACAATTGTATTATAGGAAGACAAAGTCTTGTAACCAAGAGTTTTGAGGAAGAAAATTGCCTTATTGCAGGCTCTCCCGCTCAGATAAAGAAAAAGAATATAAATTGGTCAAGGTTACGTCCGAAACAGTATCAGGCGCAGAAGTAAGGGAAGGTAAACATGGATAAGAACATTAAAATATACATAGCAGGGCACAGAGGTCTTGTCGGAAGTGCGATAAAGCGTGAATTTGAACGCAAGGGTTATACAAATCTTGTATATAGAACCCACAGCGAATTGGATTTGACCGATTCAAAAGCGGTTGCGGAATTTTTTGAACAGGAAAAACCTGATTGGGTAGTTCAGGCAGCCGCAAAAGTAGGCGGGATTTTGGGCAATAACACATATCCCGTTGAGTTTCTGCTTGAAAACCTAAAAATACAGAATAATATAATTGAAAATTCTTACAAATCAGGTGTCAAGAAACTGATGTTTTTAGGCTCATCTTGTATTTACCCGAAAAATACACCGCAGCCGATGAAGGAGGAATATCTGCTTTCCGATTATCTTGAAAAAACAAATGAAGGTTATGCGCTTGCCAAGATTTGCGGGATAAAACTCTGCAATTATTACAACCGTGAATACGGTACAAATTTCATGTCCTGTATGCCCTGCAACATGTACGGAACGGGAGACAATTACCACCCTCAGAATGCACACGTTATACCTATGCTGATAAGAAGATTTCATGAGGCAAAGGTTAACGGGCTGAAAGAAGTTGAAGTTTGGGGTACGGGCACTCCGAGAAGAGAATTTTTGTTCTCCGATGATTTGGCGAATGCTATTGTATTTCTTATGGAAAACAAAGATGCAAAAGATGTGGGCGAATTTATTAATATCGGCTCGGGTTATGATATGACAATTTCGGAAATAGTTGAATTAATAAAGGAAACGGTCGGATTTGACGGTAAGTTGGTTTATGACAAAACCAAACCTGACGGAACAATGCTTAAACTTATGGACGTCTCCAAGATGAAGGCTTTGGGCTGGGAAGCGAAGACCAAACTTAAAGACGGACTGAAGATTGCATATAATGATTTTTTATCAAGATACGAGGGATAACCGATAATGTTTGATTATTTTAAAGGCCATATAACCGATAAACGCAAAAGTTCTAAGGGCGCATTTATAACCGTCGAGAGTTCGGACACCGGTTACCTTATGGAGGTAACGGACAGGGATTTTGATTCCTGTGAGGTCGGCGAGGATAAGAGAAAGTATTATGCTTCTTTGATACACAGAGAAGATGCGATGCTTTTGTACGGATTTTTAAACAAAGAAACGAGGGATATTTTTCAGATTTTGCTTTCGGTTTCGGGAGTTGGTGCAAAGATGGGACTTGCTCTTTTGAACGAGTTTGATGTTTGTGACCTGATTTCACTTGTAATTGACGGGAATTTTAAAGAACTCACGAGAGCAAAGGGTGTCGGCCCCAAGTTGGCGCAGAAGATTATACTCGAACTTAAGGACAAACTGATTAAGACGGAACTTCCGGTTTCTTCGGACAAACTGCCGAGAAATCAGGCGATGGACGATGCACATTCCATAATGCTTTCACTCGGTTATGACAACAAAGAAATTGAGGAAGCGCTATCCCGGGTGATGAGTACGGTAGAGGACAAATCGAATCCGGAGGAAATTCTGAGGAAAGCGTTAACGGTTTTATCAATGTAAAAGTTTGTAAAATTGCCTTTGAAAAAAGGCAATTTTTTATTTCAGCGGTTTTTACATGAGCAGAAAAAGGCCGGCTATGAATTTCGAAATTCCAAAACTTAATTTAAGTGTGCAGAGATTCTCTTTCAGAGGGAAGGATAATTATTCTTCCCAAAATGTTATTACTTCAAAGCAGCCTGATAACATTATTCCCGTATATGGAGATGATGTTATAAGAACAAAACCGGCGCAGTTAAGTCTGTTTGTTCTGCACGATTTTCACGGGCAGAACATAAGAATGGAAAGGGCTTATACCGCTGCGACTCAGTTTGACAGAGATACACTGATGAAGGACGATGAGGTTTTTGACAAAAATATTCCCGTTGATAAGTTCAAAGTTGCATCGGGAGATATGTTTTTAGGCGAAAACAAAGAAGAATTGAGAGCGGTAAATGAATTTCTGAATATTGCGGGCATAATGGCAAATGCAGTCGGAAACCATGAGTGCGATGCCCCGATTGAAATGTTTGCAGAGGTGGTAAAAGACAGAAATTACAAACTTTTGGGAGCAAATATGCACCCGAATAAGAATAATGCTATGAGCAATATTCTTGCTTCTTCATTTATTGTCGAAAAGAATGGAAACAGATACGGCTTTATCGGGATAGCACCTCCGGATATGCCAAAACATATGAAAAGGCCGGAAGATGCCGACGCATTTAATATTTCTGATATGGAAAATACCGTAAAAGATATACAGAAAGAAGTTGACAAGATTAAAAAGCAGGGCGTGAACAAAATTATTTTGCTTTCGCACGCGGGCCTGGACAATGAAAAATACATAGCAGAACATGTTACGGATATAGATATAATTTTGGGAGCACATACTCACAATTTGTTAAAGGAAGCAAAGAAGGGCGAAAACCTTTTGCTTTCTCCGAAAAATGAGCCGGTGCTTATTATGCAGGTCGGAAGAGACGGAGAATACATAGGAGTGCCGAATATTGATTTTGATGAGGCAGGGAAAATAGTTAAGATTCAGTATAACGTATTAAAGACTGATGAGTTTGCGAGGAGTAACGTTGCCAAGAATGCCATAGAGAGTGTTCTTGGCAAACCTGAGATTGTGGGAACATTATCTTATGTTGAAGATATGCCTAAAGATATCTATGCAAAAGAAAATCCTCATTGCAGTTTTATAGCGGACTGTATGAGAGAAGAGTTGGGTACTGATATAGCGATAATGAATTCCGCAAATATCAGAGGTAAATTCCAAAAAGGTAACGTAGATACAAGAGACCTGAAACTCATTTCACCTTTTGGTAACAAAATGTGTGTGATTGTAGCGACCGAGCAGGAATTGGTTAACAGTATGAATACTGTTATTAAGAAGTCTATGCAGTCGGAATTCCATCGTCCGGGAATATTTCAGGTTTCGGGCCTGAGATATGAATATTCGGAATCTCAGGGTAAGATGACAAAATTAACTTATATTGACAGAGACGGAAAAGAGCGTTTAATTGATTTGGACAATCCCGCATATGACAAACTATATACTATTGCGGTAGATGACTATTGCGCAACGAGTGACACTGCGGGCATGAATCTGAGAAACAGATTTGACGAGTCCGATATTCATTTTGATTTTGATAAGGAAAAATTGGTCGGAGATTATTTGAGAAAGCAGACCTCTCCCGTTGAAATAAAGTCAGACGGCAGAATTACAGTAGTTCCTTAATAGCAGAGGGTAAATATTTTGGTATATCGGAAGCGAGGACAGAGTATTCGGTTAAGTCCTGTGATGCAAGTTCTCCTGCCCTTGAATGCAGATATACCCCGAGTTTTGCGGCTTCAAATATTTCCATTTTTTGCGCAAGCAAACCCGAGATGATTCCCGCAAGAACATCTCCCGTTCCGGCTTTTGCGAGTGCGGAATTTCCGTGTTCGTTGATGTGAATTTGTGAATTCTTGTTGCAAATAACAGTTCTGTGCGTTTTGAGAACGGTTACACAACCGTATTTTTCCGAAAGCCGTTTTGCCGAATTTTCAGTATCACCAAGAATTTCTTCAACATTTACCCCAAAAAGTCTTGCGGCTTCTGCCGGGTGCGGAGTGATAACGGTATTTTCGGGTAAAATTATGCTTTTTCCTGCGAGTAGGTTTAAACCGTCGGCATCAATAATTACGGGAAGGTTTTTGGCCGAGTGAATAAAATCAAAAAGAAATTTTTCGGCATTCTTATCTTTGCCCAATCCGCAGCCTATAAGCATTACAGTATAATTTTCAATATTTTTCAGGGCATCTTCACGTGATAAATATACCGCCTCCGGAAGCATTTGGGATACCGAATTAATTACCTTATCGCACGACGCCAAAGCAACATAGCCCGCTCCTGCCTTTAGTGCTCCCAGAGAAGATAAATATGCCGCTCCTATATAGTTTTCAGAGCCTGCAACGTTAAGAACTTTCCCAAAAGTTCCTTTATTCGAATTTTGTTCTCTGTATGGCATCTTATAATCCAATTTGTCTTATAACCTCATATAGCGTTATTGCAACCGAATTTGAAAGGTTTAAACTCCTCTGTCCCTCTTTCATAGGGATTGTAACTGCTGTTTCCTGCGTAACATATTCCTGCGGGAGGCCTCTTGTTTCGGGCCCGAAAACGATAAAGTCTCCGTCACGGAACTGAATATCCGTATATTTTTTCTTTGATTTTGTTGTCAGATAATAAAATTTACCGTCAGGGAACATTTTAAACAATTCGTCCATTGACTCAATTTTATGCAAATCAACACTGTCCCAATAGTCCAAACCTGCGCGTTTCGTGTATTTGCTTGCAAGCGAGAAACCGAGTTTGCCTATAAGGTACAAAGAAGCACCCGTGCAGGCGCACAGACGAGCAATATTTCCCGTATTCTGCGGTATTTCAGGCTCGTATAGCACAACGTTGAGTTTGGCCATTTTTAACCCTCAATAACCCGCTTTGCTTCAATAATTACGGGTAATGCTCTTATAACGCAGAATGCTATTGCGAATACTGCTGCCCAATACCCTATGGTCCAAATGATATCCGCATTCGGAATGTCAGGTATTTTTGCGGCGATTATGAGAACAAAGGCTGCAACTTTGGCAACCGCATAACTTATTCTCATAAATCTTGAGCCTGTAATAAATTTGCATACAGGATTAACCTGCATGCTGAAAGGGGTAAGTCCTTTTTCCATAGCGGCGCTTCTTATGGTATCGGTTATAAAGCCTCTTGTAATTGCAATCAGCGGGAATAAAATGCTTAACCAACCCATGACTGCGAATAATATCCAATAAGCATTTTCTACAATTCTGTCCCCCATAATATCAAGAAGTGCGCCAAATTTTGATTCTTCATGAAATTTTCTTGCCACATAACCGTCAAGTCCGTCTAAGGAGAAGGCAATGATTGTCAGCGCAAGAGCCCAAATGTATGCGGTAGAATCTCCTTTCATCGCATATATCAGGTATATTGCATAGAACATTATAAAAATTCTGAATATAGAAATGAAATTTGCCATAATAAACTCCCTCTTATGCCGGCTTCAATAAGGTTATGCTTTCATTCGTGACAGAGCAAAATCTTTTTTGTTCAAATCTTCAACCTTTGCCCCGAGCATAATCTTTTCCGCTTCTTCAAGAATGCTTATAACCTTGTATCCGTTTTCACCGTCAGAACGGGCTTTCTGTCCTGATTCGCAGCAGTGTACGAAGTGCTGACATTCAAGTTTAAGCGGTTCTATTTCAAGATAATCAACGGGATAATCCTGAGTATTTGCGGGAACAAAATTGTCATAAACCTTTAATTTGTTATTCGGAAGTGTGTCATCAAAAATTGCGGTTGCTTTTGTTCCTCTTATTAAAAGGGTTACATGCTTTTGAGGTGTTATCCAACTGTCGGAAATATGTCCGATCATGCCGTCTTCAAACTCTATTGTGATATGAGTAATATCCATAATTTCGTTTCTGTCGGAAGAGCAGCCGACTGCAGAGATAACTTTTACGGGATCTTTCCCCGTAGCATATGCTATCATTGAGACGTCGTGCGGTGCCAAATCCCACATAACACTTCTGTCATTTTTGTGATAATTTACGTTAAGCCTGTCGCTTTGGGCATAAACAAGTTCTCCCAAGGCCCCTTCTTCTATTAACATTTTCAGTCTGTTAACGGCAGGGTGATAGAGGAGAAGGTGTCCGACCATGAGTATCAATCCTTTTTCTTCCGCAAGTTCCGTAAGGATTTTTGCTTCTTCCGCTACGGTAGAAATCGGTTTTTCGACGTAAACATTTTTGCCTGCTTCAAGCATGGCTTTAACTATTTTGAAATGTGTATGGCTCGGTGTTACTACTGCAACTCCCGTTATTGTTTCATCATTTATAACTTCGTTAAAATCTTTTGTGGTTCTGACACCCGGGAACTGTTCACGAACTGTCTTCAGCGACTCGTCATCGAGGTCGCAGACGATATCCAAAACGTTCAGGTTATAAAAGTTGCGGACAATATTTCTTCCCCACATTCCAAAACCTATTACGGCAATTTTTTGATTTTTCATACCCAATCTTCCTCTCCGATACGAATATTATATTACAAGCGCAGTCCTTCGTAAAGTAAAAAATGAACATAAAATTTTTCTTGTCGTTGGTATAATATAAGTCAGGATTATATGGAGGGAAATTTTATGAAAAGAACACTTATTATGGCATTAATGCTCGGTTTGACAGCCGGTATGCTTACCTTTGCTCCCGCTATTTCTGCGGACAATAATGACAAGGGTCATATTTCGGTAAATACAACAGCCAACACTGAAGTTTCACCTGACGTTGCGGAAATATCTTTTGCGGTACAAACTTCAGATCCCAAATCAATGCAGAAAGCAACGGTTGCAAATAAAGAAATATCAGATAAAGTTTTGGGAGAATTAAAAAATCTTATAAATACCCAAAACGGTGATTATATCAAGACTTCGGATTACAGTGCAAATCCGGTTTACACATATAACGAGAAGAAAAGAGTATTGGATAAATATGAAGTTTCCAACCGTGTAATAGTCCATACAAAATCCATTGACAAAGTAGGAAAAATGATTGACAGTGCAATCGGAGCAGGCGCTACAAATGTTGCAAATCTTTCATTCTCGGTTTCAAATTATGAAACGCAGTGCAATGATTTAATAACAATAGCGGCGAAAAAAGCCAAAACAAGAGCGGAAGCCATAGCAAGAGCGATGAATTCTTCCATAATCGGTATAAGCAGTGTAAGTACAAGTTGCAGTGCCAATAACTATAATCAACCAAGATTTTACATGGCTAAGAATATGGTTGCTGATGCGGCAGCAGGGGTTGCAATGGAGGAATCTTCAACTTCAATCTCAAACGGTGTTGTAAAAGTTAATGCAAACGTGAGTGCAAGTTTCTTTGTTAAATAATGTTTATATGCCGAAGAAAATTTTTCTTCGGCATACTTTTACAAAATTTGTTTTTTAACCCGATTTAAAGTATAAATATGTTATGACAAAGAAATTAATAGGGAGTATAGTTTTAACATTGTTTCTGCTTTCTCCGTCATACGGAGCGCAGCCGAACGTTGTAACATTGGATAAATCGGCTGTTGAAAAGCCTGAAATTTCGACGGGAGACAGTACTCAAACCCTGAAAGGCTCCCTGCTTATTAATGATTCGGAAACGATAGCGAACATTATTGATGAGCAAAAAAAACACGATACAAAAGATTTGGAAAACTTGTGGAAGGGAACAGTTGAGAACAATCAGGTTATAGAATTTGCGCTTAAAAAACTTGCAACTCCTGAATCTCAGAGGAGAATACATTCTTCCTTAATGGCAAAGACACTTTCTGCGATTGTTTCCGGCGCATCTTTTATTCCGAGTTTAATGGGCGCAAACCCTGCGATACAGACTTCGGCATTTTCTGCCGGCAGACTTGCACAAGGGCTTCTGAACAAGAAAAATGTTCCGCAGGAGACACCGCTTACTGATACGGAATTGATTGAACTTGCTAGTATGATTGAGGAATTGCAGGATACACTTGTAAGTTCTTACTACAACTATAAAAATACCCTGTCGCAATTAAAAACTACCCGTTCAAAGATGCTTTTGTACGGGAGAAATTATGCAAATGCGGTTAAGAGCGGTGATGTTATGGAAATTGCAATTCAGACTGCTTTGTATGACTCTCTGCGTTTGCAGGAATATAATCTTGAACAGTCTGCAAAAAAATATCATATTCAGTTACAGCGTATGGCAGGAAAGAAAGCAGTTGACGCACTTGACATGTACCAATACGATTTTGACTCCGTTCTCTACAGTGACGGCAGTTCAAAGGAAACCAAGAAAGGAGATAAAAAATGAAGAAACTCCTTTCGCTAATTTTATGCGGCATATTTGTTCAGTCGGGTGTTTTAGCCGAACTGAAACTTGAGGAGGTCACGGCACCGCAGGACCCTGTATATCGTTTGGGCACAACAGATACTCCCGAGATAAAGTCTGATTTTAATATCGAGCCTGTTGTTCAGCCCGTAATTCAGAAGGAGGTTACGGTAAAAGACGCACACGATATAACCTATGCGGATTTAAGTATAAAAAGAATGTCTGCGGAAATTTCAAAACTTCTCGAAATGGATTACAACGATATGCAGAGCGATCTTTCTTTATTGTGGCAGGGTGCTGCAATGGGAAGCGATACAATTAAGTTTGCCATATACAAATTATCTAATCCTGATAAAGATAAACCTGATACGAGTGCGGTGAAAAAGGTTTTGACAACTATTGCAGGCATGTCAACTCTTGTAGGTGCGGGAAT
Source organism: Cyanobacteria bacterium UBA1186 (assembly GCA_002309875.1). Taxonomy (GTDB): domain Bacteria; phylum Cyanobacteriota; class Vampirovibrionia; order Gastranaerophilales; family Gastranaerophilaceae; genus CAG-196. The sequence continues at coordinate 18,440 of DBYM01000069.1, forward strand.
GGGTAATCCTGTCCTTGCAAGTTCGGCATTAATCGGCGGAAATACTTTGGGTATAATGTCGCAGGATACGAAGGCTCTCAACTATAAATATACTCAGGTTACCGACGCAGATATGATACTTTTGGTAAGGAAAGTTGAGGAACTTCAGCAGAGGGTAGTGGATACTTATTATGAATACATTACCGCAAGAGAACTTTACAATATGACGACCGAAATGGCAAAACGTGCGGAACAGAATTATAATGCAGCACAAAAATCTTCAAAAGAAGTTGTTTTGATGACAGATACCTTTTACAGGGAAGCATTAGATGCTCAGCAAAATGCACGCGGAAATTTCTTTGAAAAACGTTCAAGACTTGAGCAGTTAGTGGGAGAAGAAACGTTCAGAGATTTTGAACAAAATCTTGATAAGCGCGAGAAGCATTAAAACTAATCAAAACGGTTGATTTTTCTGTAACAGACATTTACTTTTGTCGATAAATATGTTATTTTAGCGCTAGAGGGAATTTATATGTTTGAGAAAAATTTAGAATATATTGATAATATTGCTTTAAAACGCAGATTACAGAGAGTTTCACCTACCGAATCCAAGGCGGGAATTTCATATTGTATGTCGCAGTCAAATGACTATGTTCTTTTGAAACATGATGTGCCGTCTGACGATTTAAACAATCCGAGAGAAGCGGTTCGTAAGATGCTTGCACATAATATCAAAGGTGAAATGAAGCCTAACGATATTATCATCACGTTTGGTATAGGGCTCGGTTATCTGCTGGACGAGGCTTATAACAAGTATCCGTCCCGTATTTATGTTTATGAGCCTGATTTGGATTTGCTGCATTTTGTTTTGGGTAATATTGATATTTCCGAACATTTATCAAGCGGAAGAGTTTATATAACAAATGATTTGGAAGAGTTAATAGCAAAACTTTCCCAGACCTATATTACAAAGGATAAGGTTGAAATTGTTTATCTGCAAAATTATGCCATTGTCAGAAACAAAGAAATGCTTATGATGACTCAGCGGGTTTTTGATACCTGCCAGAGCAAGATTGTTGACGTCAATACGATATCAAAATTTTCCGAAGTATGGCTTAATAATGCACTCGACAATATAGCAATGATAAATTCAAAAGAAGCATATTTGCTGTCTTCACTTGACGGAAAGTATGCAGGGCAGACGGCATTGATTGCAGGTGCAGGCCCTTCGCTTGCGGATAATATTTCTTATATTCAGGCAAACAGGAACAAACTGATAATTCTTGCGGTTAACAAGGCAGTTAAGTTCCTTTTGCAGAACGGAATAACTCCTGATTTTGTCGTGGCTTTAGATGCAAGGAATATGAATGCCACTTTGGGCGGTTTGGAAAATCAACTTGGCAGGGCAAATTGTATTTTTGATATAAGAACTGATAAAGAGGTATTTTCAAAAGGCTTCAGAAAACTTTTTGTAAGTTTTGCTGCTACCGATAATATTTCCAAAAAACTTGCCGATTACAATAATTTCATAAGTTTTAATGAGACGGGCGGAACGGCATCGACACTTGCTATGTTATCTGCAATCAGAATGGGCTTTTCCAAAATTGTATTTGCGGGCATTGATTTGGCCTTCAAGGGTAATGAAATATACGCTTCCGGTGAAACTCTCAAGAGGGTATCTCAGGAGGAAATGCTCGTTGACGGAACCAAGAAAAACATAGTTCAGGTACATTCGGTAACCGGAGGAATGGTATATTCAAGAGAGGATTACAAAGCATTTGTTGAACATTTTTCAACCTTGATTAAGGAATCGGGGTATAGTGAAATTTATAATGTATCATCATTCGGTGCTGCAATTGACGGTGTTAAAAGTGTTAAATTCGAGAGTTTACAACTTATCGCTCCTGCGGTTAATGTTACGCTCGATAATATAATGCCGTTTAAACTCAATGTAAAAGAATGTATGCAGGAAGAATTCGCAAACATAAACAACATAATTACGTACCTGTCCAAAGGCGTATTTTCTGCGGCACTCATTTCTTCGATAGTAAAATCAGCGTTGGTTTATCAGTATATGCAGGCAGATATAGTAACGGCTTTGCAGCGTAATCTTGAGCCTCAGATGGCAGAAGAATTCATTGAAAAGACTAAGTTAGCAATAAAGAGTGTTGTTGAAATCCTGCAGAGAAATAAACTTATTTAGTGAATCATATATGTTGCATTTGAGCCGAGGACTTTGTCTTTCAGACGCTTGAAGCCTTTGCCGTATATGTATTTCATTTGTTCGACAAGATTTTCTTCAACATCAATCAGGTACATATCGTGGACTATAAATTCTTTTATGATGAAGGCGATACTTTTATTTTGAGTCCATATTATATTTGTATCGTGAGCCTCATTTTTGAATGACGAAACTTTTCCTATTATGCCTTCCGAGTCGTCAGATGCCATAATTATCATTCTTCCGCCGAGTGACATCTCGATATCTTTCGCAAAGGCATGTTCAAAGACGAGTCCGAATCGGGACTGAAAATTGTCGTAACCTACGATTCTTATTTCAACATTTCGGTTATATGCGTCAAGGAGGTCTTTTTCAAAGATTTTAAAATCCTGATGCCAAATTTCGAGGTATATTTCGCGCTCCGAGTTTTTAATAACTTCGCTTATCTTGTTATAGATATTCTGTTTTCCGACGACGGTTATAATAGGCTCGTTATAATCATCTTTAACTTCGGGCAGATGCTTTTCAAGGTAGTTTATGGCGGAAGTCATCTTCTTTTGGTAGCCCGAAAGAAGTTGTTTCGGCTTAATCGGTGTATATGAAACAGGCTTGGTATTGGTTGCGGCAACAACGTTTTTTTCTTCAAGTGCTTTGAGTGTATCATAAGTCCTAGATTGCGGAATATTTGCAAGTTTGGCAACTTCGTAGCCTGTTGCGGGGTATTTTTTTAAAAGGGCAATATAGGTTTTGGCTTCATAAGTGTTAAAGCCGATTTCTTTAAGTTTTTCTATCAAGTCTGCCATAGAGAGATTATATCAGATTATTATTCCGTCGGCAAATTATTATTACTCTCGTCGGTGAGTGCTTTAATATAATCGCAGATTTCCTGATACTTTTCATTCATTTCGGCTCTGGCAGTATCCGCCGGGCTGTTTTGGTTGAGAAGGACCTGGTTTATCAGATTTACAACAGTTTCGGTTGATTTAAAACTTTCATCAACGGCGGAGATTTTATTGTTTATGTTGTTGTCAGCCGCTCCTTCAGCAGCATTGACCGATGCATTGAATAATGACCTGCAATCATTTGCCTTCTGTCTGACCAAAGCATCTTTGGTAATATCTGCTGCTCTGAAAAGCAGGAAAATATCCTCTATTTCAATATTATTTTCTTTTGCAAGTTTTTTTGTTTTGCGTTTGTATTTGTCGAGGATTTTGATAAAATCGGGATTCTCCTGCGTTAATTCCGTCAACGTGTTATTTTTAATGTTTTCCCACTCGTCTTTGAATTTGCCATAACGTTCGGCAAGTTTTAGTGCTTCGTCGGTTTGTTTCTTCAGACCGTCAAAATCTATATTTTTGGCGGTGTATTCTACATATTGGTCATTTAACCCAAGTTTATCGAGGAACATCAGGGCGGTTTCAATATTCTCGTCAATGATAAGAGAGTGAGTCATAAGCCTTACTATTTCGTCCGAACTCATAGGCATAGGGCCTTTGTCTAACAGAGTTACGGAGATTGAATTGAAGAGCATCTTAGCGTCCATTGCCAACCCTTCTGAAATCGCATTCATCAGTGTTTGCTGAATATCTGCAAGCATTGCGTAACTGAGCGAACGCGTCAGGAAGCCGGAGAAGTTCTCCTTATTCTTTTCCGTTGAAGAATCTTTTGTATGTGATTTTATAAATTCTTTCAGCAATTCTGTCGGGTTATTAAGTCTGTGGTATGTCCTGAAGTATTCGTTTATCTCGGTATATAAATCTTCGGCCTTGTTGTTGTCACCTTTTGCCAGTGCTTTGATAAATTCATTTATCAAAAGGTTCATTTTCCCCTGGTAACGATTCTGAATGTGGGTTATGACAAATTGTGTCGGCAGACTTTTAAGTATTTGTTTTTGCTGATTTTCGTACATATCGACATATTTTTTCGGAGTACTTGCTTCAATAGAAAGGATTTCGTCGATTGCCTTGTTAAGCAGAGTCCTGTATTCTCCGAATTTGGCACCTTTTTGAATTTCCATGGCTTCTGCTGCCGAATCAAGAGTTTCGGAAATGGTTTCATCTCCGTAGTTTATTGTGATAAGTCTGCCCAAAAGATTGTTGATATTTTTGTATTGGTAGTCGGATAAGATATGTTCGTCGTCTAGTTTTTCAACGTATCTCTTTAATTTGTGCGTAATTGAATATGTTTCTTTCTGATTATTGAGATTTCTTATTGTATTGCTTGCATTTTGAAGACTGTCAATAAGCAGTTTTATGTTTTGTTCATACAATTCTTCAGTACCGGCACTTATCATCGGATATGCAGGATAAGCCTCATAATTTTCGATGTTTCTGCCTTTATATTTGTTAAAGGCTTTTTTCAGAGTCAGAAGTTCGAGGTCATCTTTGAACATTCTGTAAAGTTTTTCAAAATCATAATTGATTCTGTACATCGGTGTTCTTGTAAATCTTCTGTATTTGTAGAAGGTATTTTGTTTTGCGACTTCCTGTGTTTTTACCAATTGGTCATAATATATGGTATTTATAAGACTTATATTTGATTTTTCTTCATACATTTGAAGTTTTTTAAGGATATCATATCCTGTATAATCTTTAAGTCCTAGATCTTTGCGGGTTGCTTTCGGAATAATATCCTTTTTGAACTCATCAAGAGTCATGTCCTGAAGCGTTCTGTAAATTTTTACAAACTCTTTATCGTCAGCAGGGTCATAAACACGGTCAATAAATTCAACGAGATTTTTAAGATTTTCGTTTTGAATATCGGCTTCCTTGAAATAGGCTCTTTCGGCCAGGAATTTTCTGAAATAATTTTTTGCGGCTTTCTGAGCAGCAGGCTCTTTGACGACGGTGTTAATACTTTCGGACACGGGGCCTAATATGAGGTTTATGGTTTTTTGCATGCTTCCGTCGAATTCTCTGAAATCAGTTATTTCAAACCCGTTTAAGACCTTTTGTAAATCTTCTTGGGTTATATTGCTTCCCTGTTGTTTGATTGTTTCAAAAAGTTCATCAAACTGTTTATCCCCAAATCCTTTTGCCAGATATTCAACGATGTTTGAATTTTTGCCGAAGGAATATTTAAAACTTTCAATTGCACGTCTGCGTTGTTCTTTTTTAAATTTACCAAGTTCATTTATGTTTTTAACATTGGTTAAATTTTTTGAACTTCCCGCAAGAGAGCCGTTTTGCTCGAGGGCAATTCTTTCCAATACAATTTTCAGATAATCATCGTCGGGAAGTTTGTCATATTCTTCTTTTGTTCTGATTTTTTCGCCAAAAGTTCCGTCATTCAGAATTCTGTTTCTGATTTCTCTGTATTTCTGCACCCAACTGTTGCTTGCGGTTTCCATTTTCTCAATAGCATCAAGGGCTTCCTGCTCTGTCATTTTGCCTGCGATTTCACCGAGTTCTTTTACATGAACGTATGACGGAGCGAACAGGGTATCGTGGATTTGTGCAGCAAGACTGTACAGTTCGGGAGATTTTCCGTCGAGAATAATATCTTCATATTGAGGCTTGGAATATTCTTCCCTTGAATCGGTGTGTTTTATTTTTCTGTAAATTTTGTTGTTAACCTCCTGAGGCTCATATTTCAGAACCATATCACCGAGAATTCTCTCAACGAGGTTTCCGTTTCGGAAATTTTCGTCTGTTATGTAGCCGAGGGATCCGCCGTTTCTGTCACTGTAATCCGTTCTTGTTAATCCTTTTGAATCAACCCATGTGTTTTCGTGTTCGGTTGCACCCCAGGTGTTGTCGTGGAAAAGAACATCATGTTCCTCTTCACGTATTTTCCCGTCTTCACCTCTGACTTTAATTTTAACGGGTGCAATATCCGCTATATATTGTGCGTGATATCCGATTCTGTCGTTGTAAACGGAACTTGAGGTTATTCCGGAAAACGGACTTGTTTTGATTTTTTCAACTGCACTTTTTATGTCCTGCGTAGCATAGTGGGGGCGCCCTGTCATATATTCAAGAATTGTAATTTCCTGATTTGTGAACAAACCGCTTGATCCTTCTCTTACCCAATAGGAGCCCTCGTTTACTCCGACAAGTCTTTTCAGGCTTTCAAGCGGATCTTTAAGTTCGGAACGTAATGATGTTAATTGTTTTCCGACATAAGCATCGAGGGCATCTATGGAAAGTTCTATTGATTTTAGTGTCTCTTTTTCTTTTTTGGAAAGTTTGTAAAGGCTCTTATCTTTTAACTTTCCTCTCGTTATGCCGAATTCGCTTGTTGCGCGGGCTTTTTTGATTTTATCAAGGTGAACCTGCAGTTCTTTTAAGGCGGAATAAGAAGGGGTTGAATATCCGTCATTTTCAAGTTTTTTGAGCACGGCATCTTTAGGGTTGGCGGAGTATAAAACTTCACCGTCTTCCGAAGTTATTTTTAATATGTTTTGGCAAACACCTATATATCTGTCCAGGTCGTCTATTTTTTGGGAGATTTCCTGCAGAGTTTTAATGACAGGCTCGGGGTTATCATCTTCCGGCAAGCCGTTTGCTTCAAGGAATGCTTTCAGAATTTCCTCATCTTCTCCGGAGGAAAGTTCTTCGGTAAGGTCCATGTAAAGCCCTCTCAATTCTTCAACCTGAGAATTTCCGAGAAGTTTTGAATATATCTCCTGAAAAGCCTTATTGTCACCTGTTTCAAGTGAGCCTGTCATTTCGTTTAATATGCTCAGAGCCTTTTCCTGTTCAGGCTTGATGTTTATTTTTGAGGCAAAAGATCTGAGTACATCTTCATTCCCGTTTAAAATATCTTCTTTTATATTTTCAAGGTGGGTTATAAGGGCATGGTGCCTGTTTCCTATTCCCAATGATTTGTAAATGTCATCGACATACTCCGTAAATACGTT
>DBYM01000069.1:25630-40264 GCA_002309875.1 Cyanobacteria bacterium UBA1186
TCAAGGATTAAGGTTTCCTTGTCGGGCACACCTTTTATTTCCGTAAGGTTAATAAGAACGCTTGGTATATCAAGACTTTTGGCTATCTGATATCTGAAAGCGGCGCCAATTTCGTATAAATATTGCATTCGGCCTATTTCGGTTGAGACCTTTGTTGACACTGAATTTTCTTTTCTCAGGCTGTTGTAATACTCGATTAAGTCAAGTATTTTATCTGTTTGTTCGTCTGTTAATGCCGAAATATGGCCGCTTGAGTTCAAAAAGTCTTTAACTTTTTGCTTTTTAATTATCGGCTCTTCGTTTGGGATATATGCGAACTTGTCTCCGTCACTTATTTTGGCGGAATTTTTATGCTCAAGGCGGATTAAATCTTTTGACAGATTTCTTGCGATTTCTTTGTCGGGGTCAGGCATTAAGCCTAAAACCTTTTCGGTAATCAAATCAAGAGTTCTGCCCATAAGTTTGGTATTTTTATCAAAATTATTACGGCTTATTTCGCTTTTTTCATTCTTCAAAAGCCTCATAGCCTTATAATTTTCAATAACCTCTTTTGCCTTTACCAATGCCTGATAGTAACTTTGCGCAGCCGCCATATCTTTATCGTCAAACTCAATGTTGAAAAAGGTATCGGTCTTAACGTCAAAGTTGTCTTTATCAAACGGGTTATAAATGTTGTATGAAGCACCGCTCCTGCCGTTCATGCCTGCAATTTGCATCCAGTGCATTGTTGAAGCATCGATTATTCTGTACCCTCTTGAGAGTGCGGTATCAAAATCTACGGGTACTTTTAAAACGGGTATGCGTTCGCCTGAGCCTAACTTGCTTCGGTCGTAAACCATGATTGTCGGGTTTGAGTCAAGTTCTGAGATTATGGAATCAACGTAATTCGGCTTGTCCTCGTAGGCTAATTTTTTTCTTACGATAGCAATTGCGGCACACATGCCATGCTGTCTTTGGTTTATAGCCTTGATATTCGGGATTTTGTTTCCGGGAACGGCAATAGCCATGTCGTTTATCATTTCGGCAACCGCTATGGATTTCTTGTCTCTGAGTTGCGGGTTGATTTCATAATCATCACTCATAAAGTAATTTAAGCGTTCAAGGACATATCTTTTATGCTCAAGTGTTGTTTCCGAGGATACTATCAGGTAATCAAGGTTGCGTTTAAAATCTTTTGTTGAGCCGATGGTTTCTTTTTCAATCTGCTTAAGGTCAACAGATTTAAGCAGTTCATTACGAAGTTTCATAATCCGCTTTTCGTCATTATTCAGGTTTTTTGGCTGCCCGATTGCTTTAATCTTCTGAATCCATTCGTCCTGATTAAGAATTTGCGTGAGTGAAAGTGCTGCAAGTGCTGCGGCTATGAGTTTTCCTTTCCAGTCGGTTTTTGGTTTGTCTTCAAGTACGAGTTTGGTTGAATATTTGCTTTTTGCGGCAGTATTCATAAGGAATTTGACATTTTTAAGCCCTTCCACACTGCTCAACTCGCCGATTGCGGTATTTATGGCTCTCTGATTAGGCTCTGTAAGCGAATAGGGGTTGCTTTTGGAGAGTTGTGCAACCAAATTCCTGTTAATTCTTTTTCCTTCAAAATTTATGAATGGATTGGAAAACCTTGTCCCATTTGTTTTTATGCCGGTTACCCCTATACCGTCGGTTTTCATTAACTTCCCCTTGTTTATGGTGTTTGCCTATATGCGGATTAAGTCTTCTAAAAAAATAATTTGCCGAATTGTAACAAAATATTTACAAAAAAGGCAATTTTCAGATGCAAAAAGACTTTATGTATATAAGGTTAGTTATTTTTATAGGTTAGTTAGTTATGGTAATGCCGGTACAATCACTTATGAATATGGAAATGATGCTTTACGGCGGGTATGGCATGAACACTAATGCTCCGAGTATTTACAATAATTACAGGGGCAGAATGTATGGTGACAATGCGGGCATTAACTATGGAAATTATTACAACCCATATCAGTATCAGGGTTATAATCCGACTTTCGGACAGAGTATAATGACTCAAAACCCTCAGAGTTTTGGTGCGGTAACTGCACCGCAGAGCGGGACACCTTCATTTGAGGCATTAACTCAGGAAGACATTAACAAGTTAGCAGACTACTATGCAAATAATAACGCATTGGAAGAAGGCTTTAAAGGTGCGGCAACAGGCGGTTTAAGTTGGATGGCCTTTGAACATGCTCAATCTTTATTCCACCTGAGAAATGCGAGAGAAGGTGTTAAAGTTGCTGAAGATATTTTCAGAACTGTTCCAAAAGAATTCATGAAAGAAAATTCTACATTAATTCAGGAAGCATATAGGGCAGTTCAGCAGGCACAAAGAGACACTTGTAGTAAATATAAGTGGTCAGGCTGGTTGAGAAAGCCTATTCCCGAAGGGGATATAAAACCACTAATTGAAGAAATGAAAAGCGCAGTAGCATCAGGAGACAAGAGTGCTATTGCCGAAGCAACAGCAAAACTCGATGCGGCAAGAGGTTTTGATGGCAAATTGTTTATAAGAAAACGCACAGTAGCGGAAAGATTATCCAAGAAAGTTGAAGACGGATCTATTGCAAAAGAAAAAGCCGCCCTGGTTAAAATAGCCGACGGGAATTTCAGCAACTTGCTGAAACATACATTTAAGCGTGACTTCTTGGGCTTCATGGCTTTTGAAGCAGTATTCTCTATGGGCAAAATCACAACGGCATTCAAAAAAGATACGAAAACAGGTGTAAAACAAACAGGTCAGTCCTTGGGTAAGGCCGCTGCAGGAACTGCAGGTTGGTGTATAGGCAGAGCGGCAGGCACTGCAATCGGTGCGAAAGCAGGTGCTGCAATAGGATCGGCAGTATGTCCGGGTCTCGGAACTTTGGTCGGCGGATTAATCGGATTTACATTAGGCTCAATCGGTATGTGGGCAGGCCATAAACTTGGTAATGCAATCTTTGGTAAAGATGTTGCCGATAAAGTTGAAGCAGAAACTCTTGCGCAGACTCAGGACGGACAGGTACAACTTTTACAGTTTGCTGCCGATAAAGCAAAAGAAGGCAAATTGGATCCGCAGACTCAGCAGGTTTTAAACAAATTCCTAAATGCTTATGCTTAAGGATAAATGCAGCGGATTAAGGCTCTGAGAGAGATATTCACTATTCCTTCTCTCTGTGTTATCATGCCGGTAACATAAGGGATAGATTAATGAGAAGCGACAATATAAAAAAGGGAATAGCGAGAACTCCTCACAGGAGCCTTTTGATGGCAACAGGAGTGAGCAAAAAGAATATCAACAGTCCGTATATCGGGATAGCAAGTTCATTTTCGGACCTTGTTCCGGGGCATATCGGAATGAGAGATTTGGAACGTCAGATTGAAAAAGGAATACACTCGGGAGGCGGTCAGGCATTTATTTTCGGTGTTCCTGCCGTTTGTGACGGTATCGCTATGGGGCATGAAGGTATGAGATATTCTCTTCCTTCAAGGGATTTGATTGCGGATTGTATAGAAACGGTTGCAAATGCTCATCAACTTGACGGACTTGTTTTACTTTCAAACTGCGACAAGATTACGCCTGCTATGCTTATTGCTGCCGCAAGATTAAATATCCCTTCAATTATTGTTACTGCTGGGCCTATGCTTGACGGAGAAAGCAGGTGTGAAAAACTGACGATGATTAGAGGCTCTTTTGAAGCGGTGGGCAAGTTCAGAGACGGAGTTATTGACGAAAAAAGACTTCTCGAATTAGAGGAAGCCTCATGCCCGTCAGCAGGATCATGTCAGGGATTATACACGGCAAACACAATGGCCTGCCTGACGGAAATTATGGGAATGAGTCTGCCGTTCTGTGCAACGGCTTCGGCGGTATCTTCGCATAAACGCAGAATTGCTTTTGAGAGCGGTATGCAGATAGTTGAACTTGTCAGGAAGGACAAAAAGCCGCTTGATATAATTACGAAGGACAATTTAAGGAATGCCATTATTGCAGACTTGGCAATGGGCGGCTCGACAAATTCTTTCCTCCATATTCTTGCGATAGCCAATGCCACCGGGGTAAATGGGGTAAATGGGGTAAACGTAACATTGAACGACTTTGAAGAATTATCAAACAAAGTTCATCAAATACTTAAACTTGAGCCTTCGTCCGATTACACAATGAAAGATTTTTATCAGGCAGGAGGGGTAAGCGGTCTCTTAAAGATTTTGCTGCGTGACATCAGGGAATTTAAAGATATTGAAGGGGTTTTGCTTCAAAAAACAAGTAATTTGGTTAAAGATGCTTACGTCGATAATAAGATTGTACACAACTGTTCCGAGCCGATTACGACAAAACCCGGATTGGGAATTCTTAAAGGGAACATTGCGCCCGGGGGCTCCGTTATCAAGATTTCTGCCGTAGATGAAAGTTGCTATGAATTTAAGGGCAGGGCTAAATGCTTTGACAGTGAAGAAGATGCAATGAGGGCGCTTGAAGAGGATAAAATCAAAGCGGGAGACGTTATAGTAATAAGATATGAAGGTCCGAAGGGTGGTCCGGGAATGAGAGAAATGCTTGCTCCGACCTCTCTGCTTGTGGGAAAAGGTCTTGGAACAAAAGCGGCACTGATTACAGACGGCAGATTTTCGGGCGGAACAAGGGGTATTTGCGTCGGGCATATCTGTCCTGAGGCATCAGACGGCGGAGTTATTGCTCTGATAGAAGACGGTGATGTTATTGAAATTGATATTAATAAACGTTCAATTGAATTAAAAGTCGATGATTTAATACTTGCGGAACGCAGAAAAAAATGGGTGCCAAAAGAGCCAAAGGTTAAATCGGGCTTTTTGGCAAAGTATGCCGGAACAGTTCAGGACGCTTCGCACGGGGCAATCGTTTAGAGGTTTACGATGAAAGATAAAAATCAACTTCGTAAATGGGCAAAAGAAATCCGCTCAAGTCTTGATATGAAATTCCTGAGCGAAAAACTTGCAGAAAAACTCAAACAAACTGACGAATACAAAAATTCAAAGAACGTAATGATTTTTTATCCTCTTGAAAATGAAGTCGATTTGTTAAGCCTGCTTGAGGATAAAAGTAAAACTTTTTACCTTCCGAAAATTGATGGAGAAGAACTCCTTTGCTGCAAATATGACAGTGATACCGAACTTTGCAAATCTTGTTTTCACACAAAAGAGCCTGTTTCGGGTGAAGTTGAGAGTACGATTTTGGATCTTATTATTGTCCCTGCGCTTGCCTGCGACAAAAACAATTACAGATTAGGTTACGGCAAGGGTTTTTACGACAGGTTTTTAGGAGTAAATTCAAAAGCAAAATCCATAGTTTGTATTCCAAGGGGATTGCTTGTCGAAACGGTTTATCCGAACGAATTTGACGTCCCGGTTGATATAATAATTACCGCATAAAAAAGTCCCGTTTTGTTCGGGACTCTTTTTTAAAAACTGCTGAATTGATTATATGTCTCAATTACCTTTTCAACCGGAGGTGTTTTGACTTCTTCCGGGAGCCCGCAATACGGATAATAACCTTCTCGCAATGCCTTTTCTGCTTCTTCGGAAAGGACCTTGCCCTTTTCCATTGCCTCTTTTAAAATGGGGGCATCAAACTTTGTATGTTCAATTGCTTTTTCGGCATTTTTAACTACTTCTGCTGCTTTTGCCGGATTTGCACAAAAAGATATATTATTAATCATTTACTACTCCTTAACTATAACTGATATGAGAATGAACGCTGAATGGCAGAATCAACCGCACTCCGGCATGACTGAAGTTCTGTATTAACCATTTGCAGTCTGTTTTGGTATTCCTGCATTTGTAAATCAAGACGTTTTTCCAAAACTGCCAATTTATCTCGTCGGGCCTCAAGTTGTTTAACTGCGGGGTTTTCAGGGTCTAAGTCGTTGCCCAAAGCAAGGATTTCATCTGAAGATGCAACCAATTCCATTTTTGCCGTAGCAATCCATTGGATTTTCTGCTCCAATGTCAGTTGATACGCTGTCAGGTACATCATTCTGTAACTTGATGTAATTAATCCCATAACACTAGTCCTTCCGGTATTTTACCTTGTTTCGTTTAAGTTCTTGCCTTTCAGGAATGTGTGTTCGTTGCTTTCGGCTATCAGGCTTTCCATTTTGTACAACTGGTGTTTGTGATAGTTCACACGATACTTTGCCATTTTTAGTTTTTGTCTGATGGTAAGCATATCCTTCAGGCTGGATATTAAACTTACTATTAGTGCTTTAATTGGATTTTTCCGTCTGAAAAAAGACTGGGCAAAATTCAAGAAATTCACTAACCGTTTTAAGTTTTCCTGTAGGACTTCACGCATGGGCAATTTCTCCTATACGATATAGTTCTACATGTATTATAAAACATGTGAACATTAATAATTGCCGTGTATTTTGATTTTTTGTTACATTTTTTAACATACTATCTCAAACCTGTCCCTGATGCCTGTTTGCCGTCAAATATGAATTTTGTTTTGTAATTGTTTTTTTGTTCTGTTTTTGTAAACGGCATTTTTTGCGAAAACTTTAATTTTTCTTTGAAAAAAGGACTCTGTTCGTTACAAAATTTTACAACTTTAGCCAATGCTTTGCAAAAAGCATTGTTAATAAATAAACTGTCCAGCATAATTCTTAAAAAAGTGCGTCCCTGCATTTTTTAAAACTTCACCCTTTTCTTTTAACTTAAAAACAAACAAGATATTATAAATCCTGAATATCTTTGCTCTTGCCCTCAATATCGTCTTTAAGCATTTTTCTTACGATATCGCTTTGAGTATCAAGCATTTTTACAACGGTTTCTATATTTGCAACTTTTTGAGAAAGAATTGTATCTGCGTTAGAAAGCACGTTTGCGGAAACCGACTGATATGCTGATAATGCGGCCGAAGTCGTACCCTGCATAAGGTTACCCATAACTATTGCAGGCAAGCCGTATTCGCCAAGGTAAGGTGCTGCAGCGGTCATTATACCGCCCCAACCTGAGATGATACCTGCCAAAGGCATCAATATGCCTGATGCGCCAAGGCCGTATCCGTTAGCCGTACCGATACCGTATGCGGCAGTACTTGCGATATCTGCGATACTTCCGATTCCTGAAGCAAAACCTGTTGGTGAGCCCGCCGATGAGCCGTACCCGTATAAAAGGTTGCCAAGTCCTGCGGCACCGCCTGTTGAATATCCGCTTAATCTTGATGCGTATCCGCTCGGGAATCCGGAATAGTTACCTAAACTGTTTACCCCGAAGGAAGAATAAGTTCCGGTTAATCCGCCCGTTCCGCCTGTATATTGCGACCAGTAGGAAGTACCGGGTATATTCATTGCTGTTGTTCCGCCTAATGACGTCATAAAAGCGGAAGGTGCAAATAAACTTGCTAACTGATACAAAAATCCGCCGGCTAATTCGAACCCTGTTCCTGAAGAAGCAGAGCCCGATACGGTCAAGTCTCTCAGCCTGTCGTATGTTTCGTACAGCATGGCCTTGGCATCTGATGATGCAGAGCCGTATCTGTTTGCTATTACTAAGTATCCGTCGTTTTTGTATGCCATTTTGTTTATCCTATGCTGCCTTAGCCGCCGAAGGTCTTGAATGAGTTCTCAATGTTGTCTTTGACAACTTTCTGGACTGCATCCATTTCGGTTTTGAGGGCATTTTGTTCGGTATCAAGTTGCTTGAGTCGTAACTCTAACTGTCTGTCTTCCTGTTGGATTAATGATGTCTTGGCATTGATGTCCTGAACTGCTTTGTCGTATTTTGCATTCTCGTAATAATACTGGTTCATTGCATCTTGATATGCCGCATCATCTGTTATTGTTTCCATATTCAGAGCATATGTAATTGAATCGTTTTCAAATCTTACACTTGTAAATCTTCCGTTACCGTCAGTTTCCATAAGAGCCTTTAACTCCTGATCAACTCTTGTTGACACATAAGAAGCATTGTAATAAGGCATTTTGTACTGACCGTCAATATCGTTATTGCTTAATTGGTTTGAAGCATAGGCATCAATCAGGTTGTTGTAGGTTGTATAGTAAGTCACACCGTTGAGGTCGAAGGTATAAACTCCGCCTAAGTAGTTGCCTTCTGCATCAAAGCAGTTAATAATATCCGTGTTAACATCATTTGCTATCATATCTTCAACAACTTGTCTCAATTCAGTTGCCTGTTCATCTGTAAGAGTGGTAAGTAGTGTCAATTCGGAATTACCTACATAACTCGGTTTAACAAGTGTGTCGTATGCCTTTTTGGCATTTTCATAGTCAACTTTTGCACCTGTGCCGGTTTCTTCGTTATAATAAGCATTAGATGCTGCAGTAACTGCTGCCTGTGCTGATTCTACGACGTTTTCTGCCGCTTCGATTTGTTTAGCCAATGAGTCATCACCTGTAGTAGCAGTGACAAGGGCATTGTAGTTATAACCTTTTAATACGTTTTCCGTACCTTCGGCCGTAACCTTTGTAAGTTTTCTTATATCAGCCTCACGGGCAATATGTACTTCTGCACTTGCGTCGGTATATGAGTATAAGTTCTCATCATCGCCGACCGTTATGCCGAGTTTTGCAAGTTTATCCTTAACATCGGCAAGGTCTGCACCGCCCAATTTGGTAAGAATGTATTCGTCCGCACCGCCGGACTGATTTTTAAGCGTATATGTTGCCGCACCTTCGGCAGGATAAGGCTCACCTTCACCCTGTACATTAGTAAGTATGTTCTCGCTGACGGTTACTTCAGCCTGGCTTTTCAGTAAATCGAGTTGAGCCTGAGCCGCTCTCAGGTTTGCCTGTTTATCTTCTAACAGAGCCCTTGCTGCTTCTGCTGCTGCATAAGCCTGTTCCATTGCAATCTTGGCTGCAGAAATTTCTTCAAGCGAAGCCACGGGTTGTGCATATATACTTCCGCTCATAGTAACCTGAGGGTCGTTCATTTTTTTGACCGAGCCGGTATATCTGTCGGTGTAATAGTGTGTTTTTACTAAGTAATTGTACTCGGGGTCATTTGCAAGTTGGTTCCACGAGTCAATTGTAGAGGCATTAGTTCCGTCAGAGTAAGAATACTGAATCTTTGTGAAATCTTGCGTGCTTGGCGGAACGGGTACGTTTAGGCCGAGCATTTGGTTAAAAAGATTAGCACTCTGATTTGCAAGAACTGTTCTTGCCTGGTTAATCTGCTGACCTTCGTATTCACAATTTGACTTTCTT
Source organism: Cyanobacteria bacterium UBA1186 (assembly GCA_002309875.1). Lineage (GTDB taxonomy): Bacteria > Cyanobacteriota > Vampirovibrionia > Gastranaerophilales > Gastranaerophilaceae > CAG-196. The sequence goes on from DBYM01000069.1 coordinate 34,825, forward strand.
GCCACAAGAGCCAGATATCTGGCCTGAGATGCTGCCATACCCATAGTAGGTTTCTCCTATATAATTGTTGCTTGGTTCTGTATTAATGACTTTTTTTGAAAAGTCAATATTTCACTATCAGCATTATACATTAGCATTTAGTCAATATATATATAGGAGCATGAAAAAATCATACATATGATTGAGATAGAAATGTAAAAATCATACAAATGAACTATGCAAACTGAGAGAGTGATACGAAGCCGCTAAGGGTGTTGCTGTTTGCGTTGTAATGTCTTTTTGCAACCGAATCCGAGCAGTTTCCTTCTACCGTATCAAAAGAGCCATCGTCATAAACCTTGGTAACTATACCTGTATGTGACTTCCCGCCTCGTTTCTCAATCATTATATCGCCTTCTTTTACGTTCTCTGCAATAAATTCTGCCTTTGCATCAGGTCCTTCATTTTGCGGTACTTCTAAGTAACAGTTGTTATTCTCTCCCCAGTACAAAAGTCCGTAAACTGAAGAAGAACCATAGGAGGCACCGTTCTTAAATGCTTGTCCGAAATTGCTCGGGAGTTTAGAGCCGTATGTTTTTTTTGCAATAGTTGTTACAAAATCGGCACACCAGTGTTGTGTTACTCCGTTAGAGAAAAGAGTATTTCCTTCTTTGTCGTTGTTAACTTTGCCTACATAATAACTTGCATTTTCTGCCATTCTTACTCCGAATGTTTCGGCGCTGCTTGTGAATGAGCCGACTCTTGTTTTTATGTCATTACCTTTTTTAGCGGAATTGTCTGTTTTTCCTGTGTTTTTTGTGCTCACCTCAAACGGATACATAGCACTTCCAAAAGCGGGAGTGAATATATCAAAGTTCGGCATACTTGTTGAGATGTTGTAATTTGCCTGCTGAGCAGATGAAAAATCCCATATACTGCCGTTCATCTCGGGGTATGTCGGGAGTTGAGGCAGTTGTGAAAATTGATAGTCGGGATATTCGTAAAAATTTCCGAATCCAAATCCGAATCCAAACGGCATAAACGAATTAAATCCGAAAAGCGAGTTATTTATAAAATTGGCTATGCCGAAGCCAAGACTCCAACTCGCTCCGGTCATAAAACCTCTGTTAAATTGTGTGATTGCACTGCATATACTCATGATAATAATATCCTTATATATATAAAAAATATATATGAGGAAAAATTGCTCTTTTTTTGTTGAATATTACAAAATGTAACGAATTTTTAAAATTTGCAAAAGTCAAAAGATGTAATATGATGTATATTATAGTAATTAAACGAGGAGAGAAGCATGAAAAATATGGTTTACGTTTTGGCGGCTTGCGTAGTTTTTGCAGGTGCGGCTTTTGCTGACGGCAGCGCATTTACGCCGTTGAATTTCAACGATACAACATTCAGTAATACAACAACGATTTCTTCGCAGGATTTAAGCACTGCCACAGAGGAAGCAATCGGCAACGGTAATATTCAAAACGCTATCGGCCAACTTGAGAATGCCCAGGTCGATATGAGAAATGAACTGTTGAATGTTAAGACAAAATTTGCAGATGTCGATGCACAGTACAAATTAATAAAAGCAGAAAGAACGGCTTTGAAGAAACAGGTTAATGCAGTTCAGAAAAGAATTAAAGAGTTAGACAGAGCAAAAGAAAAAATCAGAAAGAATATGCTCTAGTATGTTTATAAAAAAGGACTCTTAATTGAGTCCTTTTTTTATCTTCCCCTATGCTGAAAAAGTTGGGGAGTTCCTGTCTGACCGCAAATCCCGAACTGACAACTTGCGTTATAACTGTAGTTTGAATTGTTTTGCCTGAAATCTCTGAGAGGCTCTTCGGAAGAATAATCTCTTGAGGTGGGATTTGTTTTGGCTTGTCGGGTTGTGCTGAAGTTCGATTCTTTTATCTGTTTTTCTTTCTTTTCCAAATCGGGAATACCTGTTGAACTTAACGGCGCCGGCGGCTGGGTAATCAGACCGTCATCAATTCCCGTGTTCGGAAAACTTATATTCCCCGCTCCTCCGCAGAATTCTCCCGTACCGTCAATTGGGCAGGCTGCGAATACAGGAATAGTCATTGTTAATACCAGAACTAAAAAAAATCTCATATCATATTTCCTTTCCTTATTTATATTTTTATTTACCCCTATGGCAAAAACATCGCCATAATTCGTTAGCCCGTTGTGATTATAGAGTATTAACGTATAATTTTTCGGCTTTCCGACCATTCTTTTCGGGCAAAATTATCAACTTTTTGTAGGATTTAACAAAACTTAACATAATGTTACTATACAAATACAAAGCGCTTTTGGAGGGTTATTCGTTGTACGCATATCGGCAGCAGACAGAGGTTAGAAGATTATATGCTGTTCCTGAACGGAGAGTCACTGCTCCTGCCCGTACTTTGCCCAAAAAGAAGAAACTCCTGAAGAAAAAAACAAATCCGATTGTTGAATTTTTCAGACTTACAGTGGTTATGACGACTTTGTGTGCGTATATGTTTTTCATTTTCCCGACGGCTTTCAATTCTATGGTAAAACAGGTTGTTTTTCCTGATGACCTTTCTGCGGTTACGGATTACAAAACCGATATGAAAACTCAGGACCCCGCATATAATACAAGTGTCAATCTGTACAGTATGGCACGTCCTACAATCAAATATCTGAATAACGATATGTTCAACAACAGAATATTACTTACCCCTACCGTTAAAAAAACGCACAGTGAAGTTACAACTATGTACCAAACTTCTGAAATGACCGGATTAAAACAGCAGTTAGCAGGATTAATGTCACAATATCCTTCAATAAAACCCGCTATTTATGTATGGGAATATGACCAGGGCCAGTATGTTGACATAAACTCGGAAAGAATATACCCTGCGGCAAGCATAATAAAACTTCCGATATTGGTGCGCATGTTTAAATCCATCGAAGCAAATCAGTTTACTATATATGATGAAATGAAAATGACGGAGCAATACCGTTCATCAGGCTCGGGCAATTTACAATATGAACCGGCAGGTAAGTCATACAATATGGATTATCTCGCAAAAACCATGATTCAGGATTCCGACAATACTTCTACAAACATGATTATGTCAAAACTCGGTGGCATGGACGATGTTAATATCGGGCTTCGTGATTGGGGGATATCAAAAACCTACGTCAGAACATGGCTTCCTGATTTAAAAGGTACGAACAAAACAACCGCTTCCGATATTGCCAAGATTTTATACAATCTTGATAACCCCGGATTTCTTAATATTAATTCAAGAGAATATATCATAGATTACATGAGTCATGTAAAGAATGACAGACTCATTCAGGCGGGACTCGGCGAAGGCGCTTTGTTTATACACAAAACGGGCGACATAGGTACCATGCTTGGTGATGCAGGTATAGTATTTGCTCCGAACGGAAAGAAGTATATAGTGGTAATATTGGCTGAAAGGCCCTATAATTCATCACTCGGCAAGGATTTTATCGTAAAGGCATCTCAACTTATTTACAATGCAATAGTCGGTTGAATGCCTAAATTTATATACACATGCCATAAATTGTAACGTTTTGTTAAATATTTCGTTTTTTTAGCGCAAATTATTTTCTTTACGCTTTTTTAATTGTATGATGGAACTAGTTGGAAAAGGGTTAATGCTATGAATGAAAATTCGTTGTTACAATTCTTAACAAAAAAGGCAATTTTTGAAAACGAAAAATCTTTATATAAGTACGTAGATTATAGAGGATTGATAAATATGAGAAACATTACAAAAAAACTTTCAGCCATTGCACTTTGCACAATGTTTGCTTCAATGCAGATAGCAGTAGCAGGTGACGCAGTATTACCCGGTGCAGAAATTAACAGCACAAGCGGCGGTTTTGCAGGTTACACAAAAACAGGTAACACTGCAAACTTGAACTTCAGAGGTAACTCAACAGTTAACTGGAACAAATTAAATGTTGCAGGAAATGAAACATTGAACTTTAACACTGTTGAAAATGCAAAAGGCATAACGGTTTTAAATACCGTTAACACAGGAATGTCACAGATTTATGGTAAAATCAACGCTGATAACGGCATCGCAAAGTTGATTATTTCAAACCCGAACGGTATGTTATTTGATGGTGCAACATTTACCACTGCAGGTGATGTAATGTTGACAACTCAGCCGATCACGGTTGACTCAAATTATAATATTAAAGGTTTGAATCAGGAAGCAGTTAACGGAATAACAATTAAGAATTCAGATTTCACTGTTGGCGGTGAATTCAATATCACTGCTCCTTCAATAGACGCTGTTAAGACAGCAGTTAAAGCGCAGAATGGTTTCAGACTTGTTACACAAGACGGTCAGAACTATTTGGTAGCACCTACAACAAGCAACGACACTCAGCATACAGCAGTCAGAATGGAATCTGTAAGTGTTGATGGTGATGTATATATCGTTTCAGGTAAGGACCTCGTTAAGACAGTTAACGGCGGTGACTTCAAGGGTAACTTGAATGTTAAAACTGACGGTAACATCGCATTAAACTATGTTGATGACCAGGCTGGTGTTGATGCACAAGGCAAAACAATTCACGATGGCAACCACCATCAGTTACATATCGGCAAGAATGCCAAGATTGAAACAGACGGCAGAATTTCTTACTTGAGAAATGCTAAGGTTGACGGCAACTTGGATATGTCAAACTCAGGCGGTTTCCTTGAAGTTGGTAACATCAATGTTGGCGGTGACGCTAATTTGAAGACAACAGTTGCATCAAACGGTTCAGTTAAGCACTTCGTTCACGTAATCGGTGACAACGAAATCGGCGGCAACATGAACATTGATTCAATTCACAATATCCACATTGGTGGTTACAATATCGACACAGAAAAATTTGCAGATGGTCATTTGAACGTAAAGGGTGATCTTAACGCACTTGCTCGTGAAGGTTCCGTAACAACTACAATCAATACTTCTGCAGACAAAATTAATATGGAATCAGGTACTTTGAATATATTGACTGATGGTAAAGCAACTCTTAAAGCTAACGAATACAGTTTCAAGGCTAACAAATACATCGGCGGTGTCTCAAGCCCTGACTACTTGATTGATGTAATGGAAAACTACATTCCGCTTCCTGTAGCAACTCAAAAAGCATTCGTTCAGATTGAAGGCGGAAACGTAAACAAAGTTGAAACCGCACCTGACGGTTCTGCATACATCAGATCAAAGAATGATATGAACATCAACGGTGTAAACTCTAAGTTCGTAAACTTGGCATCTGACCAGCACGATATCGTAATCGGTAAAGATGTACACGCTGACACAGTATTGGTTGACGGTGAAACTAAGAACTTAACGGTTGAACTTCCTAGCAGAGATTACACTCTTAAATACACAGATATCATCAAGACAGAACAAATAACAATTGATCCTGAAACAACAATCACATA
>DBYM01000069.1:40383-53877 GCA_002309875.1 Cyanobacteria bacterium UBA1186
GGCCCTGAACCAACTCCTAACCAGCCGAATGTACAGGACAACGATAACGTAAAAATCTTGAACAACTTATTACCGGATCAGGTAGCAACAGCAATAGACGCAGGTCAAGTATATACACCGATAGCATTCGCAGCTGACCTCGACGAAGAAGAAGATACAGGAGTTCGTAAGAACGTTGACGGATCGGTAACGGTAGTAAGACCATACACACCAAACAAATAGGCGATAAAGATAAGTAAATAATAAAACGGCGAGACCACAAGTCCCGCCGTTTTAGTTTTGAAATATAAATTCATACATCAATATTCGCAATAAATATGTTTGTGTGCTAGAATACAACTATGGAGAAAATAAATAAGTTTTTAAAACAGTTTGGGGAGTTGGATAAGAAGAAAAAGACTTATCTTATTTCTGCCTTTGTTATAATTTTTATTTTGGTTTGGGCATTTATGTCTGCAGCAATCATCACGGGAAATTTCAACCGTTCTCAGGTAAGGGACGGGAATAAGCAGAAGGTTGATGCAATAGGTATAATAATAACCGAAACCAAAAACGGGAATAAGTATTTTGAAATATACGGAGAGAACGGAAGCTACAGCAACGGTACAAGCATGGCAACATTGAATAATGTTGTTGGGAATTTTTATAAAAACGGCGAGGTCGCAATGAGTTTTCAGTCATCAAAAGGCTCGTATGATGAAACTGCAGGGGTTATAACTCTTTATGACAATACATACATTGTTTTAAAAGATGATACCTCGCTTGAGGCTGATAAATTGGTCTGGACGGGCTCTGATAAAGATACCATAGCAGAGGGCAACGTCAGGATCAGGAGAGGCGGGGATTTGGTGGCGACTGCGGAAAAGTGTATAATTAATGCAGGTTATGATAAATTTAAGATAGCAGGAAAGACTGAAACAAAGTTGTTCAGTAATAAATAAGGAGAAGTAATGAAAAAGTTTTTGGTAATTTCGTTATTAATACTCACAGGGTTGTCGGTTTTGGCATCGGATTTGATTATTGAATCCAAGACACAGACATTTTCCGACAAAGAAAAGAAGATTAAACTCGACGGCGGAGTCACGGTAAAATTGGATAATTTGACCGTAGAGAGTCCGAGAGCCGATGTCAGCATAAGAAGAAACAATAAACTTGATACGGCAACTTTCTATGATAAGCCTTATGCTTATGAAGTTACGGCAAGCAAGAAGAGAGAAGTTAAGGCAAATATTTTGCAGGTTTCTCTTATAAACAAAGTTGTTAAGGCACAGGGTGATTCACAGTCAATAATAACTGAAGGCAACACTCCGATTGTAGTTATTAACGCAGATGAACAGGAATATGACACCAAGAGTAACGTAATGGTTGCAACCGGCTCCGTAGGTATCAAATATAAAGATATTGAAACTTTTTCAGATAAGGCAGTTATTATAGCGGATACAAAAGGCGGAGTTAAGAAGATTGACCTGATTGGGAACGCAAAGGTTACGCAGAACAACAATATGTCAGAAGGACATCACTTTGTTTACAATCCTTTGACCGAAGAAATGAGTGTTACGGGGAATACAAAGACGGTTGCTTATACTGATGACGGTAAAAAACTTACTATCCACTCGGATTATCAGCAATACAATAAGCCTCAAAATTCTTATATAGGAACAGGACACGTAAAGATTTGGTTTGATGATTACTATGCGCAGGGACCTAAAGTTTCGGTATTTCCTGACGGCAGAACAACAAAACCGAATCAGGTATATTTTGTAGGCCGTTCTAAGATTGTTCAGGCGGATAAGGATATAATTGCGGATAAGATAAGAATATCTCTTGACCCGAAGGATTTTGAAGCCGAAGGTAATGTAAGAACGATTATACATAATATTGACACCAAAGACGTAAACGGAGATTTGTAATGTCCGAAAATATAGAAAAGGCAATGTCGTTTTTCAAAGAGGGTAAATACAAGGAATGTATAGATGCCTTCAGTTTAGTGTTGGAAAATGAGCCTGATAATGCTGATGTGTATAACAATATGGGTGTTGCTTATACTTTTGTCGGTGATTTTGAACATGCAGAGAACTGTTATGTGAAGGCAATAGAACTTGCTCCCGATATGGCTCAGGCATATATAAATCTTTCGGATTTGTATTTTAAGGCCGGGAATTTAGCCTCCGCAATCGGCACTTTGCAGAGAGGGAGTTACGAATTAGAGAATAACCTTGTCATTGCACATTTGCTTGCAAGGGTCTATATAGAAGACCAGCGGTATGAAGATGCGATTAATGAACTCGAGCGTGTGCTTGACGGCGAGCCGGAAAATTATGATGCTTATTATGATTTGGGACACGTTATGTTTGAAATCGGTGATTATGAGAGTGCGATTTCAAATTTCGAAAACGTTCTTCAGTACAAAAACGACAGCGAACTTTTATTTTATTCTCTTGCTCAGGCTTATGAAGCAAATAACGAGGTTGATAAGGCGATATCAAATTATCTTAAGGCCATTGCGGTCAATGATAAATTTACTCTTGCGTATAAAAAAGTCGGTATTTTGTTTATGGCAAGAAACGATTTTGAAGATGCGATTGAATATTTTGAGGAATATACCAAATTTGATATTCCACAGACAGAAAAGGATTCGGTTAACAAACTGATTGAGAGAATAAAAGCGAAGGTGTAATCCGTGAAAACAAAATTCTGGACGGCATTTGCCTCGATTGAACAATTAGACTCCACTTTTATCCAAAGGCTTTATAATTATTTTGGAGATATTGAGACTGCTTTCAATTCAACGTTAAATGACTTAAAGCAGATTGAAGGGCTGTCTGTTAAAAAGGCCGAGAATTTTATTAACAAGAAAAAGGGAGTAAATCCGGATCAGACTTTAGATTTTATTCTGAATAAGGGAATTAAAATCCTGACTTTTGATGATGAAAAGTATCCTTATATGTTAAGACAGATCCCAAATCCGCCCATGACACTTTTTTATAAAGGGGATTTGTTCTCGTGTAATCTGGAGCGCACTGTTGCATTTGTCGGCTCACGCAGAGCAAGTTTTGCGGGCAAAGAGGGTGTAAATAAAATTATTTCCGATTTGAGGAATACGGATATATGCATAGTTTCAGGCTTGGCGGCGGGTATTGATTCTCAGGCTCACAGAAGTGCTGTTGAGAATAATCTTAAAACGATAGGTGTTATTGCAAGCGGATTTGACTATATATATCCGAGTACGAGCAAAGATTTATATGAAAAAATAGAGAACGGTGCGGGTGCGGTAGTTACGGAATACTATCCGACATTTGAGCCGATAAAATTCAGATTTCCTCAGAGAAACAGGATTGTAACAGGTCTTTCGTACGGAACTGTTGTCGGCGAGGCGGCAATAAAAAGCGGAGCGCTGATTAGCGCAAATCTGACATTAGAGCAGGGGAGAGAGTTGATGTGTATTCCGGGTGCAATCAACAATGTCAATATGGAAGGCGTCTATAAACTTCTGAAAGACGGAGCAACAATGGTTACGAAGGGAGAGGATATTTTAAATGCTCTTTCCTGGGAAATTGAAGGAGTACAACCCCCTGAACGAAACGAACAAATTCCGCAAAAATATCTGGGCATTTACAATATAATATCCGTCGAACCGAAAGGCTTTGATGAAATCCAATCCGAAACGGGTATGGAAACCGATGAACTTTTAATCAATTTGACAGAAATGGAACTTCACGGTTTAATAAAACAGGTAGATGGAGACAGATATACCAAATTATGAGCGAAGCATTTACAGAAGAAAAACCTAAAAAGACAAAACGCGAAAAGGCTCTTGTAATAGTAGAATCTCCTGCTAAGTCTAAAACGATAAAGAAGATACTCGGAGACGGATATCAGATTGAAGCGAGTTTCGGGCATGTAAGAAACCTGCCCGAGAATATTTTGGGTTTTGACGTTCATAACGGGTTTAAGCCGACTTATGTTGTAATCCCTGAGAAGAAGAAAGTTGTCAGCAAATTAAATGAACTTGCAAAACGTTCGGATAAGATTTATCTTGCATCAGACCCTGACCGCGAGGGGGAAGCAATTGCATGGCACGTAAGGGAATTGCTTGATGTTGATGACAAAAAGGTTTTCAGAATAGAGTTTAACGAAATTACTCCAAAGGCTGTAAAATATGCAGTTGAGCATTACAGACAGATTGATATGGATAAGGTTAAGGCTCAGCAGACCAGACAGATTTTAGACAAACTTGTAGGCTATAAACTTTCTCCCGTACTCTGGAAACAATTGGGGAATTATCATCTTTCAGCAGGCAGAGTTCAGTCTGTTGCCTTGCGTATGATTTGTGAAAGAGAAGAAGAAATCGAAGCATTTATACCAAAGGAGTATTGGACTGTTCACGTTCTTATGAACAAAGACGGTAAAGAATTTGAAGCGGAAGTCAGCAAGTATAAGAATAAAAAAATTGATATAAATAATGAGGAAGAAGCCAATAAGGTTAAGGAATATTTGCTTTCTCCCAATTGTGAATACAAAGTTGAAAAGGTTACCAAAAAAGAAACAAGCCGTAAGCCGACCGCACCTTTTATAACCTCTACTTTGCAAAGGGCTGCATCTTCAAAATTAGGATTTGGTGTTTCAAAGACTATGCAGGTAGCGCAAAAACTTTATGAAGGTATTGAAATTGACGGAAACCCTGTCGGTCTGATTACGTATATGAGAACGGACTCTGTTCGTATATCAGATGATGCGCATCAGATGGCAAAAGATTTTATAGTTGCAAATTACGGTGAAGAATATTATCCGTCTTCTACAAATATATATGTAAAAGGGAAACAGAATGTTCAGGACGCTCATGAAGCAATCAGACCTTCATATCCGGAAAGAACTCCTGAAAGTATTAAACAGTTTTTGACTCCGGATCAGTATAAACTGTATAAACTTATTTGGGATAAATTTATGTCCTCCCAAATGGCCCCTGCGAAGATTGCGAATAAATCCGTTGATATTCAGGCGGGAGATTATTCTTTGAGAGCAGGAACAAGTAAGATTCTTTTTGACGGTTTTTTGAAACTGTATAATGATGCGGAAGATGACGAGAAAGAATCTGATGCAAAGATTCCAGATTTAAACGAAGGGGATAAGGTTGACTGCAAAGAAGTTAATCCCAAACAGCATTTCACTCAGCCGCCTCCGAGGTATAACGAAGCCTCTTTGGTTAAAGCGCTCGAAGAACAGGGGATAGGAAGGCCGTCAACCTATGCAACGATAATTACGGTTATTCAGACCAGAAAATATGTCGAGAAACGGGATAAGGCACTTGCTCCGACACTTCTCGGGAAAACAGTTTGCAAGCAGTTAGTGTCGCAGTTTGCTGATATTATGGACTACAAATTTACCGCAGGTATGGAAGAAAAACTTGATATGATTGCGGATAAAAAAGCCGTATGGAACACCGTTTTGCAGGATTTTTACACTCCGTTTATGCTTGAAGTTAATTCCGTTATGAAGACGGCACAGAAGGTCGTGATAGAGAGTGACAAAGTTTGTCCGAAATGCGGACGCAAAATGCTTGTAAGAACAAGCAGATACGGGAATCAGTTTTTAGGCTGTTCAGGTTATCCCGAATGTAAGACAATTATTTCACTTGATAATATTACCGAATTGGAAAGTTCATCAGAGTCTGAAAATCCGGAAACGGAAAAGACTGAAGCAGTGACCGAAAAATGTGAAAAGTGCGGCGGTGAAATGGTTTTGAAAACAGGACCTTACGGTAAGTATTTTGAATGTACAGAATGCAAAGAACGCAAACGTTATATACGTTCAACGGGAGTAAAATGCCCTAAATGTGCTGATGGCGAAATTGTAGAAAAGAAATCCAAATCAGGCAAAGTTTTTTACGGCTGTAATAAGTATCCCGATTGCGATTTTGCACTTTGGGACGAGCCGACGGGAGAAAAATGCCCGCAGTGCGGTGAACTGATTATCAGACGTACAACAAAAACGGGTGTTGTCGAGGCCTGCTCAAATCGTAAATGTAATTACAAAAAATCCGTAAATCCCGAACAGGATTAAATCAGTTACCCCTTAAGTCGGAAACAACTTTGTCAAGAATGTTCTTTGTGGAATCTTTGTCTAAAAGAACGGATTGAACGGCAGTATTTATAACGAGGTTTATTTCTTTTTGATTTTGTTTCTGTCTTACCTGCGGAGAAATGTGATTAACCTGCCTTGCGCTGATTGAACGTGCTTTTGCGGTCAGGTCGGAATAATCATTGTAAAAATCATTTTTCAGTGCGTTTGAATTTGTAGCAATAACGTTTGTCATTTTTGCAAGTTCAAGTTGATTTTTTTCGTTTGTTAAAAACAGGCAGAAATCAAGGGCTTCATTTTTATATTTCGCCCGAAGCGGTATAACAAAATTCATAACCGAAAAATCATTTTGTCCCACAGGGCCTTTGATTTGTTCGGTAACATCTGTCTGTGCGTATATTTTGGGGGCATTTTCTTTGACCATATTTAAGAAATTTGCACCGCCTTGGAAGAAAACGATTTTACCTGCCATATACTGCTCAAGAGCCTCCCGCAATGTCATTGTGATTGTCTCCTGCGGGATAAGTTTATTTTTATAGAGATTTCTGAACATATCAAAAACCTGAACACTCGTTGCGGAATTAAAATCTTCGATTTCCGAAACTCCGTACTTATTCAGAATTTTTATCATAGTATCATTTTCGGTAATTGTCGGGAGATAAGAATAAACACCTGTTCTCACTTTTATTTCCTTTGAAATATCGGCAAGTTCCCGGTAAGTTTTTGGCAAATCCCCTTTCCAAAGCGCTTTATTATAAATGGTAATTGCACTTGTTGCATACCAGGGAACGGAGTAAGTTTTCCCGTTGTAGCGCAGTGCTTTTACGATTTCAGGATTAAATTCAGTCAATTTGTCTTCGGGAATTTCTTCAAGTGTGCCTTTTTGTGCAAGAATTGCGGAAAAATCAGGATTAAGGTTGATTAAATCGGGCGGACAATCTGTCATAACTGCGGCTAGAGTTCTTTTTTCGCCTTCAGAAAAGGGAACGTCAATCCATTTGATTTTTACTCCGCTGTTTTCAGCTTCGTATTCCGAAATAACATTATTTATATAAGGCGCAAAATCACCCATCTGCAAAGTCCAGAAGGTTACAACTTTATTCTGTTCTTTTTTTGCACAGCCTGCAAGCAGGAATATTGAAATTAAGAGCAGAGCAAGTTTTTTCATTATTTAATCTCCGTTGTTGAATTCAGTTCGATATATTTAAACATATTTGTCAAAATTCCCGGCTGGAAGAAATAAATGTCATTGCAGGGTGTTATTTTTAAAATTGAATTATTGTTGTCTATTCCGGCTATTGTAGCAAGGTACTTTTGTCTTGCAGCCGTAAATATTATGTATCCGTTATAGGTTTGTATTTCTTCGACCGTAAATTTGTTTGCGCTGACTGCCCCGAGAGTGAGATAAAATAATTTTTCCTTATTCATTCCGCTGAATATTTTTGTACAATTTTCAAACGGAATGTTCTGTGCGGTGGTTGCAGGATTCTGAACAGGGCGCTCTGTTTGCGTCTGAATCTCCCCCTCGCCGAAAACCGTATTTACGGAAAGCAGTATTAATAAAATCAAAACTCTCAATTTCATAGCCCTATAATACCACATTTTCTCATACAAATGAAGTTGTAAAGAGGTGGTAAAATATGTTATAATCAAGTATTCATATAAGTACGGAGAAGAGAATATGTTACAGGAAGCGACGAGAGCAATAAATTCTGCATTCAATAACAGTTTCATAAAGAAACTGAGCCAATACCTTCATGATTGTGTCAGGGAGGAGGTTAAGAGTTCTACTTTCAGAAATTTGAAGGCGGACAGGGACAACAAATGGATTTTTCTTGACGGCGAAGACAAACTGTTTACCGAAGGTTTGGAATATTTGCGTCTTGAAGGCTCTGATTACAAACTTACCGAATTGATGACTCTCTCCGATGCAAGCCAAAAAGATAAGTATTTGATATACGGATATTTGTTCCTTGTAGGGAAAGCAAAATCAGGTAAAAAGAGCGAGTTTTTAACACCGCTTTTGTATTCTCCCTGCAGGCTTGAAAGAAACGGTGTGAACATAAACTGTATGCTTACCGATGAATTTGTTTCTCTGAATACGGGTGCTTTGACGGCGCTTATGAAAAAAAGCGACGATGAAGACGAGACGGAAACATTGTTGGAAGGTCTTTTGGACGTTGTTCCTTCCGTTCCTATTACAAAAGAAAAAATGGATATTTTCCTTACAACGTTAAAGGCTATTGTTCCTGATATTGATATTACTTTAAATCATGAAAACGATGTTAAAGAAGACAATATTACCAAAGATTTTTACAATACCAAAATAGATGCCGACAATGTTGATGAGATTATAGAAGATGAAGAAGAAATCGCAAAAAAATCGGCGGTTACTTATGAAAAAATACATTTAACAAATCAGTGCGCAATAATTCTGACAAAGAGGCCTTCCGTTACGGCGGGGGTATTGCACGAACTGACTCAGATTGCAGAGAAGCCGAGCGGTGTTTACAGAGAGACGGTTTTAAATATTGTTAATGAGGAATATACTCAGTCAAAACCGACCGATACTCAGCAAAAAACACTTGCGGAGTTTTTCCCGGTAACACCGTTGTCATTGTCGGACGCACAGTTGAATGTTATAAAAAATGTTGAAAATTCGAAACTGGTATCTGTTTTCGGCCCTCCCGGAACGGGAAAATCTCAGACAATAGTTAATCTTGCTGCGCATTTGATTGCGAACGGAAAAACTGTTTTGGTCGCATCAAGAATGGATAAGGCTGTTGACGTGGTGGCAGAAAGGCTGAATGAATTGGGTGCGCCTTTCCTTGCTTTGCGTGCGGGCAGGCTTAATTATCAGAGAGAACTAAGTATGCAGTTGCAGGATTTGCTCTCCAATAAGGTTGATATCGATGAAGGAGTTGAAAGTTCTATACTCTGCGATGTTTCTGATATGGAAAGCCTTTTGAAAACCGTATCTGATTTAGAAAAGAAAGCGGAATCTATTATTAAACTTGAAGGCGAATGGAATGAACTTGATGAGCAGATTAAACTTGAAGAGCCTGCGCATAAAAATCATAAATTTATAAAGAGAAACCTGAAAGGCGATGAAGTAAGCGCTATTGAAAATATAATTTCTACACTTTCTTCAAATATAGAAAAATCAGGTTTTTGGGCAGGCATTAAAAATACGACTTCGGTCGGAAAACTGAAGAATATACTTAAACTTTCGAGTTTTGAAGTAAACAATGAAAACTTAATGACACTCGGGGCAGAACTTGAGTTCGCAAAACTTATCTGTCAGGCAAGAATTATTGAAACGCAAATTCAGTCAACGGGTAATATTCATGTGATTTCGGAACAGTTAAGGACCTTGCGTAAAAAACAGAAAAAACTCGCCATAGATATTTTGAAAAGCAAGCGCAGAGAGGCCTTAAAAGGGTTGATGAGAGATCAGGTGAAGAGACAACGTTTGTTTGTTCATTCAAAATCTCTTGTTGCAAGAAGAAAACTGCAAAATAATTTGCTTGAAACAGAAGATTTTAAACCGCTTTTGGAAGCATTCCCCTGTTGGTGTGTTACGACTTATGCCGTTTCAGGCTCGCTCCCTCTTAAACCGGGATTATTTGATGTTGTAATTATTGACGAAGCCTCTCAGTGCGATATTGCAAGTTGCTTCCCAATTTTGTACAGGGCAAAGAAGGCAGTTGTTGTTGGTGATGACAAGCAATTGCCGCACTTATCGTTCTTAGAGAAGGCAAAAGAGCAGTCGTTTATGTCACAGTATGGCATAACCGACAGATATCAACTTATGTGGCGTTTCAGAACAAATTCAATGTTCGATTTGGCAAATTACTATTCAATGCACCCTGTTTTATTGGACGAACATTTCAGAAGTCTTCCGCCGATTATCGGGTACTCCAATAAAGAATTTTACGGTAACAGGATAAGAGTTATGAGAAGAAACGATAATTCTTCCAAGGTGCTTGAAGCGGTTGTCGTTCCTGACGGAAAGGTGGATATGGACGCTACAAGAAATCTGCCCGAAATAGAGGCACTTGTAAAACGTCTGCACGAAATTGTAATAGAGGACGAAAGAAAGAATCCCGAAAAACCTGTTTCAATTGGTATAATTTCGCCTTTCAGAGCGCAGGTTGAGCAGTTAAAAATATCTGTTGCAAAAGTCCTTTCTGAGCATATGATGGAAAAACATCAGATTGAAATAGGTACCGCACACACTTTCCAGGGTGATGAAAGGGATATTATGCTTATTTCCTGGGCTTATGCAAACAACAGTTTCCCGCAAAGCCTGGTATTTTTACAAAAACCGAACCTGTTCAATGTCGCAATTACGAGGGCAAGATATAAGACCATAAACTTTATTTCAAAGAATCCGAGAGAGTTGCCAGAGGGTATTTTGAGAAGTTATTTCGGATTTATTGAAGAATACGAAAACAGATTTGCACTGTTAAAATCCGACGAATTTGACGAAAATGTTTATAAAAACTCATTTGAGAAAGAAGTTGCCGACGCATTCAGAGAAGCAGGACACAAGGTTATTTGCGGAAGCGAAATCGCAGGTCTGAGTGTAGATTTGCTTGTTGATGACAAATTTGTGGTTGAATGTGACGGAGTTGAAGACAAGATCCATTCAAAAGTCTCGGATATGAAAAAGCAATCAATCATTGAGAGAACGGGCCTGAAGGTTTCAAGAATTTCAAAACGCGAATGGTCATATTCACCAAAGGCTTGCATAGACAGAATTATTAACAGCAATTTGTAGTATAATATCTTTAATGAGATATGCCGTAGTTCTTATAAATATAAAAGCCTTGGGAGTAAAAACTTTCAGTTATCTGATTCCTGATGATATGCAGGATAAAATTCAGATTGGCCAGCCTGTTCTCGTACCTTTCGGAAGGCAGGGTTTGGTGAATGCTTTTGTTGTCGGCTTTTCGGATTATTTACCCGAAGGAATAAAGGCAAAACGTATTAACAGAATATTGGACGAAACACCGCTTTTTTCTATTAAGTATCTGAAACTGCTTGAATGGGTGGCAAATTATTATTGCTGTGATTTTGTTTCGGTTTTGAATGCGGCTATTCCTATGAAACTTATTGAAAAGAATTCCAAAACGGAACAGTCTGTTGAACTGACTCCTATGGGAGAATTGGCTTTGCAGTCGGATAAGACTTCAAAAGAAAGCGGAATTACGAAACGTCAGAGAGAAGTTCTTAAAGGGTTAAAATCTGACGGGAAATGTTCTCTGATTGATTTTGAGGAGAGAACTAAAACAACGAGAACTACGATGAAAAAGTTAGAGGAAAAAGGGCTTGTAAAATTTAATCTCGAATACGTTTACAGAAATCCGCTTACAATATTCAAAGATGTTCCGACAGAGCCGTTGTATGAATTGACTCCGGAGCAGGAGGAGGTTTACGAAGGGATTAAAGGGAAACTAAAATCTCAGCAGCCTATACTTTTGCATGGAGTAACCGCATCAGGTAAAACTGAGATATATTTCAAACTTATTAAAGACGTAATTGATTCGGGTAAAAATGTACTGTTCCTTGCTCCAGAAATTGCACTGGCCTCTCAACTTACAAAAAGGCTGGCAAAGAAGTTCGGTATAAATGACGTCGCAATCTGGCACAGCAGTATTTCTGACGGAGAGAAATATGATGTTTGGCAGAGGCTTTACAAGAATGAGATTAAAATACTTGCTGGAGCACGTTCTGCGGTATTTGCTCCGTTGCAGAATATCGGGCTGATAATTATCGATGAGGAGCACGAAGGGGCATATAAGCAGACAAGTCCTGCTCCGCGTTACGATGCAAGAACAGTGGCCAAAAGACTTGCACAATTCTATCAGGCGCCATTGCTTTTAGGCTCTGCAACTCCTGATGTTTCAACTTATTACTTTGCACAGAATAATAATAATTTGTTTCAACTTCTAAAAAGATATAACAACGCTCCGCTTGCCGTTCCCGCAGTTATTAATATGCAGGAGTACGGCAGAACCGCATACAGAGGGATTATTTCAAAGCCTTTGCAAACCGAGATAACCGAGACGGTTGAAGCAGGTAAACAGGTTATTCTGCTTATGAATCGCAGGGGGTTTTCAACTTATACCCAATGTAAATCCTGCGGAACGGTTATTGAATGTCCGGATTGCTCAATTCCTATGGTTTGGCATTCTGACGGCAAAAAGATGAAATGTCATTATTGCTCAAAAGAGATGAGTATGCCCGAATTTTGCCCGTCATGCGGAAGTGATGCTCTTACAAATTCGGGTACGGGGACTCAAAAGATTGAGATTTTGGTCAGGGAACTTTTCCCTGAATACAGAGTAGAACGAATTGACAGCGATATTTTGACAAGGAAAAATGCACATATTGAGTTGTTAAATCGTTTTCAGAAGGGCGAGATAGACATCTTAGTCGGGACTCAGATGATAGCGAAAGGTCTGGACAATCCTAATGTTACACTTGTTGGTGTAATAAGTGCGGATACGGGATTTTCCGTTCCGGATTTCAGAGCCTCAGAAAGAGGATTCCAACTTTTAACTCAGGTAGCGGGGAGAGCGGGAAGAGGAGAATACAAAGGGAAAGTTCTGTTCCAGACGTATAATCCCGACTATTATGCCTTCAGAACTGCAAAATCACAGGATTTTGAAAAGTTTTTTGAAACAGAAATTAAAGCAAGGCAGGAATTTGATTATCCGCCTTTCAGTCAGATAGTCAGAATAATTTTGTCTTCTATGAATAATTACAGGGCGGAAAAATCGGCAATGGAACTTGCAATGAGATTAAATACCATGACGGAAAAGTTCGGTTTTACCGAATATCTTGAGACACTCGGCCCGACCCCATGTGTAATTGCCAAAATTAATGGCTATTACAGATTTCAGATACTAATAAAAAACAAATTAGATAAAAACGGGCATGAATTTATTCATAAATTTCTGGACAAAATTGAGTTACCGAAAGATATAAGACTTGCCGTTGACGTTGACCCGCTTGATATATTGTAAATTTGCAATTGTAATTTTGCCGTAAAATGTTATAATACTGATAGTTGGAACTTTGAGGAGGTAAAATGAAAAAGAAAGCATACACTTTGGCGGAGATTTTAATAACTCTGGTTATTATTGGTGTAGTGGCAGCGGTATTGGCACCGACTGTAAACAAGTTAAAACCTGACCAAAATAAGGCACTTTATTTAAAATCTTATGATGCTTTGACCAAAGCGGTAAAGAAGGTATCAAACGATTCTTCTATATATGCACCTGTTTATGAGTACAATAATTCGTTATATAACGTACAACATTATCCTTTGCTGAACATTTCTGCCGGTGTGGATAAATCTTTTGACGGATATACGGGTAATGAGAAACTCGGACATGTATTAAAAGA
>DBYM01000018.1:0-428 GCA_002309875.1 Cyanobacteria bacterium UBA1186
ACTCCGATTGAGTTTGACATATTCAACCTGTTATTCCAAAACCACGGCAATATGGTTTCTGCCCAAAGATTGCTGAAAGAAGTCTGGGGATACGAGCCTGATGACAACGTCGAAACAATCAGAGTGCATATAAGGCACCTGAGGAGTAAGATAGATAAAATCTCCGGAGATAAGAAGTATATTGAAACCATTTATGGCGGAGGGTATAAACTAAATATATAATTGTTAAATATTGTAACAATTATTTTTTAAGATGAAATCGGGTCAAAATTTTTGCCTTTATATATGTGTAAATAACCTGAGGCTAAAGACAAGGCAAAAGCAAAAAGCAAAAAGCAAAAATCGGCGTAACAAACGTTAGACAAAAGAGAGAAAACAAAAAGAGAAATTGGTATAAGAAACGAAGCACACGCTTCGTTTCTTATTTT
>DBYM01000018.1:460-8414 GCA_002309875.1 Cyanobacteria bacterium UBA1186
GCCTTAATATTTCTTAATAAAGGTGACAAAAAACAAAATCAAGTGTAAAAACATGTTATAATAAAGGTAGGAGACAACTTAGATAGTTTACCGCCGATAACGTAAAGTTGGAAAGGCAATCTATATAAGCATGACAGATATACAGTTACAAAATGACCTTGACAAACTCTTGTCGATAATGCCCCGAAAAGTCGTCTCAAACCTGACAGAGGATAGTCTTGAAGACGTAATAGAAATCGTTCTTGATATCGGACGAGTTCCGGAAATTCGTCGTGCCGGTGGAAAAATCGAAAAACTCGGCGAAAAAATTGTTGATGAAGATGACATAAGTTTTGTTACATCTCATCTGCAGGAGTTTACGCACGATAACCGTTCGGGAATCCCCGGAACACTACACCGTATCAGCGCAATAAGAAACCGTCAGGGCAAAGTAGTCGGCCTTACCTGCCGTATCGGTCGTGTAGTAACGGGAACTATCAACTGTATCAAAGATATCTGCACACAAGGTAAAAGCATATTGTTCCTAGGCCCTCCGGGAGTCGGTAAAACAACAAAATTAAGAGAAATTTCAAGACTTGTGGCTGACGAACTCGGGAAGCGTGTTGTAGTTGTTGATACATCAAACGAAATTGCGGGAGACGGTGATGTTCCTCACCCTGCTGTCGGTGCGGCAAGAAGAATGCAAGTTGCTCAGCCTGAATTTCAAAAAGACATAATGATTGAAGCCGTTGAAAATCATACGCCTGAAGTTATTGTTGTTGACGAAATCGGTACTGAAGCAGAAGCGCAGGCAGCAAGGACAATAGCAGAACGCGGAGTTATGTTAATTGCTACCGCTCACGGTAACAGCCTTGAAAACCTGATAAAGAATCCGACTCTTTCCGATTTGGTCGGAGGGATTCAGTCCGTTACACTCGGCGACGATGAAGCAAAGCGCAGAGCCTCGCAGAAAACAGTGCTTGAGAGAGAAAAACAACCGACATTTGATATAGTCATAGAGATTCTTGACAGAAATACTCTTGCCGTATATAAAAATGCATCTGAAGCAGTTGATTATATATTAAGAGGGTGGCCTATACGTCCTGAATTACGCAAAGTTGATAGAGAATATACGGAACAGCCGCAAACGGCTAAACAGGAAACCACTGTAACAGAGGCTCAAAAACCTGAAGAAAATAAGATGAACTTCTCGTTCTCACGGCAAAAATACTGCGAACAAAATAAACCGATGAAAAAGGTATATCTGTATGCGGTTTCAAGAACGATAGTGGAAAAGATTATCGAACGGCTTGATTTTAATTTGGAAATTACAAGGAATGTTGAAGATGCGGATTTGGTAATTGCACATAAAAACTTTGCCAAAGGCGGAGCAAAGATTTTAAATACCGCCAAAGAATACCGTGCTCAGATATTCTATGTAAAAACAAACTCAATGGCTCAGATTCAGAAAGTACTGAAAGATGCCCTTGACATAAGACCTTTTGATGAGGCTGAAGCAGAGGGTTATCAAGATGAAACGGAACTCGCTCTGGACGAAGCAAAAAATGCAATAAAGAAAATTTCGGAAGGCGCTTCCGCCATTGAACTTGCACCTCAAAACCAACACATAAGGAAACTTCAACACGAACTTGCCGAACAGTACGGACTAAAAAGTACGTCAATCGGAGATGGCGACGAACGCCACATAAAAATTTCAAAATAACAGTGTAATATAACTTAACAGTTTGTCGAGTCTTAATATATATAGTATTATGGTTTGGGGGAGTGTTATACTCCTTTGATAGTTGATGTTTTAAGGATAACCATATGAATATTATAAAGAAATGCGGATTGGCGTTTTTTACGCTATTGCTGTCGGTATTGCCGTCATGTGCGGCGATGACATTCCCGAATATTAATATAGGACTGCAAACGGCAAACACACCGCAGGATTTTACTAACGGATTACAAATCCTTATCTGGTTAACGATTTTGACACTTGCACCGAGTATCTTAATTATGACAACCTGCTTTGTACGATTGGTCGTTGTTTTGGCTCTTACAAGGCAGGCA
The DNA here is from genome assembly GCA_002309875.1 of Cyanobacteria bacterium UBA1186. Lineage (GTDB taxonomy): Bacteria > Cyanobacteriota > Vampirovibrionia > Gastranaerophilales > Gastranaerophilaceae > CAG-196. The sequence goes on from DBYM01000018.1 coordinate 2,513, forward strand.
ATGGGTGCGGGGTCATTACCGCCAAATCAGGTAATAACTGGGTTAGCATTGATTTTAACGTTCTTCATTATGGCCCCGACATTTAATGAGATTAATGAAAAGGCTCTGCAACCGTACATGAACAATCAGATTACTCAGCAGGTTGCGTTAGACCGAGGGATTGAGCCGATAAGAAACTTTATGTTCAGGCAGACACACGAAAAAGAATTGGCACTTTTTGTGAGAATGGCAAAAATCGAAAAACCTAAAACGAAAGATGATGTTCCGACATATATCCTTTTGCCTGCGTTCATTTTGAGTGAACTTAAAACAGCATTTACAATAGGCTTTGTCGTTTATCTGCCGTTTTTGGTTATTGATATTGTAGTGTCTTCAGTACTTGTATCAATGGGTATGATGTTCCTGCCGCCTACAATGATTGCACTGCCGTTTAAACTGATTATGTTTGTTATGGTTGACGGCTGGTATTTAATCGTGAAGTCGCTGGTAGAAAGTTTTGCGAGGTAGGTAAGGTATGCAGGATTTAATAATTACACTTTTGCAAAAAATGTTCATACTAACGCTTCAGATGGCTGTACCGATCTTGCTGGTCGGTGTGGTTTTGGGTTTAATGGTCAGCGTTTTCCAAACTGTTACACAAATTCAGGAATCAACCCTTACTTTTGTGCCTAAAATAGTCGGTTGCGTACTGCTGTTAATATTCTTGCTACCCTGGATGTTCAGCATATTCATAACAACAGTACATGAATTTATGACATTTATTCCGCAATTGGTAGGTGCGTTGTAATGTTTAATCTTGATGTGTTATTCTCAGTCGGCAATATAGTTTTATTTATGGCCATTTTTACAAGGTTATCCGGACTTTTTGCCTCAGCACCCGTATTTTCAACATACCCAATCCCTACGCAGGTCAAAGTTTGGCTTTCGGCTGTTATTGCGTTTATACTGTTCCCAATCGTTCAGGCAAATTCAAACTTTGTGACTCCAAATTCCGTCCCGGCACTCACCTTAATACTGTTTAAGGAATATCTGACAGGGTACGTAATAGGCTATTGCGCGAATATTCTCTTCTCTGGAATTGAACTTGGTGTTAACACGTTTACAATACAAATGGGATTGGCTGCAGACCAGGCAATTAACCCGTCGTCAGGCGGACGTTCCCCTGTATTAACACAGGCATACACTTATCTTGCAACAATGATATTCATTGGATTGGGAGCACATCAATGGTTATTCTCGGCATTATACAACAGTTTTAAGAGTCTGCCCGTCGGTTATACAATAACGCTTTCACCCGAACTCGTTAATCAAATTATAATTGTTACCGGGCAACTGTTTTCGGTAGGTTTAGGCATCGCACTCCCGATATTCGGGATTCTTTTCATTACAGACGTCCTTTTGGGATTCACTTCTAAAATGATGCCTCAAATGAACATATTTATGGTTTCACTGCCATTAAAAATATATTTAGGCCTGCTTCTGTCATTGATGTTTATGAGACCAATGGCAGAACATATGGCAGTTCTAATAGAACAATTCGTAACGCGGATTGCGTTGATATTTTAAAAATTTCGCAACACATCAAATAATAATACGGACAGGAAATGGGAAACGAAGCAGCAGAAAGAACGGAAGAGGCGACCGCCCGAAGGCGACAAAAAGAACGTGACCGAGGGAATGTCTCAAAAAGCAAAGATATGGAAGCCGCCATGGTTATGGTAGGCGGACTTGCTCTGCTTGCCGTTTTTTCAAAATACATATATTTAAACATACAAAGTATGATGCATGAAACATTTACCAATCTTGACCCGTCGTCAGTAGATACTACAAGTGTTATCGGCATTTTATACCCTTATTTCAGGTATTTGGGAATAATTGTCCTGCCCTTTTTCTGCCTGCTTGTAGTAATTGCAATAATAGTTGTCAGAATGGACGTCGGGCATGTATTTTCTTTGGAAAAGGTTAAATTTAATCTTAAAAACCTTGAACCGAGAAAAATGCTTGAGAATGCCAAAAGAATAGTAAATCCCTTTCAGCCCCGTTCTTTGGTCGAATTCGCAAAATCAATATTAAAAATCGTTATAGTCGGCGCCTGCGGTTATGCTGCAATAAACAGCAGAAAAGGAGACCTGCTCGGACTTGTCGGGCTTGAAATCCCTATCGCACTGAATATTATAGGCTCAGTTCTTCTTAACATGATGATTAATATGTGCTTGGCCATGCTTATCTTAGGGTATCTCGACAAGAAGTATCAAAACTACGAGTACGAAAAATCTATCAAAATGACAAAACAAGAAGTCAAAGACGAATATAAAGACACGGAAGGTGACCCGAAAATTAAAGCAAAAATCAAGGCTATACAAACACAAATGGCAAGACAGAGAATGATGTCTTCCGTTCCAAAAGCCGATGTTGTCGTTACAAACCCGACTCATTACGCAGTTGCAATTCAATATGATAAGACCAAGGCACCTGCACCTATAGTTGTTGCGAAAGGAGTCGATTATCTAGCATTCCAAATCAGGGATATTGCAAAGAAACACAACGTACCGATAGTGGAAAACAGGCCGGTGGCAAGGGCATTATATAACACGGTTCCTGTTGACGGAATGATACCGTCGAATTTATATGTAGCAGTTGCCGAAATCCTAGGATACGTGTACAATAGTAAGAGAGAGACTTAGGCAGGAAGATGGATTTAACAAAGTTATCGCAGATACTCAAAAATAACGATATTGTTCTGGCGATTGGTTTGGTCGTAATCGTCTGCATGATGGTTATACCCCTTCCTGCCCCATTGCTTGATATACTTCTTACCGTAAATATTTCTCTGGCAGTTGTTATCCTTCTGGTTTGCCTTTACACACAAGAGCCTCTTGATTATTCATCATTTCCTACCGTATTATTGATTGCAACCCTATTCAGGCTAGGCTTAAACGTCAGTTCAACGCGTCTTATTCTGCTTCAGGGGCAAGCCGGAAACGTAATTAACTCCTTCGGAGAATTCGTAGTTGGAGGTAACTATGTCGTAGGTGCAGTAATCTTCTGTATTTTGGTATTAATCAACTTTATGGTTATCACAGGCGGCGCAACCCGTGTCGCAGAAGTTTCAGCACGTTTCACATTGGATAAAATGCCGGGTAAGCAATTAAGTATCGATGCCGATTTGAACTCCGGTCTGATTGATGAGGATCAGGCAAAAGAGAGAAGACGCAAACTTGAAAGAGAAACAGACTTCTACGGTACAATGGACGGTGCTTCCAAATTCGTAAAAGGCGATGCAACCGCAGGTATTGTAATCACGTTGATAAATATCGTAGGCGGCTTGGTAATCGGTGTTATCCAACTTCATTTGCCCTTACAAACTGCTTTAGGAACTTATACAATCTTAACCGTCGGCGATGGTTTAGTTTCACAAATTCCTGCTCTCTTAATCTCAACCGCAACAGGTTTGATAGTATCTCGTGCAACAGGTAAAGACGAGTCCCTTTCTACCGATATTAAAAATGAAATGTTTTCAGACCCCAGAATACTTGGCGTTGTAGCCGGCTTGCTCACCGTTTTGGGTATTATCCCCGGCATGCCTACCGCTCCGTTCCTGATTATTGCGGCGATTGCAGGCACAATGGCATTCCTTAAAACAAAAGAGAAAACCGAAACCCAAGAACAGGAAGCAACCAAACAGGCCGAAGCAGAACAGCAGGAAAAACTCGGCAAAAAAGAAAAACGCGCCAAAGCAACAAAAGAAAGCGTTATGGAACTTCTTAATATTGATACGATAGAAATTGAAGTCGGTTACAGGCTCGTACAACTTCTGAACGTCGAAATGGGCGGAGACCTACTTGAACGTATCGCTCAAATAAGGAGACAGACTGCTCTCGATTTAGGTATTGTACTTCCGTCAATAAGAGTCAGAGATAACCTCCAATTATCACCAAATTCCTACCAAATTAAACTCAAAGGTGTTGCTCTTGAAACAGGCGATGTCTATCCTGAACGATATCTTGCAATGTGTGCGGGAGATCCTGTAGGTAACCTGACTATTAACGGCATTCACGCAATAGAGCCTGCTTTTGGCCTGCCTGCAATATGGATTGAGCCTAAGGATAAAGATATTGCAGAGATGTCAGGCTATACGGTTGTTTCAGCCTCTGCCGTTATTTCTACACATATAACGGAAGTTATTAAGAAATGCGCATACGAAATTATATCAAGATTCGACATTCAGCAACTTGTTGACAACCTTAAGAAAGAAGTTTCGGAAGAATATGTTGAGGATATAATGAAGGACGTTTCAATAGGCGATGTTCAGATTGTTATGCAAAACCTGCTCAAGGAAGGTGTTGCCGTCAGAGATTTAAAAACAATTTTAGAAACAATAAGCCTGCAGTCCAAAATCAACAAAAGTCCTACGTTCTTAACTGAACACGTGAGACAGGCGCTGTCAAGAAACATATGCAAACAAAATCTTGCGGATACCGGAGATTTATATGCTATAACTCTTTCGCCTGAAGTTGAGAATATTATAGTAAAAGGAGTCAGCCCTGACGGCCAAAGTGTTACACTCGACCCTGAATTCGCACGTGCGCTGTTTGCCAAATTAAATACTGAACTTGAAAAGGCAATAACAGCCACGGGTAATCAGCCTGTAATACTGTGTTCCGCTCCGATAAGAATGCTGTTCAGGAATCTTGTTGAAAGAAGTTTCCCGCAAATAGCAATTATGTCATATCTTGAAATAAGCCCGAATGTCAAAGTAAAATCAGTAGGCGTAATAAAAATGGATTAATATATAGGAGATGTTATGAGAGAATTATTAAAACAAGACCAAAAAGTTACTGTTGTTCCGCAGGATTTTAAGAATTCAAATAAAGGCGACGTTATTTCCGTTGACCAGGAAGGTTTTAAATTAAAACTGAAATTTAAACCTGACGGTCTTATAAAAAATCATATCTGCGATTTTTATTCACTTACGGATAACGGATATCTCTATTTTGAGTCATATATAAAAGATTTGGAAAATAATGTACTTTCCATAGCAAATCCCGTTAAACACAGATTTTTACAACGCCGTAAATTCACCCGTATTAAATTTAATGAAGATGTCGAACTTGTATTTGGCGATACCGTACACAAAGCAAGAACTCTTGACATATCTGCAGGCGGTATGAAACTTCAGACATCTGAAAATATTGATATGGAAAAGGAATACAAGGTAACTATAAAACTTAGCAGGGAACAGGAAATTTCTTGTAAATATCAACTTATCAGGGTAGAAAAAGGTGATAACGGATTATACGTAATATCAGGAAGATTTACAAACCAGTCTAATATCGATAAAATGACACTGATTCAATTCTGTATGAAAAAAGATATGGAGAATTTAAACAAATAATGGATAATACAGAAAACGTAAGAAACTTTTTTATAGTAATAACTGTCATAGTCCTCGGCACAATTTCAATTATTAAGATCGGAAGGATAGACGTTCATGCCATAATATCGACAGGTATATTGCTGCTGCCTGCCATTATTGTAATGGGTTTCCTTGGGCAGAAAATCGGAGAAATCGTCGATAACCCAAAGAACAGAGCAGATGCTGATTACAAACTTGCCGTATTAAATGCTCTTAAGAAAATGGACAAGTCTATAACACTTCAGGAACTTAACGAAAAACTTTCGAACACTGTTGCTGAGCCCGATGCTCCAGAAATTGAAACCGATGAAGATATTGATGTTTAGAAACTGTAGCAAATGCGTGTAAATACGTTTGTGTTATAATTAACACGATAGTATTTTGCTTGGAGGATAAAATGAAAGAGGGATATTTTCCGCAGGAAATAGAAAAAAAATGGCAAAAATTTTGGGACGAAAATAAAGTTTTTCATACACCGCAAAACAG
>DBYM01000018.1:8462-9673 GCA_002309875.1 Cyanobacteria bacterium UBA1186
ATGGGACACGTCAGAAATTACACAATCACCGACGTAATTGCAAGATTCAAAAAAGCACAAGGATATAACGTCCTTCACCCGATGGGTTGGGATAGTTTTGGTCTGCCGGCCGAAAATGCGGCAATGAAACACGGTGCAAACCCTGAAACCTGGACAGACGAAAATATTGCATATATGACAAAGCAGTTAAAAATGCTTGGCCTTTCTTACGATTGGGACAGAGAGGTAACCACCTGCAAGCCCGATTATTACAAATGGACGCAATGGCTCTTTATACAACTCTATAAAAAAGGATTGGCATATAAAAAAGAAGCCGCAGTTAATTGGTGCAACGAATGCGGAACAGTACTTGCAAACGAACAGGTTATTGACGGGAAGTGCTGGAGATGCGACAGCGTGGTTGAAAAGAAATACCTTTCACAATGGTTTTTCAAAATAACCGATTATGCGGAGCAACTCCTTCAGGATTTAGAAAAGTTAAAAGGCTGGGGCGATAACGTAAAAACAATGCAGGCGAATTGGATTGGGAAATCACAAGGCGCAATTATACGTTTTAAGGTAAAAGAAATCGAAGGTCTTGAGGTCCCTGTATATACAACCCGTCCTGATACGGTTTACGGCATAACCTACCTTGTCGTTGCTCCCGAATACAAAGATATTGAAAAACTTACAACACCTGAGAACAGGCAGGCAGTTGAAGAATACAGAGCAAATGCCCGTAAAATGACGGAAATCGAACGTCTTTCAACCGAAAGAATTAAAACAGGCGTTCCTTTGGGAACTCACTGTATAAATCCGTTTAACGGAGAAGAATTCCCGCTCTGGACCGCAGATTATGCCCTCGTAGAATATGGTACCGGAGCAGTAATGGCCGTTCCGACACACGATACAAGGGACTTTGACTTTGCCAAAAAGTATAACCTCCCGCTGAAAGTCGTTATACAAGACCCTAAAAATCCTTCTGACTGCCAAAATGAAGCATACATAGATGAAGGTGTGCTTGTTAATTCGGGCGAATTTAACGGAATGAAGAATACACAGGCAAAACAGGCAATTACCCAAAAAGCGGTTGACGGAGGATACGGTGAATTTAAAACCCAATACAGGCTGAGAGATTGGCTGATTTCACGTCAAAGATATTGGGGTGCGCCAATTCCGATAGTTTATTGCGATAAGTGCGGAATTGTTCCCGAAAAAGAGGAGAACCTGCC
>DBYM01000018.1:9722-20715 GCA_002309875.1 Cyanobacteria bacterium UBA1186
ACAACTTCTCCGACTTTTGCAGAAACAACCTGCCCGATATGCGGAGGCAAAGCACGCCGGGAAATGGATACGATGGATACTTTTGTCTGCTCAAGTTGGTATTATATGAGATATTCAGACCCTAAAAACGCAGAAAAATGCTTTGATAAAGATACAGTGGATAAATGGCTCCCCGTTGACCAATATGTCGGCGGAATAGAACACGCCATTCTTCACTTATTGTATTCAAGATTCTTTACCAAAGCGCTGAAGGATTGCGGCTTACTCAGTTTTGATGAGCCTTTCAAAAACCTGCTTACACAGGGTATGGTGCTTAAAGACGGCTCTAAAATGTCAAAATCCAAAGGAAATACCGTTGACCCTGACGAAATATTTGAAAATTACGGGGCTGATACCGCAAGATTATTTATACTGTCAGACTCTCCTCCGGCAAGAGATTTTGACTGGTCAGACGCAGGCGTTGAAGGATGCTATAAGTTCCTGAACAGAGTTTGGCGTTTATACAGCGATGGTGTAAATAATAATCTTATTAAAAGAGATTACAAATTAACTTTCCCGCTCGCACGCAAAAATGACGATTTGGTACGTACCGTTCATATCGCAATTAAAGGAATTACAAACGATATCTCAAACGATTTTCAGTTCAACACCGTAATTTCTAAATACAGAGAACTGACAAATGCGATATACGAATGGAAAAACAGTATTAAAGAGTTTACTGAAGAAGATATTAACGTATTCAGTTTTGCGGCCATTACATTAATAAAACTAATGTCACCTGTTACCGTCTGTATGGCTGAAGAAATCTGGAAAGAACTTGGATTTGAAGGCTCAATTCACGACCAGCCTTGGTGCGAATGCGACGAAAACCTTGCAAAAGCAAGCAAAATAACTCTAGTCGTACAGGTAAACGGCAAAGTCAAGGACAAACTTGAAGTTGATGAAGGTGTAAATGATGAAGAATTAAAATCAACTGCGCTTTCAAGCCCGAAAGTACAGGAACTGACATCAGGAAAGGAAATTGTTAAAGTCATTGTCGTTCCCAAAAAGCTCGTGAATATAGTTGTAAAAGGCTAATTTGTAATAACAACAAAAAAAAATCCACTCATTTTACTGAGTGGATTTTTTGTTTATATCCGCACTTAACGAGCGCTAAGCGCGGTTAATGCGTTTTTTAAAAGGTCTGCCTTATCCGTTTTCTCCCAAGGAACATTGATATCAGTTCTGCCCAAGTGACCGTATGCAGCCAATCTCTGGTAGAATTTCCCGCCATTTTTAGCAGGTAAGTTTCTCAAATCAAAATTCCTGATAATTGAAGCAGGTCTTAAATCGAAGTTTGAACTTACCAAATCTGAGATTTCATCGTCTGAAATTTTGCCTGTACCGAATGTGTCAACAAATATCGAAACCGGCTCTGCTACACCGATTGCGTACGCAAGTTCAATTTCGCACTTGTCAGCCAAACCTGCTGCAACAATATTTTTAGCAACGTAACGTGCTGCATAGGCTGCGGAACGGTCAACCTTTGTCGGGTCTTTTCCTGAGAAAGCACCGCCGCCGTGACGTGAATAACCGCCGTATGTATCAACAATTATCTTACGTCCGGTTAAGCCTGAATCGCCCTGAGGACCGCCTACCACGAAACGTCCTGACGGATTTATAAGAATTTTTGTATCAGAATCGGGCTTAATTGATTCTGTTTCAAAAACGTAATCAATTACATATTTTCTCAAATCCTGATTAATAATTGCCTGAACTTTTGAATTATCGCTTATACCGTTAATTTCAGCAGCATGCTGTGTTGAAAGCAAAATTGTATCTATTCTTGAAGGTTTGCCGTCTGTATATTCAACGGTGACCTGAGATTTTCCGTCAGGTCTTAAGTATGTCAATTTGCCTTCTTTTCTGACCTGAGCCAATCTGTATGAAAGTTTATGAGCAAGGCTGATTGGCAGCGGCATTAATTCCGGTGTTTCATTGCATGCATACCCGAACATAATACCCTGATCGCCTGCACCGAGATTATCTGTTTCGGAAGTTGAAGTATCAGCATTATCACTTCTTGTTTCATAAGCCTTATTAACACCGCCTGCGATATCACAGGATTGTTCATCAATGCTTGTTAATACCGCGCAGGTATTAGCATCAAATCCTCCGCCTGAAGTGCCTTCATAACCGATATTTTTAATTGTATTTCTAACCACCTGCGGAATATCCACATAGCAATTAGATGTAATTTCACCGCAAACCAAAACCATACCTGTTGTTGCAGTTGTTTCTGCGGCAACCCTTGAAGTCGGGTCTTTTGTTAAAAACTCGTCCAAAATAGCGTCAGAAATCTGATCGCAAACTTTGTCGGGGTGGCCTTCCGTTACTGATTCGGAAGTAAATAAAAATTTTCTAGATGTCATCTTCTGTCTCCTTAATTTATATTCTCCTGCCGGTAAGGTTTTTAATTCCGACCCGGCTACACATTAGCAACATTCTAGTATGAAGGGGGTAAAAAAGCAAGCAATATTAACTATCTGTGGCGATAATTATTAAAAATGTTAATATTTTTTAAAATACTAATGACTTTAATACACGATTAATGTATTATTGTTGTAAGTTGAGGTTAGAGGGAAGGAGTATTTTTGTGGCGAATAAAAAGATAGATACCGTTTATCCTATTCAAAGCGCTTTTTCAAGCGAGGACGATTCTTTTACGGCACTTTCCACTTCGGCATTGTTGGCTAAAAGTTCCGTACCGTATTCGCACAGAAGAATTGCCGATAATTATGTAATTATCAAGCGCATATACCATTTTCAGGCAGTTCAGAGCCGTATAACCAATGCGGAAAAGCAACTACTTCAGAAATACGACTTCAATACCCTCGAATTCTCAACAATAAAGCAGATTAACGAGGAACTTTCATATCTTAAAAAATGGTCAACATCTAACAATGAACTTTTAAGAAAAGATGCCGATGCTCTTTTGCAAATCCGCTGCAAAGAGTTGAAATTTATAATAGCAAGCAGATATTCTACGGTCACAAATGAACTCTACAACGGATATAAGGCTCTTGATAGATATTTCGAAGAAATCTCGAAATTCTACTCTCCGATTATGTAAACTTTTCGAAATATTATAGTCCTAAATAAGCAATTTTTAGTTTTAGGCGTTTTAACATGGCAGGAAGGTAATTATGCCGGTTTTACCAATTAACAGCGCTAATAAAAATATTCAAATTCCTGTGTCTGAAACAAGTTTTGGACATGGAAAAAACACGGACAATTATTACAGTAAGAAGCAGAAAGCACTTGTTGCAACAACAACGGCACTTGGAGTTATTGCAAGCACTGCCATTCTTGCCAAATCCGCAAAATACTCTCTTAAACCTTCCAAAATGTTTAAAAATATCTCAAAATCCTATCTTGCAAACGTTAAATTCACCGAAAAAGAGGTTATTTCAATAGGTGCAGGCTCATGCTTAGGCGGTTTAATCGGAGGGTATATGATAGACAAAGACCCGCTTAACAGAAGGGCAAAGAGACGGGAAGCACTTATGCAGATCGGGAACATATCCATTCCTATTCTCACGGTTGAAGGGGCTTCTAAACTTGCAAAAAATGCGAGCAAGCCCGTAAAAACGCTCTCTGCAATTTGCGGTTTAATAGTCGGGGTTTACGTTGCCAATCTCTTAATGAATATGCTGAGCAATGTTCTTTTTGAAAACACTAAATCAAGAGGAGTAAAAGCGACCGACTTTTCTGCTCACGTTGACGATATGGTAGTTGCGGCAAATTATATTTCTGATGCAAAATTTGTACATTATATAGCAAGAATTATTCCATTGGCCCTGATGTTTGCCGGAAACGAAGTCGGTACAAAAACGGCAAACAAATAACAAGCATTAAAAAAGGGAACCTTTTGAGTTCCCTTTTTCTAATTAATATCCTTATGCCAACCCCAGTGCTTTACGGTACCAGGAGAATGATTCTACTTCTGAACCGTTGAAGGTTGTTTTTACCTGCTGTTTTTTCAGGTAACTTTCGAATTCATCATTGAATGCAGATTTAACTGCTTTTTTTGTTTCGGTTGCGGTTGCGTTCATCTTCCGTTCTCCTATATATATTTGAGTATCACTCCGTTATATGAAAACGTCTTTCGACGGGTTTTACAGTTAAAACTACACTACTACGAACAGATTATATCATAAAAAAAGATGCCCCGCAATTAGTATGTGAAGAAATATTACCGGACTTGACAAAAATCATTCCAAAGAATTATTGCCTTATAACTCTTTTGGACTGCCGACATAATTCGTTAGGATTGATTTGCCTCTGTGTTTGATATATCCTTAGTTATGGAGAATGAGTCAGGAGTTAAGGATATGTACAACGTCGCAATAATCGGAGCAGGACCCGCAGGAATTTTTTCCGCTCTAGAAATCGTCAAAAGACGTCCCGAGTGGAAAGTTATATTAATCGAAAAAGGGCAGAAAATAGAAAAAAGGAAATGCCCTTTAAGAGAGGGCTCCGAAAAATGTGTTAACTGCAAACGCTGCGGATTACTTTGCGGCTGGGGCGGAGCAGGTGCATTTTCAGACGGAAAACTTACGCTTACCCCTGATGTCGGCGGCCATTTGGTTGATTATATGCCGAGAGAAAAGGTTGAAGAATACATAAAATATGCAGACGATATGTACCTTGAACACGGTGCAACAGACGAAGTTTTCGGTACGGATATGAATACCTTCAGAGAAATCGAACGTCAGGCCGCTCTTGCCGAACTGAAACTCGTTCATTCTCCCGTAAGACACCTCGGCACGGAAAGAAGTTTAGATGTCTTAAAACACATGCAGGATTACCTGAGTGATAAAATTACAATCCTAAACAACGTTGCGGCAAAAGATTTAATCGTGGAATGCGAACAGGTAAAGGGAATAGTTCTTGACAATGGCGAAACAATCCGTGCGGAATACACAATAATTGCACCCGGAAGAGAAGGTGCAGATTGGCTTACCCACGAATTTGCAAAAAATAAAATCGGTATGGTAAACAATGCCGTAGATGTCGGTGTCAGAGTCGAACTTCCCGCACCCGTTTTTGCCCCTTTAACAGACAAATTATATGAATCAAAACTTGTATATCATTCACCTACCTTCGGTGATGAAGTCAGAACATTCTGTATGAATCCGAACGGTGAAGTTGTTCAGGAAAATTATAACGGCATAGCAACAGTTAACGGTCACAGTTATGCAAATATTAAAACGAAAAACACTAACTTTGCGCTTCTTGTAAGCAAAAAATTCACCGAGCCTTTTAAAGAGCCTATCGCCTACGGTCAGCATATCGCAAGCCTTGCGAATATGCTCGGAGGCGGAATTCTTGTCCAAAGATTCGGAGATTTACTTGAAGGACGCCGTTCTACTCCTGACAGGATTAAAGCGAGCATAATTGAGCCTACTCTTGCATGTGCAACACCGGGAGATTTGAGCCTTGTTATACCTTACAGACAAATGAAAAGTATTATAGAGATGCTCTTTGCACTCGATAAAATTGCTCCCGGAACTGCTTCAAGATACACCCTTCTTTACGGTATAGAGGTTAAATTCTATTCCGCAAGAGTAAAACTAACCAACGAACTTGAAACCGAAGGCGTGAAAAACCTGTTTACGATCGGCGACGGCGCAGGAGTAACAAGAGGTTTGATTCAGGCCTCAGCCTCAGGTGTCTATGTTGCACAAACCATCTGCAAACGCGGGTAGGGCTAAAGGGGTAAAGGAATCCCCCTTGCGTATATATATTCAATGAAACCCTGTACAAAAAGAAAAGTTTGTCACTTTTTGGGTGGCAAACATTAAATAAACACGAGGATATTAAGAGAGAGTATAAAAAGAAATCTGTTTTTAAATGATTCTGTGATTATTCTCACCTGTCATTTTTTTGTTTTTTGCTTTGCGTTTTTATCCTTTTCCTTAATCCTTACATATATATAAAGTATTTTTGTCTCTGAAAATTGCCCGAAATATTCAAAATTTACAAAAATTGTTACACTACTTAAAATTGTATTTATTACAAGCATTCAGAGTATATATAAATTAAATAAAACCCATGACAAAATTTGTAAAATTTACCCTTAAAATAGCCCTTAAAATTGCCCCAAAACCTTTGCAACAAAAGTATGTTTATGTTACTATATAAGGGTAAAGGGATAGAGGAGAAGGATTTTGAGTCAGCAAAACATGTTTTCGGACGGTAAAATTGTACCGGTAGATATAAAAGGTGAAATGAAGAAATGCTACATAGATTATGCTATGTCGGTTATTGTCGGGCGTGCGCTTCCTGACGTCAGAGACGGTTTAAAGCCTGTTCACAGACGTATTTTGTACGCAATGAATGAACTTGGCATGACTCCGGACAAGCCGTTCAAGAAATGTGCACGTATTGTCGGTGAAGTATTGGGTAAATATCACCCGCACGGTGACAGTTCTGTTTATGAAGCATTAGTACGTCTTGCACAGGATTTTAACACAAGATACCTCGTAGTTGACGGGCATGGAAACTTCGGCTCGGTTGACGGCGACGGAGCGGCTGCAATGCGTTATACAGAAGCACGTATGCATAAAATTACACAATCCATGCTCGCAGATATTGACTGTGAAACCGTGGATTTTGACCCGAACTTTGACGGCTCATTGGAAGAACCTTCGGTGCTTCCCGTAAGACTTCCTATGTTATTGCTTAACGGCTCATCAGGTATCGCAGTAGGTATGGCAACAAACATACCCCCGCACAATCTTTCTGAAGTTGTTGACGGAACAATAGCATTAATAGATAATCCTCAAATCACAGTAGAAGGCCTGATGGAATATATCAAAGGACCTGATTTCCCGACTGCCGCTACTATTATCGGATTAAATGATATTAAGCAGGCATACGAAACAGGCAGAGGCTCAATCAAAATGTCTGCGGTTGCCACAATAGAAGAAATCCCCGGCGGTGCAGGCAGACAGGGAAGAACTGCAATCATAGTTACGGAAATTCCTTATCAGGTTAACAAATCCCAATTAATAGAAAAGATTGCAGAACTCGTCAAAGAGAACAGAATTAACGGAATCTCAGACCTTCGTGACGAATCAGACAGAGAAGGTATGAGAATCGTAATAGAACTTAAACGTGACGCTAAACCTGAAGTTGTTAAGAACAATCTGTTTAAATATACCCAACTCTCAACAACATTCGGTGTAAATATGGTTACACTCTGCGGCAAGCAGCCGAGACTTCTGAATCTTTACGAAGTTCTGAGCGAGTTTGTTGAACACAGGGTTGAAATTGTTACAAGAAGAACAATTTACTTCTTAAAGAAAGCAAAAATCCGCGCCCATATATTGGCAGGTTTACTTATTGCACTCGGCTCTTTAGATGAAGTTATTGAATTAATCAAAAAATCCAAAACAACAGATGATGCACGTGACGGTTTGATGAGCCGTTTCGGACTTGATGTCGATCAGGCCAATGCAATACTTGAAATGCAGTTAAGAAGATTAACGGGCTTGGAACAGGATAAAATCAAAAACGAATATGACGATTTATTAAAGAAAATTACCGAATATGAAGGAATTCTTGCAGACCGTCAGAAAGTTCTCGACATAATCAAAGCCGAACTTATTGAAGACAAGGAAAAATACGGCGATGACAGAAAGACGCAAATTCTTCCGGAACAGGGCGAAGTTACAATCGAAGATTTAACGCCGAACACGCCTATGGCAGTATTTATCACTCATCAGGGATACCTGAAGAGAATCGCCCTTGATACATTTGAACGCCAAAACCGTGCAACAAGAGGTAAATCAGGCATTAAGACCAAAGACGATGACGATATTCAGCACTTCTTTACGGCAATGATGCACGATAAAGTTCTATTCTTCTCATCAAAAGGTATCGTATATAGCCTGAACGTTTATGACTTCCCTGAAGGCGGACGTCAGTCAAAAGGATTGCCTATTGTAAACGTGTTGCCTATCGAACAGGGAGAGCAAATCACGGCAGTCGTTCCGGTAAGCACCTTCTCACATGATATGAATCTTATTATGCTTACGCAAAAAGGTTATATTAAGAGAATAGAACTTGATAATTTCGCTAACATCAGAAGAAGCGGTATCATAGCGATTTCTCTTGAAGAAAATGACAGATTAAATTGGGTAAAACTTGCAAAAGGTAATGACGAAATCATAATCGGTACATCCTGCGGTATGGCAATCAGATTCCCGATTGAAGATTTAAGACCGTTAGGAAGAAGCGCAAGAGGTGTTACATCAATGAAACTGAGAGCAGCAGATACAATAATCGGCTGTGATATTGTTCCTAAAAATTATGATGCAGACCTGCTTGTTGTAACATCTGACGGCTTCGGCAAACGTACAAAACTGAGCGAATTCCGTCCGCAGAACAGAGGCGGAATCGGTCTGATTGCAACTAAATTTAAATCAAATATGTCAAGATTGGTTGCTCTGACAATAGTTGAAGAAAAAGATGAAATTATGCTTGTAACTTCAAACGGTATTGTTACAAGAATTAAGGCAGGCGACATATCTTGCCAGGGACGACCTGCAACAGGTGTAAGGGCACAAAATCTTATAGATAATGATACAGTCGCATCAGTAAATAAAATCGTAAATTGCGACAAAGACGACGATGATTATGATCCGGCAGATGGCTCATGTGCAATGCTTGAAGCAGAATCAGCAGGAGAACAGGTATCATTACTTGATGAAACAACAGAATCCAACGAAGAATAGTTATACGTGTTACAGGAGAGGAGCAGTTCCTCTCCGAAAGTTTTTAGGAGGGAATATGAAAAAAGTATTATTGACACTTGCAATCTTATGTCTGACAACTATCGGCGCTGCTAATGCAGAATTTTTGGGAGGTATTATCTACAATGGCATGACCACTCCGGGTGACGGTTATACCAATGTTGTTCCTACAAAACAAGGTACAACAACCTGCAGAAGCGTCTTCTTCATAGTAGGTGTAGGAGACTGCAGTGTTAGAACTGCTATGAAAAATGGCGGTATCAGATCCTTAGCAGGATATGACATTGAAAGAAAAAATATCCTCGGATTCCAGACGATTACAGTTAAAGCCTGGGGTAACTAATACGCAAGTTGAATAAACTGCAAATTTGATGTAAAGTTAGTGGTGAACGGACAAATGTCTGTTCACCACTACATTAAGGAGGCTTTATGGACAACTTAAAAATATACTTTGACAAAGATATTGATACAGAATTAATAAAAACCAAGAAGATTGCAGTAATAGGATTCGGTTCACAGGGCTACGGACAAGGTCTGAATTTACGTGATTCAAACTGCAACGTTGTTTTCGGCCTCAGAGAAGGCGGTAAATCGTGGATAAAAGCCAAAGACTACGGTTTAAACGTAATGAGCATTGAAGATGCAGTCAAATGGGCAGATATAGTGCAAATTCTTATCCCTGATGAGATTCAGGCAAAGGTATATAAAGAACAAATTGAGCCAAACATGAGAAAAGGACAGTACCTTATGTTCTCACATGGATTTAATATCCACTATGGTTTCATAAAGCCGAAAGACGGCATAAATGTAATAATGGTTGCACCCAAAGCCCCGGGACATACGGTAAGAAGCGAATATACAGCAGGGAAAGGCGTTCCGTCCTTAATTGCCGTTGAAAAAGACTACAGCGGAGATTCAAAAAATATTGCGCTCTCGTACGCATCGGCAATAGGCTCCGGCAGGGCAGGCATTATTGAAACTTCATTCAGAGAAGAAACCGAAACGGATTTATTCGGGGAACAGGCAGTTTTATGCGGAGGTTGCGATTACCTTATCAAAACGGCATTTGAAACCCTTGTAGAAGCAGGCTACTCTCCTTATATGGCATATTTTGAAGTCTGTCACGAATTGAAACTTATAGTTGATTTAATCTATGAAGGCGGAATTGAAGATATGCACTATTCTGTTTCAAATAACGCAGAGTACGGGGATTATACAAGAGGCGGAGAAATAATAAATTCAGATACTAAAAAACGAATGAAAACCATTTTGGCACAAATTCAGGACGGCAGTTACGCAAAAGAATTCATGAATGAGTTTAATAACGGCGGTAGTAAATTTAAGAAACTCAGAGAAGCATCAGAAGGTCATTTAATTGAAAAAGTCGGTGCGGAAATACGCTCGTCCTTTAAATGGGAAAAAGGCAAATTAATAGATAAATCCAAAAATTAATACACTTGCTCTCCAATCGGGTTATGGTTTTTATATGAAACTTTTCTAAAATATGATTGTGATAGAAAAGGAGTAAACTTATGAAAAAAACATTATCCGTTCTGGCTTTATTAGGCATTTTTGCATTCAGTATTCCGACAGCAGAAGCATTCTGCTGGTCATATTTAAATCCTGCAAATTGGGGACACTGTAAATGTGAGAAAAAGAAATGCGATCCATGCGCAACAGGATATGCAACCCCTTGTGACAAGAAAAAAGAAAAGAAATGCAACCCGTGTGATATTAAACAGGAAGTTACACCTTGCGCACCAAGCCAAAAAGTCAGAGAAAACTGCGATCCCTGTGACAGGTTACAGGAGATGAATAAGTAAAACAATAAAAAATAACCGCTTTAATAAGCGGTTATTTTTTATATATTCAGTTTATTAATGACACAATGCCAAAAGCACACCCGCAGCCACTGCAGAGCCTATAACACCTGATACATTCGGCCCCATAGCGTGCATTAACAAGAAGTTTTGCGGATTTGCCTCAAGGCCCACCTTATTCGATACACGGGCAGCCATAGGAACAGCGGAAACCCCGGCAGAGCCAATCAACGGATTGATTTTCGTTCTGCTGAACAAATTCATTAACTTTGCCATCAATACACCTGCAGCAGTAGCAAGTGAAAATGCAATTACACCAAGTAATAATATAAACAGTGTCTGCACTGTTAAGAATTGTCCCGCAGAAAGTTT
>DBYM01000018.1:20835-21146 GCA_002309875.1 Cyanobacteria bacterium UBA1186
GCACTTGGAAGCAATATTACACAAAGAAGTAAAATCATAAGCGGGAATACGATTTTCTCTCTCTTAGATACTTCTCTTAACTGCTCCATTTTAATTTCACGTTCCGCTTTAGTTGTCAAAAGTTTCATAATAGGCGGCTGAATAACCGGAACGAGTGCCATATATGAATATGCTGCAACTGCTATCGGCCCAAGCAGATGTTCTGCCAATTTAGACGTAACATATATTGACGTAGGGCCGTCCGCACCACCGATTATACCGATAGATGCCGCCTCAGGCATGGTAAATCCGAAACAGCAAAATGCCATTAA
>DBYM01000019.1:0-12423 GCA_002309875.1 Cyanobacteria bacterium UBA1186
CCTTTTTTATCTCTCAATTTTATGCTAATATTATATTGCACAAATCAAGGAGTTTTTATGAAAAAGGTTGTATCGTTATTTTTATGCTGCGTGTTTTTAAATTTGGCATTCTGCCCGTTGGCTTTGGCAGACGACATTATTCCGTACACAAATGATGAGCAGAATTATACCGAAAGCGAAACCGTTACGGCTCCTGTCATATCTCAGGATAACAGTTTTGTTGAACAGGCAGATACGGAAAGAGTAGAGCATTTGACAATAAGAAAAACAAAAAGGGCAAGAAAAGTCTCTGTTGAATCGGTTTACGTAAGTTCGCACGACGTTGAAATCCCCGCTCAGGACATTTTACAGGTCGCTTTCGTTAATGATTTTAACGGGAGAAAAGC
Organism: Cyanobacteria bacterium UBA1186; assembly: GCA_002309875.1. Classification (GTDB taxonomy): domain Bacteria; phylum Cyanobacteriota; class Vampirovibrionia; order Gastranaerophilales; family Gastranaerophilaceae; genus CAG-196. The sequence goes on from DBYM01000019.1 coordinate 387, forward strand.
CCGCAAAGGAGATACAATCGAATTTCGTTTCCCGAGCGATATCGTTACGCAGGAAGGAACGGTAATCATACCTTCAACCGCAAGAGTTGTTGCGGAAATCAAGAAACTTAAAAAGCCGAAACTTCTGCATCTGTGCGGTAAAGTTTACCTTGACTTTAAATATATTCAGTTTGCTGACGGAACAACAAAACCGATTCACGCAAAACTTTGTACCAAAAAACAATATTTATCAAGAAAAAATCTGAATAAGGTCGAAGCCGTCGGAGAAACGGCAGCCGCAGCAGGTGCAGGTGTTACAACAGGATTATTGATAACAGGAGCATCATCAAACCTCTTTATGCTTGTTTTCGGAGGCTCTCTCGGGGTCGGAATCGGTGCAGTCGCAGGACTTGCAGTCGGAATACTTCTCCCCGGAGCATCATTTAAAGCAAAAGCCGGACAAAGAGTTACAATTCAGTTAACTCAGGAACTTGATATCTAACTATATTCATCGGCATTAATAACTAACACTTAATATAACTTAATAATACAAAGTCGGAAGGCAATTTTCGTAAATAACGTTACTTAATAAATATAGTGATAGTGTAAGTTTTTAGAAAGGTTATATTAGTGACAACTGCAGTTAGCACGCAAGACCCGATATATAAAAACCCGACTGCCGGTGCCGTTATAGGCGGAGTTGTTACGGGTACGGCAGTAAAAGGCTCAACAAAGATTCCTATGAATGCCGTTTCTAAAAAGGCAATGAGAACAATAAAAAATATGAGCAGAGAAATTTCTCAGGAAGAACTCACTGCTGTTCAAAATTCCGTGTTTAATACAATTAAAAGAAGCGGACTTGAAGCAAAAGGTGTTGGTGTAATAAAAGCGACCGCTGAAAATTCAAAAGAAATAACTGAAATAATGGGCAAAGAAATAAATAACAGCCTTTTCAGATTCATGCCCAAGATAATAAAGGACATTTGTGCTTATATATTTAAAGCACAAATGCAAGGCGGAGAAAATGCTTGCTATACTTTTGCAAGCAAAAAAATAATAATGCCGGAAAAAGAACTCGGACTTGCTCTTTTCCACGAAACCGGTCACGCAATGAATGCTAATTTAAGTACAATCGGCAGAATTCTTCAAAAATGCCGCCTGACTACAATTTTGGCGATACCTATTGCGGCCATTGCTTTATTTAAAACAAAAAAAGCTCCAGGCGAAGAACCTCAAACTAAAATGGGTAAAACAACAACATTTATAAAAGAAAATGCAGGTAAACTTACTTTCGCAACATTTTTACCTATTTTAATTGAAGAAGCGATGGCTTCAATTAAGGGTAATAAATATGCCAAAAAACTTTTGAATCCTGAACTTGCAAAAAAAGTAGCCAAAACAAATCTTCTCGGATTTTCAACATATTTGATAAGTGCTGTTGCCACCAGTTTGGGCATATTCTTAGGAACAAAAGTTAAAGACTCTATCGCCAAAAGGAAAGTGGCAGAAGTAAGCGAAGCACAGGCATAATTTGTTACAGGTTTTCTTCTTCATCAAGCGAATCGTCTTCATCTTTGCTGAAGATTGAAAACAGTCTTTTCTTTGTCTTTTTCGGATCGCCTTTTGTGCATTCGAGTGCTTCAACAAGGTTGTTAATAAGTTCGTCGGAATGGTGATGAACTGCGTGACCTGATTTGTTGTGAATATCAATCAGGTGGCAGTGCAAAGCCATCTCAACCTGAATAAGGGCTGTATTGTATTCATAAAGTTTATTAACATACACAATATTTGAATTTATGTAATCAAGTTTTGCGTCCTGAACTGCAGTAAAATCCGTAAGCCCCTGCTTATATTTATCAACGGCCACATTGTACGTACCCATTGACAAAAATACGTTTCTTCTCGCATGAGGAAGTTGTTCCTCAACTCTGTCCAAATTATTAAACGCTCTCTGAATTTCGTAATACAAATCCTGCTTGAACAAATCAATCTCGTTCTGCGCAAGTGCAAGTTGAGCATCTGCACCCTTAATACTGTGTCTTAATTCCATAAGGTTGACCGAAGAATTTAAACTTACACCAACCTGCAGACTGTTGTTTGAAGCAGGCAAAGTATGATTATATCCGTATCCGACATTTGCGTCCAATTCAGGTAAATATGAACGTTTTACATAGTTCAATGCCTGCACCATCGCCTTTTTTGTCGCAATCAAAACATGCAAATCAGGACTGTTTTTGTAAGCAATTTTCGGCGCTTCTTCTCTCGTAAAAGGGAAAACATGTTTTGTATGCGGTTTGTGTTCCCTTTCCCAATCCTTAAGGTCTTTTGGAACATAATAAGAAAAAGTATCCGTCTGAACTATATCGTATTGAGGGTGTTTGCCGAGATACATAGCGTTATCCAAATCCACCATCGCATTTTTATATGCGTCCTCAGAGCCTATGTATTCTATCTTGTTTGCACTCAAAACCCCCTGAGCATTATCGTAATCAGGGTGCTTATTCTCCATAAGTTTCAGAATATCATTCTGCATTTTGAGATTTTCAAGGTTAATATCTCTGACCGCCTTTGTTCTCAAAACGTTATAATATTTCCACTTAACATCAAAAAGCGTACTGCAAAGGCTGTCCATAAATTCGTATTCGGCACCGATTTTGTAAAACTCTTCCATTTTGATATTCGCAGTAGTCTTGCCGAAATCCCAAACCATTTTGTTTATGCTGACCCCGACCGCAGGAAGATCTCTGTAATGTCTGTCATAATAAACATGGTTTGAATTGTATTCGTTATAAATCCCGACTCCCGCATTTATAACAGGAAAATATCCGGCTCTCGCAATCCCGACATTACTTTTCGCTATATCAAGATTGTATTTCCGCCTCTTTATCTTGGGGCTGTTTTGGTATGCAAGGGAAATACAATCTATCATGGACAAATTCTTCCCTTTTGTTATCTCTACCGGGTGAAAAAATTCCAAATCCTCATCATCATGAGCATACGAAATTAAATTCTGGGTAAAAACAACAAGGGTAACAAAAACGGCCAGTTTTGCTATTCTGTTTATTTTCATAACTCTATTATATCACAACCCGTCAAGGGGGGGGTAAATAAGAGAGAGAGAAGGGGGGGACGTGGGAAGGATAAAGAAAAAGGAAACAGGTTACCATGTTGTAATAATTCTGATAAAATAAGAAAAAGCGGAGAAAATTTATGAAACTGCATCAAATCAGAAATGCTACGATGATATTGGACTATGCAGGCAGGCGGTTTTTAACCGACCCTATGTTTGCACCCAAAGAGGGGGTAAACGGAGAAGAATCAGATGAGCCTGTTATTGATAAGCCTTGGCCTTTTCATTCTTTGCCGCTCCCGCCAAAAGATATTGTCAAAAACATTGATGCGGTAATAATTACACATCTGCACGCAGACCATTTTGACAAATCAGCGCAGGAAATTTTACCGAAGAATACAAAAATCTTCGTTCAGGATTTCTTTGACAAAAATGCGCTCGAAAAAGAAGGATTTAATAACATTGAAATTCTGCAGGAAGAAGGAACAGATTTTGAAGGAATAAATCTTTATAAAACCGAATGCCGGCACGGGAAAAGAGAAATTGCAGAGCCGATTTTTCTTGCAAACGGTATGCGGTGGGAAGCAATGGGGGTTGTATTCAAATCTGAAACCGAGCCGACACTTTACCTTACGGGAGATACGGTTTTCTGTGAAGAAGTCTGCAGAGCAATCGATACTCATAGGCCGAAATACATCATCGTCAACACAGATTGTTCAAAAATAAGTTACAGCGGGCCTCTTAATATGGGGATAGAAGACATTAAAAATCTGAATGCGTTTTATCCCGAAGGGAAATTGATTGCAGGCCACATGGATACCGTTGGATACTCAACTCTTTCAAGAGCGGATTTAAGAACCTCCAACGTTAAAGACCTTATTTACGCCCCCGCAGACGGCGAAATTATGTTGCTTGATTAAATATTACCGATTTTAACAATTGGCATGAGAGGGATATTTATATTATTATTGTTATGTTGATTGAGGGAACTTATATGCTGAAAAGAATTTTTGTAACCGTTTTCGTTTTAATACTCGCATTATCCGTTCAGGCTTCGGATTTTACCGTTCATAAACTCCCGAACGGACAAACACTGATTGTTCAGGAGGTTAAAAACAACCCCATTGTGACAATAGATACCTGGGTTAAAACAGGCTCAATAAACGAAAACGACAAAAATAACGGCGTTTCACACTTTTTGGAGCATTTGTTTTTTAAAGGAACAAAAAAACACCCCGCAGGAGAATTTGACCGCATAATGGAATCCAAAGGTGCAATAATAAACGCAGCAACAAGCAAGGATTTTACGCATTATTACATAACAATTCCTTCCGAACATTTCGCAACCGCACTCGAACTTCATGCAGATATGCTTACGGACCCGCAACTACCGAGAAAAGAACTCGAAATGGAGCGCAAAGTCGTTCTTGAAGAAATTTCCAAAGACGGAAATACCCCGTCAAAAAAGGTTTACGATAATCTGAATGATTTAATGTACACAAGCCACCCGTACAAAAGAAAAGTTATAGGAACGGAAGAGATAATTTCCACAATAAGAAGAGAAGAAATTCTTGATTATTTCAACACCTACTATTCTCCTTCAAATATGGTAACAATGGTTATAGGAGATGTTGACACTCCTCAGGTTGTCGATATGGTCGAAAAAGCCTTTCAAAACGAATACAAAAAACCCGTCAGGAAAAGTTTTAAGAAGGAGCACCCTTTAAATTCACAAAAACGCAAGGTTGAATATCTTGATACAAACTCGGGATATATGATTATCGGTTTCAGAGGTGTGCCGATTGCAAACAAAGACACTTATGCTCTTGACGTCTTATCTGAGGTTATGGGCGGAGGAAAAGCCTCGAGGCTCTATCGTGATATCAAAGAACAAAAAGGTTTGGCATACAGTATTTCTGCTTCAAACGGAAGTTTCAGAGATGACGGAATTTTTTATATAAGTGCAAACTATATCCCCGCAAATGCACAAAAACTTGAAAAAGCCGTTTTTGATGACATAAGCAATATCCAAAAATACGGGATTACTGACGAAGAACTCAATACCGCAAAAAAAATGATTGAACAGGAAACATATTATTCGAGAGAATCCACCTCAAATATTGCGTCCGAACTCGGGTATGTTGTTGCTTTGACGGGCGAGCCTAATTATTACAAAGATTATCTGAACAACATTAAAAAAGTCAGCGCAAAAGACGTTCAAACCGCTGCGCAAAAGTATTTGGGGGTTAATAAATCCGCAGTCTCAATGGCTCTTCCAAAAAATATGGAAACCGTAGTCCAAAAACCGAAGGCAGAACACGGTGCGCAAATAATTTCCCAAAATGCGGGAATGACAAAATATCTGATTGATAATAAATCAACCTTAATTATCAACAAACACAATAACAACGATATTATTGCAATGACCATAATCGCAAAGGGCGGTGAATTTATTGAGAAAACCGCAGGCGAAGGAACTCTTACCGCAGGGCTTCTCCTCAAAGGGACAAAGAAATATTCCGCACAGGAACTTGCTCAGTTAATTGAGGAAAACGGAATAAAGATTTCTCCTTCCTGCTCGGAAGACTATTTTATAATCAATGTTCAGACAACCACCGCAAGAATTGATCTGACGCTTGAAATATTAGACGAAATTCTGAATAATGCCGTCTTTGAAGATTACGAAATCGAGAATAAACGTGCCGAAATTCTGAACAAAATCCGTCAGCGCAGAGATATTCCGATGAATATTGCTTTAGAAAATTACAAAACCCTGATTTTTGAAAACAGTGTATATTCACATTCAAACAAGATTTTAGAAAAAACAATCCCGGCAATTACAAAAGAAGGAATCATATCGTATTACGGAAGAATTATGGATTCAAAAAACATGGTCGTTTCCGTAAACGGCGATGTTGACAGTCAAAAAATCATAAATGCCTTCGGCTCAATGCTGAGTGTAAAAAATAATCCCGAATTTAAATATTCAAATTACAAAGTAACAAAACTAACTTCTCCGAAAACGGTTTCACAGACAATAAAAGACCTGCAGACCGCATGGCTGTTCCTTGGCTGGCAGACGGCAGGAGTAAATGATAAGAAAGATTTTGTAACCCTTAAAGTCCTCAACACAATGCTTGGCGGAGGAATGAGTTCAAGACTTTTCCGCAACTTAAGAGAACAGGACGGACTCGCCTATCAATTAGGCTCGAGTTATTCTCCTCACGTTTTGGGCGGAAGTTTCACGGCATACATAGGAACAAATCCTGAAACACTGAAATATTCAAAGGAAAAAATCAACAAAGAATTTGAAAAACTGAAAATGGAATTTGTATCCGACAGAGAACTTGAAGATGCGAAAGCAAGATTAAAAGGAAGTTTCATCGTAGCACTCGAAACCAATTCCGAAAAGGCCTCCGTTGTAGGAATATTTGAAACCACAGGTTTCGGATATGACTTCCTCTCCGAATACATAAAAATGATTGATGAAGTAACCGCTTCTGACATAATAAGAGTTTCAAATAAATATTTTAACAATATTTATGTTGAATCAACAGTTAAATAACTCCTGAAATATAACACTCGGGGCTTCTTCTTTTTCTGAATTAAAACTCTTGACCTTGCGTGAAGTTGTTATGAAAAGTTTTTTCTTTGCCCTTGTTACCGCAACATAGAACAGTCTCAGGTTTTCTTCGGCAGAAAAATCTTTGAGTTCGTTTTCGGTTTTAACCCTGTATTTGGGATTAAAACCTCTGACTTCCTCCATAAAAACGGTTGAAGATTTTAAATCCATGCCGGAGGTTTCTATGGAAAGTGCTTTTTCCGTAAGTTCGGGAATGAATACATAATCAAACTCGTCTCCCTTTGACTTATGCAAAGTCATTATCTGAACTTTACCCTTAACCGCAGATTCGTCCTCCTCCTCGGAGAAAAATTTAAATCCGCTCAGATTAGGACGTTTTGCAAGTGCGTCAAGCCTTTCCATCGCCAAATCATAATTGTTATCGGTATTTATTCTTCTCACAAGCGCAGCAATAAGATATACATTGGATTTTTCAATATCGGACGTGTAGTAGAAAAGTCCTATCCTGATTACAAGTTCTTCTAAAGGCAATGCGGAAGAATTGAGCCAATACTGCATATCCCACAAAAATTGCGCCAAATCCTGCGATTCAATGTCATCACCATTCTTTGTAATAAAAGAGTCCGCCGAATTTCTGATTTCCGCCTGCGCTCTATGTTTATAAAAACCGTGTTCGGACAGTATCTCATAAACTTCCGCAACTCTTTCATTATCAAACGGCTCCTGCAAAAATTTCAGTATCGCAAAAATTGTTATGAATACTCCCTTCTGCCCGAGAGATTCGCTTCTCGTTATACTCTTTAAACCCGCATCATTGATAAACGAAGTCCAGTTTGCAACCTGATAATTGTTCCTCAGAAGTATTCCGATTGTGGCATCTTTGTTTTGTGTAAGAGTATTTTTTATAACTTTTAAAATATAGTTTTTTTCTTCAAACGGTTTTTCAAATATTTTTGGAGTTACGGCATTCGGACTTACGGGATTTCTTCCCTCAACTCCGTGCATCGTACTTTTGAAAAATGCTTTTGGAAGAATTTTTTCGCCCCATGTAACTGTTTTATTTGCCAAATCCATCACGTCCTGAGCGCATCTTTGGGAATGATTCATTTCAACAAGTTTATCCGCACTTTTGATAAATGTCCTGAAGCCTTCCACATCAGCATTTGAAAAAGTCGTTGTAATAGCCTGATTAATATCTCCGCACCTTATCAGATTTTTGTGTTTCCCGCACAAAAGTCCGATTAATCTCTGCTGAATTCCCGAAGAATCCTGCGCCTCATCTTCAATAATATATTCGCAGATATTCTGATAATATTCCAAAATATCAGGGTTATTTTCAAGTAATTTGACGGACATTACAAGAATATCATCATAATCAATTAAATTTGTTTCATCTAATTTCTGCTGATATTCTTTGTAAAAAGTTTTAAACTTCTCAATCTTTTTGTCGGTTGAAGGAGTATCAATATTTCCTTCCTGAAGTTTCATAACAGAGATTGCCCTGTCAAAATCTTCAATATCACGCTTGCTATTTTTGCCCGAAATCCCCTTGATTATCCTCATTCTTTGCGTGTCATCGCAAATTTCAAAATCAACATCAAGCCCGAGCCTTTCGTAATTTGAATTATCTTTGATTATTCTGAGTGCAAGCCCGTGAATTGTACTTATATTTGGTAATTGCAGGCTGTTTGTTGTCATATTTTTAATCTTTTCACGGAAAGTTCTTGCCGCAGATTCCATATACGTCAGAACAAAAATGTTTTCGGGATTAATTCCTTTGTTCAAGAGTTTCATAATGAGCAAAAGTAAGATTGTTGTTTTGCCCGCTCCGGGAACTGCGGAAATTGCCATTGTTCCTTTTTCGTAATCAAGAACGGGTTTTTGATCGGCTCTCGGTGTGATATTAAAAGCAGGTTTGTCGTTCTCTAAATCTTCAGCCTCGCCACCGCTTCCCAAATAACCTTCAATCCCGCCGAGATTTTCAACTCCTGCAGGGTCAAAAAGGCTCGACAGAGCATAGGTATGTTTTTTGCATAATAAAAGCAGTTTTCTCAAAATCCTTGCAGTTTTTTGGGAAGACAAAAATATGTCGTCCTCAACCGTGTATTTATCCTTTGTCCAGTCCGCCTGCATCACCCATGCATTATACAAAGGCCCGGTATCGGTCTTAACCCAGTCGGAATGAGAAATATCCAGCCAAAACTGATACTTTGAAGAAATTTTGTTATCAATAATTTTCTGAGGGGTTGCAACGACAAGATCATCTTCATGGATTTCAAGAGTAGTAACCGGGTTTTCCGAAATAACAGAACTCTCAAACTGAAGAATAATATCCTTTGCTCTCTCAATAACTTTTTTCTCGCCGAGAACGTTTTCAAAATCCCCGAGTTGTTTGATAAAAAAGTTGAATTTATTGATTTTGTCTTCACCCGCAAATTTCACAACCCTCTCAAACATTTCATAAACTTTCAAAGAGAGTTTGCAATCCTTTTCCTTAACCTCATTAAAGACTTTCAGGAATTCGTTATATCTTTCACCGTAAACTTCAAGTTCAATTTTCGGCAGGACTTTTTCTTCTTTAAATTTTTCAAGAACAGGTTTTGCATATTTAAGCGGAATACCCGCATAATCGGACAAAATTACCCTCAAATCCATTCCGGAAATTTCAATTCCGAGCATAAGTTTAAGTATATTCAGACTTGCCTTCACAAGCGGATTGTCAATTAATTTTTCACTCCCTGAAAGGAATAATAAATTACACTTTTTCAGGTTTTCTCTGAGCGTAAATCTGAGCATGTTATCCTGCAACGGAGTAATAACCGTAATGTCCGAAGGCTTAACCCCTTTTGAAAATAACTCCTCAATTTTTTTGACCGTATAATCCAAAATCTCCGCACGTTTTGAAAGCGAAACCAAAGAAAAATTTTCCAAATTCTTTTTTGTTCCCTCAATAACATTCGAAAAAATTATCTCACCGGGAGTAAATATCTCTTCTTCTGTTTTAATTTCTTCATTAAAAAGTTTCTTCAGTTTTTGTTCAATCGAAGTATCCGCACTCAGATACCCGCACCTGCTTGAGCCGAGAGAATCAAAACAAATAAGCCAATCTTTAAGTTGTGGTTTTAAATATTTTATAAAATCAAAACAAACCGGAGTGATTTCATCAGCATCATCAACAAGTAAATATTTTATATTCTTGAAATAGTCCGTATTTTTATAAACAAAATTAAATATCAGCGTCTGGCGAAGATAATCGAGACTTCTTGTTCTGAGAGTTGATGCCATGAGTTTTTTGATAATTGTTTCCGCATCTTCACCAAAAGATTCACCCAAAATTTCGGAACGTTTCCTCACCTCATCATTTGACAAATTATTCTGAACAATCAGAGAATAACGTCTGAAAATCTGATGCAGGAGCGAGTGTTTGGAATTATATCCCTTAACCTCGACTTCTTTGATAATATCCTTCAGAAGAAACTGAGAAACTTCAAGTCCGACAAGATTTGGCAAAATAAAATGTTTGTCCGAAGAAATTGAGTTTTCAATGAAGCACCAATTGTCAACAAGTGTATTATATACAATCGAAAAAAACGAATGTACATTTACCCCCTCAATTGAATCAATTTTTATACGTTCCAATACCTCGGAAATGAACCTTTTTTTGAGAGTTGAATTTTGCACCAAAACCAATATCTGAGATGGTTTTACCCCCGAATCAACCAACCCAATATATTTGTCAAGTAGCAAATTATTTTTTGTTTGACTTTTATAACTATTGAGTAACATACACCTTATGGACTATTTTATCATAAATTGTGTTGACAGTGCTTGCAAATTAAAATCTTTTTTAATAATATAAAGTCGTAATCAAAAACAGAGACAAACAGAAAACAAAGGAGAATTTAACATGGCAACAAAAGTTAAAGAAACAAAATTAGGTGTTCAAGAACAAATTATTGAATCTGCAGGTCAAATTTACAACTACCTTTTCTCAAAAGGTGAAGTTTCAATCAACAAAATGAAAAAAGATTTGAGCCTTGATGAAAACTTTGCTGAAATGGGTCTTGGCTGGTTATCAAGAGAAGATAAGTTGGAATACACTCAAAAAGCTAAATCAATCACAGTTAAATTGAGATAGTCTGAAGATATTTAATTTATTTAGTGACGGCGATGTTTAATACATCGCCGTCATTGTTTTGTTTAAATGTTAGTTGTAAAATTTATTTATGGAAATTAAACGGGTTATAATATGCGGATTAGGCGCAATCGGGCTTACTTATGCAAACAAACTTAAAGATGTTTGCGAATTAAAAATTCTTGCCGATTCAAAAAGGATTGAAAGTTACAAAAATGACTGTCCGAAACTGAACGGAAAAGAAATTGAACTAAATTATATCACTCCCGATGAAGCCCAAAGTGCTGATTTAATAATAATTTCCACCAAAAACGACGGATTAAAATCCGCAATAAATTACATTAAAAATTTTATTGTAAAAGATACAATTATTCTTTCTCTTCTGAACGGAATTACGAGTGAAAAGGAAATTTCCGAAGTTTACGGAAAAGATAAAGTTCTGCATTCGTATTTTATCGGACACAGCGCAATGAGAGAAGGCAATTCCGTAATACAGGACGGGGTCGGGAAGATATTTTTCGGCTCGCCTTATGAAGAAAACCTAGAAAAGGTTAAAATTCTTAAAAACTTTTTTGAATCAAAAAATATTGATTACGAAATTCCTCAGGATATTATTTATTCTTTATGGCTGAAATTTACAATGAATGTTTTTGCAAACCAACTTTCTGCGGTTTTGGGTTTAAAATTTGGTGATATGCAGGGCAGTGATTTTGAAAATCTTGCAAAAAATATTATTTCCGAGGTTGTGCAAATTGCGAAGTGCGAAGGAGTTTCAAATGCCGAACGGCTTGAAAAAGATTCGCTTGATTCTCTTAAACTTATGATTCCCGAAGGTAAGACTTCAATGTTACAGGATATTGAGGGCGGAAGAAAAACCGAAGTTGATATTTTTGCCGGAGAGGTGATAAGGCTCGGGGAAAAATACGGAATTCCGACACCGTATAACAAAATTTTGTACGAAATGATAAAGGTTTTGGAAAACCGAGGATATTGATTTATTGTTAATTTGATGTAAGAATTATCATACATGCGGACGTAATTCAGTGGTAGAATGCAACCTTCCCAAGGTTGACGTCGTGGGTTCGAGTCCCATCGTCCGCTAATAAAAAAGAGCCGCTCGGCTCTTTTTTATTAGTTTTGATTTCGGACAAGAAGCCACCGCAAGACAAAGTCTTGCCCGGGTTCGAGCGGGGAGCGAGCAGAGTGCGGAGGACTTTTGCAAGAAAAATGTAATTCTTTGAAGCAAAATCCGTAGTCACGTTTAATGCGA
>DBYM01000019.1:12546-14397 GCA_002309875.1 Cyanobacteria bacterium UBA1186
GATACAGAGGCGAAAATTAATTATGACGTTTAATTTTGAATCACTCAATAATTTGAAATCAAATCCCGAATATCTGAAATATATAGAAAAAACCGCCAAGCAAATAATGAACGGCGCTTCAGAGATTAACAAAGATGCGCTTAACAGTATTTTTGCGGAAATTTCGGACAACAAAGATATTCAGTTTAATATAGACAGAATTATGTCTTTTGAGGGAAATCCGGAAACATTAAGTGAAAATGAGGTAAAAACCTTCCTGATTTTAATGGACGCAAACAGAAAGAACGAAAATGTTCCGTACAATATGGACAGCAACTTTGACCGTCCAAAAACATCAGGAATGAAAGATGCACACCCTTCTACGATTGTATATACGTACAGGACCGTTAAAAATAACGGTATCGAAGAAGATTACAAAATGGACGGCAGGATTAACAACGAGTTTGGTCAAAGCGAGATGCCTCTTTGCTTTGCCATAGCACCTATAATTGCTCTTTCAAAAAGCGAATACGGAAAAGCCCTTATTGAGGAATTTATTGAATACGACAAAGAATACAATGCGGATATTATATTTGATGAACTTCCTGTCAGCAAAGAAGATTTTCCTGAAGACTTTATGAACGGGGATCCTGATGTAAAGGCTTTTGTATATTCAATATTGCTGGCTATGCAGGAAAACGATATAGATTTAGATAAAGAGCATGGGTTTAACATTGAAACAATATATGCTCTGCTTACGGAAAAAATTCCTTATCCTGCAACAATGAAAGACGGAAAGATAACCTCATTTGATATTGATAAAAATCTTAAGCCCGGAATATACGATTTGGAAATTGAAGACGTAGATCTTAAATATACTGCATTCAAAGACATGCCTTTAAACAAAATACCAAAAGGGGCAACTTTTAATTTAACAAAGTTTGATGAAAAAACACTGAAAACTCTGATAGAATTCAATGATAAATTTGCCATTGTCTGCAGTTCTGCCGAACATTGTGATGCAGTCGCAGGTATAGATGATGACGGAGTCAGGGTTTATACAACCGATTCTTCCGAAATTCAAATCAAATATTCATTCCGTGAATTTTTAGATACTTATGATGCGGCACTCGTTCTAATGGCAGTTGAAGACTAAACCATAACAATGTTGCCGAAATTAATTTACCCCAATTGTTCAATAATTCTTTCGAATTTCATGCTGCGGGAGGCTTTGAGGAAAAGTTTGGAATTTTGGGAAATGTTGGTTTTTATATAATTTACGGCATCTTCAATCGTGCCAAAATGCAACGCTTTGCAGTTTTTGATTTCATCTGTAATATTTTTTGAAAGTGTGCCGACAGAAATTATAACCGTTTCGGGTTTAAGGTTTTTGTGGCTGTTTATGTATTCACCAAGTTCTTTGTGGTAGCGGATTTCGTCCTCACCAAGTTCGCCCATATCACCAAGCACAAGTACATAGTTGTCATAAAGAGTAAAAACAGTATCGACAAATGCACGCATGGATTCGGGGTTTGCATTATACGAATCGTTTATAATTTCAAATCCTCCTGCGTTTACCCCTTCCCAACGCTTTTCAATAGGGTGGTATTTCTTAAGCCCGTCCTGAATTTCGCTTACTTTCATACCGAGTTTTAAGCCTGTATTTATTGCAGCAAGAGAGTTTTCAATATTGTAATCCCCGCCGACATTCAGTTCGTAAAGGTTTCCTTTGTACTCAAACTTTGAGGAATTTACGTTCTTATCTGATATTTTTACATCACGAATCGAGTAATAAACCTGCTCGCCGTCAAACTCAACAGTCCTGCGGATAATTTCGTCATCATGCGCAATAAAAGTTTTCCCTCTCTGGTA
>DBYM01000019.1:14439-25238 GCA_002309875.1 Cyanobacteria bacterium UBA1186
ATATGCGCAGTCCCGACATTTGAAATCACCGTAATGTCAGGCTCTGCGTACTTTGAAAGAAGTTCAATTTCGCCCAAACCTCGCATTCCCATTTCCAAAACAAGAGCCTCAGTATCATCGGGCATTTCAAAAACAGTCTGACAAAATCCGATTTCGTTATTATGGTTTAAAGGGGTTTTAAAAGTCTTAAATTTTTCACCCAAAACCGAAGCCACAAGTTCTTTTGTGGTTGTTTTGCCCGAACTTCCCGTAACCGCAACAACAGTCGGATTTAGTTTATTCCTTCTGTAATTTGCAAGTTGAAGATAAGCAGTCAGGGTATCGGGAACTTTTAACGTTCCTTTCTCTTTCGTACAAAAAGCACCAACCGCACCTTTTTCCAAAGCATCTGAAATGAACTTTTCGCCGTCAAAGGACGCACCTTTCAGGGGTAAATAAAAATCACCCCTCCGAATTGTCCTTGTATCCGTTGAAATTCGGACATCTATATCCTCGTAATCCTTCAGTACAACAGCATTTGTGGCTTTTATCAATTCACTGATTTTCATTTATACATTCCAATACTTGTCAAGCCAGGTTGTCGGCTTTACATACCTCAAACCGCCTTTTCCGTTATAACCCGCCCTTGCCTGTTCCGGTGTCGGACGGCCGTGGAAAACGATTATTTTTGCATTCTCAGGATCATTCGGCATCTTAAAGAAGTTCAGCGGGAACGGTTGCAGGCAGTTGCGTTTAAAACTTACACACCAATCAGGCTCCCAATATTTTAAAATACCCTTTTCGTACATCTGATAAGATAAAAATGCCTGCTCGTTTTTGTAATCATTTCTGATTTCATTTCCGAGTTTGTAGAAATTTTCCAAAACTTCGGGATATTTACCGACTTCAAATCTGAAAACAGAAGAATTTCCGATTATATCCTTCGGGAAATCCCAATCTTTTACGATTAAGAATTCACCTTCAGCCTCAAAAAACGGGTCAAGACTTTGGCGGATTACAATATCCAAATCGAGGAAAAGTGCCGTTCCTTTTAAATCGGCAAGTTCTCTATTGAACAAAGATAATTTTCTCCAGCCTTTATCGCCGATATTCGGATTGTCGCTATACGGCGGGAGTTCTCTTGTTTCAATACCTTCGGCCAAACCCTCCGAACTGTCCGTAAAACATACAAATCTGTGCGGAATTGTTAAATTCTTTTCCACCATTTTATAAAGACGGTTTACATACTCCGGGCCGAACTTTGTTCCCCATTTAATACAAATTACGTTTTTATCCAAAACCATACTCTCCTTTAAACTCAATATATACTAATTTAAAGGCAAAACAAGCCTGTTGTCAATTTTTTTGAAGTATAATTACTTTATGAATATTTTGGAAGAATTTGATACAATTGCAGCCGTTTCAACTCCTCTCGGTATGGGCGGAGTCGGAGTTATAAGAATTTCAGGTGATAAAGCATTTGAAATTATCGGAAAAATTTTTACAAACCCGAAATTTGAGCCGCGAAAATTTAACCATGGCCGTATTGTTGATAACGGCAAAGTGATTGATGAGGTTATTGTTCTTCCGTTTTTTGCACCAAACAGTTACACGGGAGAAAATGTAATAGAAATTCAGTGCCACGGAGGAGTAAATGTTGTAAAAAATATCCTTAATCTTGTTCTGTCAAACGGCGCAAGAATGGCTGAAAAAGGCGAGTTTACAAAACGTGCCTTCTTAAATAAAAGAATGGACTTATCCCAGGCCGAGTCCGTTGCGGATATTATTCATTCAAAAACCTCCGAGTTCGCAAAAGTTTCTATGAAAAATCTTTCGGGCGTTTTAAAAAACAAAATTAATGAAATCAGAAATTCAATTTTTGAAGTTCTTTCAAGAATAACCGCCGGAATAGATTTCCCCGAAGATGTAAAAGAGCCTGAATATGATTATCTTACAGAGAGTTTTAAAAATATAATTTCAGACATAGATACGGTTTTGTCTGATGCAAAAAGTTCAAATATCTTAAGACAGGGGATTACTGTTGCAATCGCAGGTAAGCCGAATGTCGGGAAGTCCTCCCTGTTCAATGCCTTATTAAACCTTGACAGGGCAATCGTTACGGATATCGCAGGGACAACAAGAGATGTCCTCAGAGAAACCCTCGATTTGGGAATTCCCGTAACCCTCGTTGATACGGCAGGGATAAGAGAAGAAGGCGAAAACAAGGTTGAAGAAATCGGAATAGAATATTCCAAGCAGTCCCTAAATGATGCAGATTTAGTCTTATTTATATATGATGCCGAACAGGGGATAAGTGAAGAAGATAAAAAGATTTTATCCCTTATTAAGGACAAAAATTATATAATGGCGGCAAACAAAGCGGATTTAATAAAAAACCCCACCCCGAAATCAGAGATTTCGACCCTCCCTCAAGGGGCGGGTAGCAATATTGATATTACGAATTGCTTAAAAATTTCGGCATTAACGGGCGAAGGGATAAATGAATTGAAGCAGGCATTGACCTCTAAGGTCTGCGAAGTTGAGCCCGAAAATCTCGAATTTGTAACCAATTCACGCCAGCAGGTCTGTCTTGAAAGAGCAAAAGCCGCTCTTGAGCAGGCACTTACGGCATCGGAAATCCGTGAACTGCAGGATTTGATTTCAATAGACGTAAAATCCGCAATTCTTGCACTCGACGAACTCACCGGGGAACTGATTACGGACGATATTCTTGATAATATTTTTGAACATTTTTGCATAGGTAAATGATGGAAGAAAAAGAAATAAAAAAAGTTATAGCACTGATGTCAGGCACCTCCTGCGACTCAATAGACGCAGGTCTTTGCGAAGTGTATCCCGATATGTCTGTCAAATTAATTCAGGGAATTAACCACCCCTATCCCGAACATATCAGAGCAAAAATATTTTCTGCTTTCAGAAACGAAATCAGCCTGAAAGAACTCTGTCAATTGAACTTTGCGGTTGGAAAATGTTTTGCCGATGCGGCAAATATTTTAATCGGAGAATTCGGGAAGCCTGATTTTATTTCTTCGCACGGACAGACGGTTTATCACTACCCTTTTGACGAAAAACTCGATAATATTTCACTCAAAAGCACACTCCAAATCGGCGAAAGTTCGGTTATTGCAAAAGAAACAGGCTGTACCGTAATTTCAAATTTCAGAGAAACAGATATTGCATACGGCGGGCAGGGTGCGCCTCTTGTCTGCTTCGCCGACGAAAAATGGTTCAAAGGGGGAAGTAAAAACGGTTTTGCAATACAAAATATCGGCGGAATATCAAACGTGACCGTTGTTTCTGACGAGTGTGATACATTCGGATTTGATACAGGCTGCGGAAATATTATGATTGATTACTGCACCCAAAAACTTTTCGGAAAGAAATACGACAAAGACGGAGAAATTGCTTCAGAGGGAAATGTTTGCGAAAATTGGCTCGATTGCCTTTTACAGGACGAATATTATTTTATTGAACCGCCAAAAACTACGGGGAGAGAGTATTTCTCCCCGAAATATATTGAAAATATCTTAAAATCAGCACCGCCTGAGCCAAAAGATATTATTGCAACTCTGACTGCCTTAACCGCAAAAACCATAGCACAAGCCTACGAACGCTTTATTTACCCTCAGGTGCATATAGATACTGCCGTTATCGGAGGTGGCGGTGCATATAACAAAACTATGATGAAGTTTTTACGCCAATATCTGCCGCAGAGAATTGAACTCAAAACCCACGAAGATTACGGAATTTCCAATAATTTTAAAGAAGTTATGGCATTTGCTCTCCTCGGATACTGCACGTATTACGGAATTCCGAATAACCTGCCATGCTGTACGGGCGCAGAAAAAAGGGTTGTATTGGGTAAAATTACGCAATAAAAAGGGAGATTGAAAATCCCCCTTTCTACAAAATCCTGCGATTAGTTCAACCTCGCAAATCTGTTACCGATACCCACGGCTTCTATCCGATTACAGGCTGAACAAAAGTTCTTGCTGCCAAATCTTTATCAAGCATTAACAAGGCTTTTTTGTCATCACCAATAAGTCTTAATGTGGCAAGCATGCCACCGACATTTGATTCTTCCTCAACCTGTTCTTTGATATACCAATCCAAAAGGTGTAATGCCGCTCTGTCCTTAACTTCTTCGGCAACATCAGCAACATGGTTAATGCTTGAAGTTACAAACTGCTCGTGTTTCAAAACTTCTTCAAAGATTTCCAAAGGTGTTGTACCGTGAAATTCAGGTTTGCCAATGGCTTCAAGTTTTATATCTCCGCCTCTTTCGTCAAGATAATCAAACATTCCCATACCATGAGCATGTTCTTCCTGCACCTGAACGTTAAACCAATTTACAAACCCTTGGAGATTCCATTCCATAAATTTAATTTTCATGGCCAAATACAGGTATTCCGAATAAAATTCCTTATTAATCTGCTCGTTAAAAGCCGCTTCAAGTTTCTTATCAATCATAGTTTCCTCCCTTCTTCTGAATAAATAATATCACAAAATTAAACACAATTTTCTATAAGGGTTTGGGCAAATTTCATGGATTCGTCCGTAATTTCGCCTGATGCAAGTTCCGCAATTCCCATGAGTTTATTCTGCCCTTCAAGAACATAAATATTGACGTTCGTTGTATCACCCTGTGTCTTTTTAACGTAAAAATGTCTGTCGGATTTAGATGCAATAATCGCCTGATGAGTAATCATAATTATCTGCATATATTTTGCAAGTTCTTTAACTTCTTCCGCAACGGATTGCGAAGTCCTGCCTGAAATTCCCGTATCAATCTCATCAAAAATTACCGTATCAATATTGTCAGCCTGAGCAAAAATGGTTTTCAGGGCAAGCATAACTCTTGCAATTTCACCCCCGGAAGCAACCTTAGCAAGCGGTTTTAATTCTTCGGAAACATTTGTCGAAATCAAAAACTCGACCTTATCAATTCCGTTTACCCCGAGTTCGCATGGCTCAAATCCTATTTCAAACCTGACTTTCGGGAGTTCAAGTTTTTCGAGTTTTTCAACCATAAGAGTGCTGAGTTGTTTTGCACAAATCTTTCTGTCCTCAGATATTTCCGAGGCCAAAACAAGAAGCGAATTGCGTGTATTTTCTATCTCATATTCGAGTTGCTCAATATTTTGGGTTGAAAATTCAATATTTTCAAGTTCTTTTCTCAAACTTATACCCGTGTTAATAACATTCTCAATCGTTCCGCCGTATTTACGTTTTAATTTGTCAAGCAAAAAGAGCCTTTCCTGAATCTCGTCAATTCTCTCGGCATCATTGTTAAGCGAAGAAGAATAATCTCTGAGAGTTGAGGAAACTCCTTTCAGCGTCTCGATTGCACCTATAAGTTCCGACTCTGTTTCACCGAGAGTGGAATCCATGCCGGAGGCTTTTGAAATTTCACCCTTTATCTTCAAAAGCGCATCAATTATTGAGCCGTCATCGCCTGAAATCGACCAATATGAACTGCCTGTAATCTCTTTGAGTTTTTCAACATTCTCGAGTACGGAAAGTTCGTTTTGCAGATCCTCATCTTCGGTTAGTGAATTAAGGTTTGCTCCTTCAATTTCGTCTGCCTGAAACTTCAAAAAATCAATCTGTTCTTCGGTTTTTTGAGAAGCATTTTTTAATTCTTCAAGTTCCGACAGCATAAGTTTGTATTTTTCAAACTCAATCTTATAGTCATTTACTTTGGGGTTTTTCATATAAGAATCAAGCAAAACTATGTGAAACTTAGGCTGAAGAAAAGTATAGGTCTGATGCTGGGAATGAATATCAAGAAACATTTCCCTGAAAACATGTATGAAATCCTGATTAACAAGACAGCCGTTAACCCTTGAACGTGAGCCTGTCTGAGTAATTTCTCTTGAAATAATTATCTCCGAGCCCGTATTATCAATTCCGTATTCGTCAAAAAGTTTTGAAATATCCTGTTTTTCATTCAGAATCGTAAGTTCAATAACCGCTTTTTCCGCACCCGTTTTTATGACTTCTCTGCCCGCTCTTGCACCAAAAGCGATATCTATGGCATTAATCAGAATACTCTTGCCCGCACCCGTTTCGCCCGTAATTATGTTTAAACCCTTAGCAAAGTCAAGTTCAAGTTCGTCTATCAATATGTAATTTTTTATGAAAATCTTACTTAACATATTTAAACTTCGTCTTCTTCCTCCGAGTCTCCGTCCTCAAAATCTTCGTCGTAATCCCCGTCTTCTTCGGACTCGTCTTCTTCTTCGTATTCTTCGTCGTCTTCCTCGTCTTCAAAATCATCACCGGAAGCCTCATAATCGTCTTCCGTACCTTCCAAAGAGTCATACTCCTGTCTTACCAAATCATTGGGAAACGTGAGTGTCAGATGGTTTGCAAGCGCACCTCTGAGGCACTTCGCATAATTATCTTCGTCGGTTATATATTTATAGACACTTGCAAGAATATAATACAAATCGCCGTTTTCTTCCTTTTGAAGTCTTGTTTCCAAAATCGTTATAATATCTTCGATTTCCTCGTTTTTTATACATATTTTCGTAAGAAGTTTATAGGCATCAATGTCGTTTTCATTGTACTCAATTGTTTTTTTAAGGTATCTTTCCGCTTCATCGTAATTCCCGTTTTCATAAGCGATCGAGGCAAGGTTATAATATGCCCAACTGTAATCGGGAGAAAGTTCAAGAACTTTTTTAAAACACTCTTCGGCAAAATTTGTCAGACCGCTTTTCATATAAATGTTGCCGAGATTAAAATGTGCATAAATATCATCAGGATTCAGCCTTATTGCTTCCTGAAAGTTATCCGTAGCCTGTTTTACCTCGTCTTTATTCAGATAGCAGACTCCGAGATTAAAATAACAGTTTCCGTCCTTCGGGTCATGCGACAAAACTGTTCTGAAAGCCTGAATTGCATTATCCCAATCTTCAAGATTAACAAGAACTTCGCCCAAATTGTAATAAAAATCGTCCTGAGGATTAATGGAAATCGCTTTTTCATAAGCCTCTTTTGCCTTTTCCAAATCCTTTAATTTCTCGTATAAAATCCCGATATTATAGTATAATTCCGAGTCTTCGGGGAAATATTTAATCAGGTATTCCAAGTTGCCGAGAGCCTCCTCATTAAACCCGTTATCGGCAAGCAGAATGGAAAGTTCCCGCCTTGCCTGAAAGTTTGACGGGTCTTCTTTTAAAAGTTCTTGTAAATTTTCAATCTCTGTCCCCATAAGATGATTATACCAAACTAATTTCAGTTAGTCTATGATTGGGGAATTTACGGGAAAATGTAAATATTTGTAAATCTAATTGTTTTAACTAGCAAAAAAATTTTATTATAGGTTTTAGGATAAACAGATGGTTGATTAAACACGAGATATGATATAATTGAATAGAATAAAAGCGAGGTATATCCATGGGTGAGATTGATGGTCCTAAAATTAGTGTAAACAACATTAACTTCAACGGAATCCAAAAACAAAGTCCGGCACAGGAAGAGTTTACGGAAGCAGAGCAAAAAACACAGATTAACGATTTTTCAGACCCGAAAGCGGAAGCGTTGGGACGTTCGATGCTGATTAAAGGGAACGACAACATTAACAATGACCTTAAGGCATTGGTTGATAACCCGCAAATCGCAGAAAATTCGGACAAAATGTTTGAAGCCTCGTACTCGGCGGCTCTGAATGCAGGAATAGAAAATCCTTATGAAGAAGCCGCAGTGGCTTCCACCGTTGAAATGTAGTTAAAACCGATAAAATTTAAGTAAGAGAGAAGGAAAATGGAAGAGAGTAATAAACCGGTTGTCCACCTGATTTCCAAACCGGAAAACATGCTTAAGACTATTTATACGGCATGCCGTACATGTTACAGTGCTGATTCGCCCTACAATATTTATGAGGGTGCTGAAGATGAAGAAAAGATGCTTAAACTTATTGAGCGGGTTGTTTCTTCGGGGCATTATTCGACTATCGAACATATTCAGGTAACATTTGCCATATCAAATGTTTCAAGGGCATGCACTCATCAGTTTGTAAGACACAGACATGTATCTTTTTCCCAAAAATCTCAGAGATACGTTAAAGAAAAAGGGCAGTTTGACTACTTAATTCCGCCTACAATAGAGAAAAATCCAGAATTAAAAGAAAAATTCGTCAGTTTTATGGGCGAAATTTCCAAACTCTATACCGAATTTACCGATGCCGGAATTCCTGCGGAAGATGCAAGGGCAGTGCTTCCAAATGCGGCATCAACTTCTATCGTGGCAAGTTTAAACCTCAGAGAACTTATACATATTGCAAACCTCAGACTCTGCACAAGAGCGCAATACGAAATCAGGCTTATGGTTAAGGCTATGTGCGACGAACTTGTTAAACAGGAGCCATGGCTTAAAGCATACCTCGTTCCTAAATGTGAACGCTGCGGATATTGTGACGAAGACAAGTCTTGCGGAAGAAAACCAAAATTAGAGGAACTCTTGGCAAAATGAAACATTTCGGACTGATTTTAACACTTATCGTTCTTGTTGCCATCTGGATTTTCGGACTGTTTGCCGACTCCACAAAAGAGTTTGTGGAAGGGGATTTGTACGATGAAATACTCTCAAGAGGAAAAATAAAAATCGGTATAAATATGGATTCCAAACCGTTCGGATTTTATGACGAAAAAGGAAATCCCGCAGGTTTTGACGTAGATTTTGCACATTATATTACACAATATATTCTTAAAGAACGGGACAGAATGGAAATCGTTCCAGTCACACCTTCAAACAGGCTAATCATGGCATCTGCAGGAGAAGTTGATATCGTAATTTCAACAGTAACCATTACTCCGCAAAGACAGGAAATTGTAAGTTTCTCAATTCCTTATGATACGGCAGGACAGGCAATTTTGGTACTTAAGAAAAGTTCTGTCCGCTCACTTGCCGACCTCTCGGGCGAAACTGTCGGTGTAATTTTCGGAACTACGGCGGAAAGAAATATGAGAAAACTCGTCCCGACAGCAAATTTACGTGGCTTCAGAAGTTATAATGAAGCATATAGCGCACTGAAAGCAGGACAAATAAACGCATTAACCTCAGATGACACTATTTTGAGCAGATATGCTCTTGATGATAATGAAGTTCTCCTTCTGCCGAGAAGATTTTCAAGCGAGCCCTACGGAATTGCCTTCAAAAAAGGTGATTCAACCGTTAAACTTAAACAAAACATTGATTATGCCATAAAAGACATGCAGCAGAAAAATGTACTCAACCGCCTGCGCAGTAAATGGGGCATCGGGGGGTAAGTATTAATTTTTATTAAGAATACAGTCAATTTTCCCTGTCAAAATGACTTTATAAATACATAGGGGAACTATTTTAAACGGGGAAAATTTTATGACTGCTGAAATTGCAAAATTAGAATTTGTCAGAACAACGACCGGGAAATGCTACGCAGGTATGACTGCGGAAGATGCCGTAAAAGCCGGAAACTCGGTTTTCAGAGAATTTAAACAGATTGATAACGCAGATGGAATTTTATCTGCAGAAGAAATCTTCCTTCAGAGAAGTAACAAAGAAACCAACAAACATGCTGTTTCAAGAGCATTTATGGTACTTGGAGCAATAGATTGTGCCATTGGTTTGCTTGATGCGATAAGAAATTCCGGATCTAAAATACAAAGAGCAGAAACACTTCTGGAAACACTTATTTTTACGGGAATAAGCATTTATAGTTATTCAAAAGCAAAGAGAATTAATAAAGAAACACAAAAAATGTCTGAAAAATACAATCAGACAGTTTTGGCATAATAAAAGGCGGACAGGAAAACCTGTCCGCCTTTTTGTTTATAAAACCGAATTATTCCTTAGTATATTCGGCATCAATTACATCATCATCTTTTTTGTCCTCTGATGTTGTTGTGCCTTCGGAATTTGCTTCCGTTGAAGCGCCTTCTTTTTGTACCGCTTCATAAGCCTTTTGAGAAATACCGAAGATGGTTTGTTGTAATTCTTCAGATAATTTCTTTATTTCATCGGCAGATTTGTTTTCGTCAAGTGCTTTCTGAAGTGCTTCTTTTTGTTCTGACATTTTCTTGTTGTCATCTTCGGAAATCTTGCCTTCAAAATCCTTAACGATTCTGTCTGCGGAAGTAATCAGGGAACTTGCATTATTTCTGATTTCTGCTTCTTCTTTTTTCTTCTTGTCTTCAGCAGCATTTGCTTCTGCTTCTTTAACCATCTTATCAATATCCTGTTCGGAAAGGTTAGAAGAATTTGTAATTGTAATCTTCTGTTCCTTGCCTGTTGCTTTATCCTTAGCAGAAACATTTACAATACCGTTAGCATCGATATCAAATGTAACTTCGATTTGCGGAACGCCTCTCATAGCAGGAGCAATACCTTCAAGTCTGAACATACCCAAAGACTTGTTATCGCCCGCCATAGGTCTTTCACCCTGAAGAACGTTGATATCAACGGCTGTTTGGTTATTTTCAGCAGTTGAAAACACCTGTGATTTTGAAACAGGGATTGTAGTGTTACGAGGAACAAGAGCCGTCATAACACCGCCTAATGTTTCAATACCCAATGTCAAAGGTGTTACGTCAAGAAGGACGATATCTTTAACCTCACCTGCAAGAACGCCGGCCTGAACTGCGGCACCAACCGCAACAACCTCATCAGGGTTTACAGATTGGTTAGGCTCTTTGCCTGTATAATCTTTAACTAACTGCTGAACAGCAGGAATACGGGTTGAACCTCCGACCAATACGACTTCGTTAATATCGTTCTTGCTCAAACCTGCATCGGACAAAGCCTGTTCAACAGGT
>DBYM01000007.1 GCA_002309875.1 Cyanobacteria bacterium UBA1186
AAACCTGAACGGCGGTTTTGCCGAATGAAACGTGTTTAATGCAATATTTCCGATTCCGTTAATTTTTATCATTTATGAAGGCTAACCCTTATAATCATTCCCCTAAGTATCTATATCAACAATCATAAAAAAATAATTTGCTATTTTATATCCGATATTAATTGATATTTTGTATAGTTAAGTTAGGGTTATGAAAAATCTATAAATCCGTTATATGTAGAGAACAGAAAAGGAGTAAATAAAATGAAACAAATAGTACCGGAAAAAAGTTCCGAAAAAGTCGGGAAATTTTTGAAAAAACACTCGCTTCATAAACGTGATTTTGCCGAGATGATAGGTGTAACACTTTCATATGTTTATAACCTTATTGATGAAACGGTTTCTTTTTCGACAAGGGGGACAACGATTGAGCGGATTGCGACCGTTATGGAGATGAATCCGGAGGAATTTGAGGAATACAGAATCCCGCAGGAGCCTGTTTTGATTGATGAAGCGGTTGAAATAATAAGAGATTATCTTAATGAAAACAAAATGTCCGTTGTGTCTTTTCTGAAGGCTTTCCCCCGCAGAAAACGGCTTGATATGGTTGATATTTTAAGAGGGGCGCTTCCTCTGCCCGTTGATTTTAAAGAACTTCGGCTTATCGGGAAAACCCTTAATATGCCCGAAGAAGAGATTTATACCCTGTGGGAAAACAGATTCAGACAGGTGCTTGAATCCGCAGGTATGAACACATATTCAAATACGGGGCTTATGAGTGAAATGCTTGCCTGTGCAAAGAAATACATTCTTTCAGGGCAGGATTAGTCCTTAATCTGAAAAACGCATTTGACACAATGTGCTTTGGGTTGTAAAACGAGATTGTCCTCAAGGTCGTGCATTTCTGCAATTCTTGTTATGAGAGGCTCTCCGCAGAACGGGCACCTGAGATTGGTTTCGTGCCGAAGGATTTTTGCCTTTAGTTCGTCAATTTTTTCGTCTGAAACCGTCTCAAACTGGAACTCACGTTCGTATTTTTTGATTTCGTTAGGCGAACACTTGAAAACACGGGCGAGTTTTTGGCGGATACTTACGGGCAGGAACAAATCTCTTCCCGATTCTATATCCTCTAAAGTTTCTATTGGAATAGCGGCCTTTTCGGAAAGTCCGTATATCGAAAGCCCTGCCTTTTCCCTGTGTGTTTGTATAAATTCAGCCAAACTCGTCATAATACTGTTATACTATAAAATTAATTAAGATTTTTTAGTCCGTATTAAATGTTAAGTTTTGTAAAAAAATGCCAAAAATCGGGCTATTTTTGTAACATTTCTTAACAAAACACTTGAAGTTTATATACGAATGATATATATTGAGTATATAAGGAATATGTGTTATGTCGTCAAGCCAATAGATTTACGTTCCTTATGAACTTATCCCAAAACAGAGTTTACATTTACCCAAAACGGAGATATGAGTATGAAAGATCAAGTTATTACGATGAAGAGAACAGGTGCTACCAACCCGGCAAGAAGCGGCTTCGTTGCCGTAACTTCCGGCTCAAATGACTTAGGGGCATATTTAAGAAAGGTTAATGCAATCAAATCCCTTGATGCAGCGGAGGAAAGAGCATTGGCTCTGAAAGCCAAAGAGGGCGATTTGGAAGCCAAGAAGGAATTGATTCAGGCTAATTTAAAATTAGTTATGACAATTGCAAGAAAAGCAATTCACGTTTCTAAACTGCCTTTGGTGGATTTGGTGCAGGAAGGTAATTTAGGTTTGATGATTGCGGTTGAAAAATTTAACCCCGATTTAGGTTACAGATTTTCAACTTATGCAACTTGGTGGATTAAACAGGCTATGTTCAAGGCAATTTCCGAACAGTCTTATTGCATGAAGATTCCTGTTTATATTCAGGAAACTCTTTCAAAATTCTCAAAAGTTAAATCTGAGATGGAAAGAGCATACAATTGTCAGGTTACTAATCAGGACGTTGCAAAGAAAATGGATATTGAGCCCGAAAAAATCGATACTTATTTGTCTGCTTATACCACAACGGTTTCTATTGAAGGAAGTTTTGACGCAAACAACGGAAGCGAACTTTCGGTTGCTGATATTGTCGCAGACGAAAATTCAAACGTTGAAGAAAATATTGAATACGAAGAACTCAAAAAAGAGATAGCAAATGTTGTTTCAACTTTGAAAGAAAGAGAACAAACCGTTATCAAAATGAGATTCGGACTTGAAAATTTTGCCAAAACAACGCTCGAAGACATAGGTAAAATGTTCGGCGTAACAAAAGAATGTATCAGACAGACGGAAATGAGGGCTTTGAGCAAGTTAAGAAACGGCTTAGCATACTAAAGCGTCAACGACTTCTCTGAATGCTCCGTTCCCGCTCGGCGCATCGGTAATCTGAATCCCCTCAATATTTCTGATTTTGGGAACGGCAGTCGGAACGGTAACGGCATATTTGGCCCGGCAGAGCGAGTCATAGTCATTAACATCATCTCCGATATAAACAAATTCCTCATCGGTAAGTGCATATTTTTTAATAATACTATCCAGTACATCAAGTTTATTTCTAATCCCTTGATGTACTTCTTCTATCTGGAATTTTTGGTTAATAATATCGATTGCGGCATTTTTTTCGCCCGATACGATACCCATTTTAAATCCGTTTTTTCTGAGGATTGAAAATCCCATAACGTCTTTAAAATTGATTTTTCGGCTCATATTTCCGTTATTGTCAACATAAACGCAATTGTCGGTAATAATTCCGTCGAAATCGGTTATAACCATTTTTATTGTTTGGGGAAGTTTAATCATTTAACTCTCCTGAGTTTGTCAATAATCGGTAGTTCTCTCGGGTAAACAACCTTTTTCCCGTTTCCGAGAAGCATCGGGACCTGTTTAATATCACGAATCATGTGATACAAACCTGCGGTTTCAAGGCTTGCAGCCTGATCCGAGCCCCAATTTGTACGGTCTGTCGTAATATGTCTTTCGACTGCATTTGCGCCGAGAACAACCGCAATAACGGAGGGCGAAATTCCTCTTTCGTGGCCCGAATAACCTATCGGGCAGTTAAAATTTTTCTTAAATGTTTCAATCACTCTGAGATTCATCTCGTCCGAGTTTGACGGATAAGTTGAGGTGCAGTGCATAATAATCAGTTTTTTCTCTCCGAGGATTTCTACCGCATGTTTGATTTGTTTCATTGTGCTCATTCCCGTTGAGAGGAAAATCGGTTTGCCTTTGCTTTTTATGTGTTTCAGAAGGTTATCGTCCGTCAAAGATGCCGATGCAATTTTATAGCAGGGCGGGTCAAATTGTGAAATGAAATCAACAGAGCCCTCGTCCCAGCAGGACGCAAACCACATTATGTTTTTCTTCTTGCAGTATTTATCGATTTGCTGATATTCTTTGTGTCCGAATTCGAGACCTCTTTTTAAATCACCGTTTGTGTTTCCGAAAACACTTTTTCTCTCACGGGCAAGTTCTTCTTTTGAATACACGACATCAACCGTTCGTTTCTGGAACTTAACCGCATCGCAGCCTGTTGCGACTGCTATATCTATCATCTTTTTTGCCAAATCTACCGAGCCGTTATGGTTAATCCCGATTTCGGCAATGACAAAACAGGGGTGTCCGTCTCCTATAATCTTGTCACCAACTTTTACACACTTATTCATTTACTCTCCTTGTATATGTGTTGCCCCTATTTACCCCTAGTTACCCCTAGCCCAAATATTTTTTGTAAAGCGAAAACTCCTCGGGGTCAACAATATGTTTGGTTTTTGTTTCCTCTTCCTGCGGTTTGATAGGCTCTTCGACAGGCTGAGTGAAGAGTGAATCTATAAGCCCGTCAGGGTTTTCCTGATTATCCGTATTTTGCGGATTTTCGGCATTGGCTTCAGTCTTCACATTACCTTCGTTCTTTTCTTCAATGATTTCGTCAAAAGCCTTGTGGGCTTTTGTCATGATTTTTGAAAATCCGATTGTCGGAATTTCTATTTTAGGGATTTCTATTTTGGGGATTTTGATATTAGGAATTTCAATATGGGAATAATCTTCTTCACTGTCGGAATCAACCGAGCCGAGGTCTTTAAGAAGTTGTATTGCTCCTGCTGATGCGCCTATCAGCATTCTTTTCCCGTCAAGTTCAACAACGTGAAGGGTTTTATTTCCGCCCAAAGCGGTTGTAGAAACAACGGAAACTCTTGATTTTGCAAGTTCACCCTGCTGGCGCTTAAGGGTATTAAATCCGACTTTGTTAAGTTTTGCGTAGATAATTCCCGTCATATAAATTAACAAAACTACGAATAACAGGGATAGTACAACCGAAATTATGCTCGGCTCATGCCCGACGGACTGAGTGCCAAGTATTGATGAACTCAGGCCTCCAGATACGGTCGAAGCCTCGACTCTCGGAAGTATGGGTTCGGGTAAATCGGGGAGGATTTCAAACTTCTCCACGGCAAAGCAGGCCAGGGTATTTAACCAGGCGAGGAGTCCCATACCATACTTTGTAATTTTTTTCATTTGTAAATCCCTAATTTCTGCTATAATTATATCATAAAAAAAATTAAAAGGTCTGGCAAGCATGCTTTTTAATATTTGGGATATGTTAAGAACGGATTTTTGGTCTTTTGTAATAATTGCGGGGTTAATTACAGAGGTATTAATTCTGCTTGGCGTCTATCTCTACATAAAAGACAAAAAAAGACGATGGAACAAACTGAACGATTATTTGGGCGATGTTGCAAAAACCGTTAATTCTGTCCGTTACGGTGATTTGTCGAAAAAAATCGATAACCTTGATTTTCCGGATTCGGAAGACTTGTCCGAGAGTCTTAACCGTATGATTGAAACTCTGCACGACAGAGAAAATATGGTTGTTGAGTATCAGACCGAATTAGTCCATCAGAACAGAATGCTTGAGGCGATTATCAATTCTCTTTCGGACGGGCTTATTATTGTTGATGAAAACGACAATATTCTGAGAACGACGGAATTAGTGGCAGATTGGTTTGGAGTCAGCGGTAAGGGGTTAATGGGCAGAAATTTCTATGATTTTGTAAAAATGCAGCATCAGATACCCGTTCCGCACCTGAATAATGATGAGGTTTCGCTTCCTTCGCAAAAGGATTTGAATTTTACCGCAAGTTCGGTAAAACTCAAACTTGAGGATAAAAAGCCGAGATATATCGTAATTCTGAAGAATGTGACCGACCAAAGAGAAATTGAAACACTGAAGGAAGATTTTGTTGCAACTCTGACTCACGACCTGAAAGTTCCGATTATTGCGGAAACAAATATGATAGAGTTGTTTTTGGGCGAAAAATTCGGACAAATCAGCGATAAACAGAAATTTGCTTTAATAAATATGCAAACCTCTAACAGAGAACTTCTTGAACTTGTTCAGATTGTTCTTGATACATATAAAGTCGGTAAGATTACGCTTTATAAAGAAAACATACTTTTAAAATCCTTTATTGATGAAATAATTGCGGAGATGCAGCCGATTGCTTCCAAAACGAAGAATAAAATAATATTTAATCCTGACAGAGATATAAGAGTTTTTGCAGACAGATTTCAGTTAAAAAGGGTTGTGAAAAATCTTATACAGAATGCGATTTCTTACGGCGAGCCAAAATCGCCCGTTAATATTACAATAGGTGAGATTCCCGATTATGTGACAATCAAGGTCAAGGATTTGGGAGCGGGAATACCTGCGGGCGAGATTGATAAGATTTTCAATAAGTTTTATTCCGCATCAAAGAAATTCCGTAAGATAGGAACAGGCTTGGGCTTGTATTTGTCTTTACAGATAATGAAGGCGCATAAAGGGGATTTGACGGTTGAGAGCGAGGAGGGAGAATATACGGAATTTTGTATAAAAATTCCCGCAATGGATTATGAGCGACGTTTTATGTAACACAAAATACCTTCAGTTAAAGAAAACCGCCGCCAAAAACGGCGGGGATTGGGTTTATGCTCACAGGCCCAATGCAAAGAACGTAGTGGTAATTCTTCCGATGACCGCTGATGAAATTTTGTTTATTACGGAGGAACGCCCGCCTTTGCAGGCCGAAGGCAGGGGTAAATATTGTATCGGATTGCCTGCGGGTTTGGTTGGAGATGAGAGAGCGGGCGAATCGGTTGAAGATGCTATAAGAGCAGAACTGAAAGAGGAAGCGGGTTTAGCGGCGGAAGAAATAAAAATTGCCGCATATAATGTTGCTTCTTCTGCGGGTTGTGTTTCAGAAACCTGTACTCTTGCAATAGCAAAAATTAAGGATAAAACAATTGTTTCTCTCCCTGTTGATGACGGAGGCGTTATTGTTGAAAGGACTTGGGTTAAGAAGTCCGAAGTTAAGGATTGGCTTAAAAAGAAGGAAGCAGAAGGCTATGTTTTGACTGCCCAGATGCTGGCATGTTTGTATTACGGAGAGGAGTGTGAAATATGATAACAAGAGGTATCAGAGGTGCGATTACCGTTGATGAGAATACACCTGAGGCTATCGGAAGTGCGGTTATTAAACTGCTTCAGGAAATTGTGAGCAGAAATAATCTGGATTTAAACCTTATTTCACACGTT
Organism: Cyanobacteria bacterium UBA1186; assembly: GCA_002309875.1. Lineage (GTDB taxonomy): Bacteria > Cyanobacteriota > Vampirovibrionia > Gastranaerophilales > Gastranaerophilaceae > CAG-196. The sequence continues at coordinate 6,581 of DBYM01000007.1, forward strand.
ATTTTTTCAGTGACTCACGATTTGAATGCCGATTTTCCCGCTAGGTATGCGAGAATTAACCTGAAATGGAAAGACGTGCCGATGATGTGCTTCAACGAAATTGACGTTCCGAATTCTCTGAAAAAATGCCTGCGTGTGCTTGTTGTTGTAAACTGCAGTGAAACATTTGAGCCCGAATTTGTTTATCTTAAAGGTGCGGAAGGTTTGAGAAAATGAGAATTCTTGTAGTTGATGATGTAAAAGGCTGGCGTGACCACCATTCTGCAATTCTGAAATCAATGTTTGCCGATTGCGTAATAGATACGGCAGAATCGGCAAGAGAGGGTTATGAGAAAGTTTTTGAAAACAACCTCACTCCTTATGATATCATTTTGACGGACTTGCAGATGGAGTCGGATTTTGAGCCTTTGCTTGCAGGGGAATGGTTTGTTGAGCGGATAAAGGAAATGAAAAATTTTTACCGTACAAAGATTGTGATAATTTCCGCAACTTATAATATTAAACTGATTGCCGAAAAACTCGGTGTTCATTATATTCCGAAATCTACCGCAAGAAGTTTTCCCGATGCTTATGACTTTTTAAAAAAGTTTTGATAAATACAACTGTTTTCCGATGACTTATTGAGCCAAATCATTATAATGATATTATGAAGAAATTCCTGATATTATTTTTGTGCTTAATAATCCCTTTTTCCGTTCAGGCGGCAGTTCTTGAAGCGGGAGTTTCGATAGAGGATATTCCCGAGGCTCTGTTCGGGACTTGGAGAGTAAATGCGAAACTTGAAAAGACAAATTCTTATTCAACTTTTAAGGCACAGAGTATAGATTTTTGGAATTTGATAAGAACAGGCGGAATATTAAGACTTGATAACCCTTTTAGCGGTGCTAATGCGGAAATTTCGGTCAGAGCGGTTGATGGAAATGTGGTCGTATTTTCAAAAAAACTTCCTTATGACGGGAATAAGGTTTTGACGGATACGGTTACGATAAGAATTGAAGGCGACAAATTTTCGGGCATAAATACCCTTGTGCTTGAATCTTTTTCACTTGTTGATAACCATCTTATGAAAACGGAAACCGCAACTTATGAGATTACGGGCGAAAAAATTGCCGGAGAAAGTATTATAAAATAGGTAGCAAAATTTTTTTTTAGATGTGTTATAATTTTTGTGTGAATAACAAAAGGTCTTATTATGCAAAATATCAGCCCGATTAAACCGTTTGTAAATGTTGTAAAAAATACCAAAGCAGGGTTAAAACCTGTTAAGAATGCAATAGAAGAAACCGTAACAAAGAAGGAAGAAAAAATTGTCTCCCTGCTTGAAGAACTGAGGGCAGAAATTCTCGACAACCCTAATAACCCTTATGTAAGGGAATATTATCGTGAACTTTTGGGGCGGGGTTTTTAGATAATACTTTTCTTTAATCTTTCCGAACGGTTTTCGCTCAAGAGGTTCTTGAGTTTCATAATAGCCTGTGCGTGTAATTGGGAGACGCGTGATTCGGAGATATTAATAGCATCACCGATTTCTTTAAGTGTCATATTTTCGTGGTAGTAAAGGACCATAATAGTTCTTTCTCTTTCAGGTAAACGTTTCAAAGCGTCCTCCAATTCTTTTTTAATATTCTTTTCCTCAAGTTGTTCGTGCGGGGCAAGGTTGTGTGAATCCTCGATTGTATCGATGATTTCGATATCACCGTCAACAACACCTTTTTTCTCGTATATTGAGGTAATTGTAGTGTCATCGGCAAGAATTTGCTCAACTTTTTCTTTCTCTATTCCCAGATAGTTGGCAATTTCGGAATCGGTTGCGGCCCTTCCGAATTGTCTTTTAAGTTCCTCCTGAGCCTCTTTTACGTCGCGGATTTTCTTTCTGACACTTCTTGGCAGGAAGTCCTGAGAGCGCACTTTGTCAATAATGTTACCGCGAATTCTGACAAGGGCATATGTTTCAAATCTTGCGCCCATTTTAGGGGTATATTTTTCTACTGCGTCGATAAGACCTTCAACGCCGTAGCTTGAAATATCTTCATAAGAGAAAGTTGGCGGCAGGGCAACTTTAACACGCCCTACAACGTATCTTGTCAGGTAGATGTATTGTAAAATGAGGGCATCTCTGAGATTTTTATTTTCGTGGTCATCAAAATAACGGGCCCACATTTCAGCCAGTTCCTCATTTGTTGCTCTTTTTATTTTGTTGTATGATGAGAAATCTAAGTTCTGGTCCATCTCACTTGCCCAACTAACATGACATTTTAAATAATAACGTTTTTAACGAATTTCTTTATCGTATGTTTGTATGAAATTGTTAAGAAATGTTAATTCTGTTTAAAAACGTTTCTTACGTAGTAGTTTTCGTCATTTTTGAGTTTTTCGGCAAGCGGGGCAAAAATTTTATCATTCGTGCGAATGAGTATTTGGGCAACTTTCTCTCTGATTGTGTATTCTTTTTCTTCGGAGGACCTTTCCAGAATCGGGAGTAAAGTTTCTGCGGAAATGTCAGAAGTAAAAAGCCTCAGGCTTTCCAAACACCAATAAAGTTTAAATAACTGCTTATTTACCGTATATTTTTTATCCCTGAAGATGATTTTATCAAGGCCTTCAAATGCTTCTTTGATATGTCCGAGCAGGAGTTCAAGGTATTTTTCGGCAAATTCTCCGTCCTCTTTTAAGATTTCAACCGAATCAATAACAAGCCGGCAGATATTTCCGTTAATATCAATCGTTCCGTCCGCAAATTTTGGGTAAAAAGGTTTAAAGAGTGTGATAAATTTTTTGTCGGATTTTAAAAGTTGATAAATTTTCAGAGCAACGGCTTCTCTGATTTTCCCGTCGCACCCTGTCAGATTCCCGATAAGAATCTCCGCTTCATTAATACCATTTACCCCCTCAAGTTTCATTGCGGCAATTTGTTTTTGCGGAATGTTTCCGTTCTTGAGCATATTCATTAATTCCGCATGAGAAAAATCGCACTGAGCCATTTCATAAGCCTGTTCGAAATTTGTATCCAAATCTTTATAAAAACCTTTATTCAAATCCATTCCCGCGTTTTCTTACAGAAATATTCTAGCACAAGTATTAATGATTTTTTCTCAAAAAATAGTTTTAATGGATTAGGATATTCGGGAGGAAATTTATTATAATGAAAATCAAGGAGAAAATTATGCAACCGATTTTAAATATTATTCAAAACTTATTTATATTCGAAAAAGAGCCTCAAAAGATAGGGCTTACGCAATTGAGAGAGTCTGAAAACGTAAAGCCGATTGAGCCTTCCATCAAAAACAAAGACGTAAAACTTTCCGATTTAATGCGCCGTGCAAGTTAGTGCGGGGAAAATGTGAAAGGTTTTTAATTATAAAAAATTAAAAGCCGTACCACTACCTATCGAAGTACAGAGAAATTTGACTTTGTAATTAATGTCTCCTTTTCGGAAGTACGACACCCGTAAGGATTATCTTAGTGCTGCTGTGTTTCCACCCTGACACGGTTCGATAGTTTACGCCATCATATTCGGAACTATCAACGACTTTAACGGCATCGGCAAATTTTCAATACCCCTCACAGTAGGCTCTGCCCCTCGCAAAAGCGTTCGAGTCGAGAGATTCGCTAAGTCCCCGGGGAGTACGGCAGTGGTAATTGTAACACATAAATTACCCGATTACAAGATGTTTTCCTTCTAAGACAGCCTGCTTCCCGACAGGTATTGTAACCATTTCTCTGTCGTGCGTAATCTTAAATCCGCCTGCAGCAGGACAGGGAAGTGTGCTGAAAAATTCATCAAGCCATTCCCGGTTATCAACCCCGAGAAAATCGCCGAGCACAATTCCTTTGCAGTTATTTTTAAATTTATTGATATTAAAAAGTTGTGTAAACATTCTGTCGATTTTGTAGGCAGGCTCGTTAATATCTTCGGCGAAGAAGATAAAATCCTCGTTGGGAATGAAATCCAAACCGCACATTGAAGCGGCTGTTGTGAGATTTCCGCCCCAAATAATTCCTTTTGCACTGCCTTTGTTAAATATTTTATCGCCCTCCAATTCGAGAGTTTCGTTATTCAGGGCTTTAATCATATTATCAAGCGTAAATTTGTTGAATTTTTCATCGCTGAAACTTACTCCCATCGGCCCGTGGTATGTGATTAACCCCGTTTTTTTGTAAACAGTTAAAAGCAAAGCCGTAATATCAGAGTATCCGATAATAGGTTTCGGGTTATTTTTAATAAGTCTGCAGTCAATTTTTTGGAGGATTTTTAAAGTTCCGTACCCGCCTCTTGCCGCCATAATCAAATCAATTTCAGGGTCTTTGAAAAAATCGTGCAAAGCGGTCACTCTGTCATCGTCAGAGCCTGCAAGATAACGTTCTTTTTTATAAATATTTGAGGATAGTTTAACCCTGTAACCTGCGTTTTGCAAATTCAAAACGGCATTGTCGGTTGTTTCTTTGTCACAATCGCCTGCAAGAGCCAAAATTCCTATTGTATTGCCTTTTTCAAGTTTAATCATTATAAATAGATTATATAGAAATTTTCCTTTTTTGTAAACTTTTGTAACGATTTACTCCAAAATATTAAAGTTTTTGAGAAAAGTGCCGTAATACATGTAAATAAAAAAGGAAAAGGAGCCTCAATTATGGGTATGTCAGCATCACAAGCAAGGTATTTGGGATTAGTCGCAAGACAGAACAACCTTGAATATCAGGGACAACAGATCAACCAGGAAAGATCAATACTTTCTCAGCAGGTTACGACATTGTACAACACACTGTTGGCAATGCAAGTTCCTACACCGCCGTCAACGAGCGATTACACTACGATTGAATACACCGGTACGGACGGTGCTTCAACGTTTACTATCGGTACTGTTCAGCCGAACGGCAGCCAATACAAGGTTGAACTTCTTACAACATCAACAGGAGCATCTCTTGCTCAGAGATATGGTACTGCACAGGTTGAAGAAACTCACGGTAAGATAAAAGGTGATGAAGTTCCTTACAGTGCGGCTGAATTAACTTTGGGTGACATTTCTACTTACTATGTTCTTGAAGAAGGCTCAGTAAGAAAAGCAATACCGACACACGATTTTATCAAAGACGGTAATAAATATTATCTTAAAAACGACGGAACAAGATACGTTAAGGAAAGTCCTACCGGACAGTCTGAATATACGGATTTGAATGCTACTCAATATTCAATTGCCGGTAAAAATGCATATACTTGGGACAATGCAGAAGAATTATACGGTGATATGCTTGATTTTGACGGATATAAACAGGCAATTGAGAATAAATACGGAACTGTTGAAGAACAGGGCGGAATTGATAAAGCAATAACAAAAGATTCTTTCTATATCTACTTTACGTTTACAGAAGCAGGCAGACCTCAGCCCCACTTCGCTCTTAAAAATGATGTAGAGGGAATGGACGACAGAACAGTTGTTTACGATTACACCGAAAACGGTTCATTCACAAAAGCAACTGTTTACAATCACTGCGAATTAACATTTGACGTAAAAGGAAGAATTACAGCAATTGATATTCCTTATTATGACAAGAGCGATCCGGAAACACCTATCGGATACAATACGGTTGCATTACAGGCAAAAACAAAAACTGATGAAGCAGCATATCAAGATGCTTATGCAGAGTTTGAATATGCACAATATCAATATGACAAACAGGTTCAGGAAATCAACGCAAAGACAGAACTTATCCAGCAGGAAGACAGAAACCTTGAATTGAAATTAACAAGACTTGATAACGAAAGAACACAGATTACAACAGAACTTGAGGCTGTTAAGAAAGTTATCAACGATAATATTGAAGGTTCATATAAGACCTTCAGCGGCTAGGGGTAAATTCCTAGGGGTAAATCCTCATGGGTAAATCCTCGGGGGTAAATCCTCATGGGTAAATCCTTAATAAGTTAAGCAGATTACACAAAACCGAAATATAAAAAGTCAGATTAAAGGATATGTGAGCAAAAATGGTCGATAAGGCATCATTCAACAGAATATTTACCGATTTTAATGTCAGCGGGAGTTCATCATCTTCGGGTGCTTCTTCCGGCAGCAATTTTGTAAATTCCATTTTTACTCAGGGAGATGGTTCCTCAACTGCTTCGAGCGGAGTTAAAGAGGAAGTTGCCAAAAAAGGTTTGAAACATCTTTTAAGCCTTGCTAAGAAATTTTTGGCATCAATATTTACCAACAAGACCGCCGCAGCAACTGCGACCGCTGCTGAAAATACGGCTGAAGGTGTGGAATTGGCAGGGAAAACCGCAACACAACTTTCAGAACTCAAAAGCACGGCAGAATCTCTGATGACGGAAGTCGGCGAGAATATTGCGGTATTAAACGATTTAATAAAACAGATTACAGAACTTTCTGAGGAAGTTCAGTCGCTTAATGAGCAGTTAGAAATGCTCAAAGAACAGGCAGAACAAACTCAGGAAGCACTTGAAGCGGCAGAAACTCCTGAAGAAAAAGAGGCTTTGGTTGCACAACTTCAGGGTTATCTGACTCAAATTCAGGGTATAACCGACAGGTTAAACGAAATACAGGAAACAATATCCGACCTCAGCGAACAACTTACCGAACTTCAGAAAAATGTGGCTGAAAAGAACGAAGAAACAGAAGTGATGGTATCTGAGCAGACTGAGGCTATAAAGGAAGAAGTTGCGGATAATACGAAACTTGCGGCTAAAGGTACGGAAGAGCAGGTCGCAGGTACAACAGATGCGGCTTTAACCGCTACGGGTGAAGGCCTGAGTGCAGGTCTGCATACCGCAGCGGCAGGAGCAACTGCAACCGTTATCGGAGCGGGAGTAGGTGCGGCGGCTGAGGCGGCCGCGCTTGAAACAGGGTATAAAGCCGCTGATACAGGCGTTGCTTCGGGTATTGAGTTTGGCGATTTTGTCAGAGTCGTTGCTCAGGTGGCGCAAGTCGGCAGTGAAATTGCCCTGAATTCGGGAACTCTGAACGCAAAGCAGGAAGATATAGCAGGAACAATAGGCTATTTCGCATCTAATGTTGCAAATTACGGCAGTGCCGAGGAATCGGGCATTGAAGGAATCGGCTCTGCAGGTACACTTGCTCAAGGCATGATAACTTCAATAGGCTCTGCCATCGTACAATATGCAAACAGAAAAGATTTAAGTTAAGTACATACCCAATCCACTCATTTTACAGTAAGACATTTAACCCGGGGGTAAATAGATGGTAAACCTTTCTCCCCGGGTATTTGTTTTTTAATTTCTTTTCTTATTTATTTACCCCTACCCCCCCCCGATGACAAATTGACACCTGTCTTGTGTTGTGGTCTAATTATATTAAGACTTGGGATATTAATAAGGAGAAAAGAAATGGCGGCGA
>DBYM01000022.1 GCA_002309875.1 Cyanobacteria bacterium UBA1186
CGCTCACAGAACGTCGTTTTCGGCACTCTGTGCCTGTCAACTCCATCTGTTCGCTATCCGGAAATCACTTCGTTTATTCCGTACACAAATCCGTTCTGCTCGCCCTGCTCAGTATGACAAACAGTGAATAGTGAATAGTGACTAGTGAGTAGCATTTACCCTCCCCCTTACATTTACCCCCCCTTAGCCGATAAAAATATGTTTTCCGAAAAGGATTACGCCGACAAGCAGGCTCACGAAAGACGCAAACATTACCGCTCCTGCCGATATGTCTTTTGCCATTCCGACCATTCTTGAATAACGGTTGTGGTAGATTGAATCGAGTGCAAATTCTATTGCGGTATTAAGCATTTCGGATATTATTACGAAAGCGATTGCAAAAATCAGGGTGCAGTATTCAAGTGCTGAGAAATTCATAAGGTATGCCGAAATAAGCACAAGAACGGCAATAATCAGGTGGACTCTGATATTCATTTCGCTTCTTACAACAAGTCTGAAGCCTTTTCTTGCATTCTTAAACGTTCCGAAAAATCCCTGTGCCTTAAATTTTGACATAATTTATACACTCCAGCGCTTTTCTTTGTTCCTCAATAACAAAATTGTATTCCTCTTCATCTCTGTGGTCAAATCCCAAAAGATGCATTAATCCGTGGCTAATCAGGAAAAACAACTCCTGCTCTTTGTTTTGGCTGTTGCTTATGTCTTTGTTAACCTGTTCTGCGGCCTTGTCGAGCGCAATAACGATTTCCCCGAGGTTAATGTCATCGTCAAAGACAAATCTGTTTTCGTCGTCAGCAAAGATTGCGAAGGTTATGATGTCGGCGGGAGCATCTTTGTCCCTGTAATCCCTGTTTAACTGATGCGTTTTTTCGGAATCGCAAAACACGATATCAAGCGTTACCGACTTGTATTCATACCCCTCAAGGCAGGACTTCTTCCCGAGTGTTTTTATATAATGGCGGAGCATGGTGCGTGTTTTTTCGATAACATCTTTTTCATCAATCTTCCAAACCTTCGCCAAACCTTCGGAGGTCTCATATTTCCACTCTTTCAAACCTTCTGTGAAAACATTAATTGTTGTCATTTTTCTTGCTTTCAAGTTCTTTGATTTTTGATTCGAGGTCGCTGTCTAAAACCTGCAGAACTTCGGTTTTGTTTGCCGAGGCGCTTTTATTCGTCTTATCGAGTTCCTGCACAAGGTCATTGTGGTATTTAATTCTCTTGTGGTGCATACCTCTCAGCATTCTTGAGAAAGTATCGGCTATTGTTTTGAGGTCTTTGAGCGTAAGAGGTGATTCCTCAAGTTGACCGTCATTCAGCCTTTCATTGATTATCTTCTGAATTATTGAATCAATTTCTTCGTTTGAAGGATTTTTTGCCGCTCTGACCGCAGATTCAACGGCATCTGCAAGCATAAGAATTGCGGTTTCCTTCATATTCGGCTTAGGTCCGGGATAACGGAACTGTTCTTCCTTAACGTTTTCCTCCCCTTCCTCTTTAAGCGCTTCGTTGTAGAAATAACTTACGAGGCTTGTGCCGTGGTGTTGGATTATGAAATTATGAATAACCTGCGGTAAGTGATATTCTTTTGCAAGTTCGACACCGTCTTTCGGGTGAGCGGTAATCAACATCTTGCTGAATCTCGGAGTGCAGGTTTTATGCGGATTTTCAATTCCGTAGAAGGATTGGTTTTCCACGAAAAACATCGGTCTTAAAAGTTTTCCGACATCATGATACATCGTTCCGACTCTTGCAAGAACAGGGTTTGCGCCGATTGCCTCCGCAGCCGCTTCAACGAGTTGTGAAACGATAAGACTGTGATTATATGTTCCCGGAGCATCGGAAAGCAGCCTCTTTAAGAGTTTGCTGTCAGCAAGTTCCGCAAGTCCGTACGGTGTCATTATTCCAAAAGTGTTTTCTATAATCGGAAGGACACCCAAAAGTACAACACCGCTTACCACAAAGCAGTTTACGACGAGCAAACCGAGGTCCTTCATAATCATAAGATTGTTAATGTCCATCATATATCTTTCAAGGAAATAAATTCCGCCCACAATCAATACTGCGGCAAGTGATATCTTCAGACTTACGATAATCAAATCCGTACGTTTTGAGAATTTAAGCCTTGAAACTGCCGTCATAACAACGGTATTCAGAAGCATATATGAAACAATCACTTCCGTTCCGTAGTGCATACCGACGGAGAGAAGCGCAAGCATAATTGTGGAAGCAAAATATGCGTTTCTCGGGGTTGTAAATATTGAAAGCAAAACCGTATATGCGGGAAGCGGCAGGATATAAGGTGAAAATCCCGTCGGCAAAAGTGCCGCAATAAACGCAAGCAGGAACGTGAAGAAGCCCATTATCGTCATATATCTTGCGTTGTAATACTGTTTTTCGAAATTCTTTTCGTACTGCAAAAATACAAACGTGAAGAAGGCAACGAGAATATAGATTCCCAAAATACCGCCCGGATTGACTTCCAATACGTTATAGCCCGCTTCTCTCAAAGCATCGCTCTTGAGTTTTGTAACGGGCTCGCCTTCAAAAACGATTTTCTGACCTTTTTTGAAAACGACTTCATAAGGTTTTACCGCATTTTGTGCGTTCTTTTTCGCAATTTCGGTCGCAAATTCATCGACTACAAGATTAGGCACCAAAACCTGATTAAGCAGGCTCGTAATCGGTGCAATCTGATTTCTCGGAGTGTTTACCGAAATATTTTTTGAAATTATTTTCTTAACGTTTCCGTTCTCAAAATCGCCCGTCGAGATTCCCGAGTTTAAAATTGACGTAAGCGTGATTTTTGAACGGTCAAACATTGCATTCAGTTCGGAATCGTGCGCCTTGAGAAGAAAATCGCTCACTGTTTTTTCGGGAACTTCTTCAAACAAAACGTTGATTTCATCTGTTTTTACCGCAGGTTTTGAACCCTTTTCCCTTATCTTGATAATCGATTTTTGCAGGGTTTCAAGACTTGTTATGATGAAATCGTCCTCCGCCTGTGTAAGAATCGGCTCGACAGCCTGAGCGGCTTCTTTTTTGTGAAGTTCGGTCTTCTTTGTATCAATAACCTTAATATCTTTCTGCGCAATAATATCACGTCTGCTGATTCCGTTCTCAATAACTTTTTGGAAGAAAAAGTTTTGCGAAGAAATCATACCCGTCATCAGAAACGTGAATATTACAAAGAACAACGCGTTTCTGAATTTCTTTGAAGAAATTAAGTCTAATATTTTTTGCATAATATATTAACCTCGATAGTTTTTCCGATTTAACAAAATCATTTACATTGTTTTACTACAAACCCGCATTTTGTACAAGCAAGTATTTCACCCGTACTGTCAACGGGCATAAAGTTGTGTTCGCAGGTCAATGCCTCATCAACCTCTTTAAAGTTTGGCTTCTGAGGTCTGACTTCTTTGGTACGGCGTTTTTCAAGCCATTTAATAAAAACTTCTAAAATATACATAATATTGATTAAATTCTGAAACCGTTGGGAAGGAAGTAACTTAATTTTTTCACTTCAAGTATTTCCGAGTTTTCGGTAATGACATCGATTTCGTAATCGTCGGTCTGGAATTCGTACATAACCTGCCTGCACGCACCGCAGGGATAGCAGGAGTCAGTGTTTGGCGAATAGATTGCAATTGCCAAAAGTTCTCTTTCACCTTCGGATACCGCTTTGAATATTGCGTTTCTTTCCGCACAAATGGTCAGGCCGAAGGAGGAGTTTTCGACATTACAGCCTCTGTAAATTTTTCCCGAAGATGCCAAAGCACCCGCTCCCACCGCAAATCTTGAAAACGGCGAGTAAGAATTTTTGACCGCCTCTTTGGCTTCGTTCATCAGTTTTTCGTAATCGATGTCCATATCACTATATAATACTGAAATTCAGCCGAATGTAATCCATTAATCGGTTGATTTAAATATAGTGAGTAGTGAGGGGTAAATGGAGTGAGGGGGTAAATATAAGGGGGGGGGTAAATATAAGGGGGGGTAAATGGAGTGTGGGGGTAAATATAAGGGTGGCTTTACTCCCTCCCTAATGAGGGAGGGTAGG
>DBYM01000036.1:0-1249 GCA_002309875.1 Cyanobacteria bacterium UBA1186
GTCTGCGCATAATTTGTAAGCAGGTTGGAAATAAATACCAATCCCATATAGCAAAGGCCTTTTACCCAAAACTTTTCAGTTTTAAACATATAATAAAATGACTTTAACATATTTTCCCTCCCTATCTTAATGACTCAATAAGATTTTTGATAACATCTTCCTGAGCGGTAATTTCTTCTATTCTCGCATTTGTTTGTTCAACCAATTCTTTCGGAGCATTGGCAACAAATTTTTCATTCTTCATTCTGCCCAAAAGCGAATTCTTTTCGTTTGTTAATTTTTCAAGTTTCTTTTCCTGACGTGCTATCTCAGCATTCAAATCAATCAAATCCGCAAGCGGAACAATCAGTTTTGAAGTTGAAACAACCGCAGTTGCCGATTTTGGCGGAACAGGCGAATCAATATCCGCATAAGATATTTTATTAACCTTAGCCAAACGTCTTATGTAACTTTCGATTGAATTAAAGATTTCCTTTTCTCTGCCTTCGGAGCGGATTTCAACATCAACCGTTGCGGAAGTCGGAATATTAAAACTCTGCCTTACGTTTCTGAGCGACGTAATCGTATCGAATACGAGTTTCATCTCCTCGGCTTCTTTGGTATAAACCAATTCCTTCTTATATGTCGGATATTCTGCAATTATAAGTGCGTTCGGAGCATCGCTGTCAGCACCCAAGCCAAACCCTTTCAGCCCCTGCCATATTTTTTCCGTAATGTGAGGCATAATCGGGTGGAACATTCTCAAAGACATATCAAGAACATATCTCAGAACTCTCTGCGTATTGAGTTTGAGTTCAGGGTCAGCCAACTGAATTTTTGAAATTTCTACATACCAATCGCAATACTCGCTTCTGAAGAAGTCGTACAAAGTATGCGCAATTTCACCGATTCTGTATTCTTTCATATATTCATTAACCGTTTTTGCGGTTTCATTAAGTTGATTCAAAATCCACTTGTCAACCAAAGTCAATTTACTCTTATCAATCGGCTTGTCATCAACCCCTTCAAGATTCATAAGTACAAATCTTGATGCGTTCCAAAGTTTGTTTGCAAAGTTTCTTCCGTACTCAAATCTTTCGTCGGAAATCTTTATGTCCTGACCGCCATAAGTACAGAGAGAAGTCATCGTAAATCTCAGAGCATCACAGCCGTATTTATCAATAATTTCGACAGGGTCAATCGTGTTTCCTTTGGATTTGGACATCTTCTGACCTTTTTCGTCACGGATAAGCCCATGGATATAAACAGT
>DBYM01000036.1:1332-9098 GCA_002309875.1 Cyanobacteria bacterium UBA1186
CTTGTCGGATAGAATTTCTTAAAATCTTCCGTTTCGGAATTAGGAAATCCCATGGTTGAAAACGGCCACAAGCCTGATGAAAACCAGGTATCAAGGCAGTCAGATTCCTGAACATAATTCTTCGGGTCGGGATTTTCTTTTGCAACAACCATTTCTCCCGTTGTTTTGTGATAATATGCGGGAATCTGATGTCCCCACCATATTTGACGTGAAATACACCAATCTCTTATATTTTCCATCCAGCCTAAGTAATTCTTTTCCCACCTTTCGGGTATAAATTTAATTCTTCCGTCTTTAACCGCAGCAATCGCTTCTTTTGCAAGCGGAGCCATTTTTACAAACCACTGTTCGGACAAAAGAGGCTCGATTGTAGTATTACATCTCTGACATTTGCCTACATTGTGTTCGTGGTCTTTTACTCTGAGGAGGAAGCCCTTGAACTGAAGCATATCAACAATTTTCTTACGTGCTTCGTATCTGTCAAGACCGTGGTATTCCTGAGGAACTTCTCCGCAGGCTTTCAATTTACCTTCTTCGTCAATAACCCAAATCGGCTTGAAGTTATGACGTTTGCCAACCTCAAAGTCATTCGGGTCGTGGGCGGGAGTAATCTTAACCGCACCGGTACCGAAGGATTTATCAACATATTCGTCGGCAATAATCGGGATTATTCTGTTCGTCAGAGGAACTAAAACATTTTTACCGATTAATTCCGAATATTTTTTATCCGAAGGGTGAACGGCAATCGCAACGTCACCAAACATTGTTTCAGGTCTTGTCGTATCAACGATTATTGCACCCGGCTCGCCAACAAGCGGGTAGGAAATTTCCCACATATGCCCCTGTTCTGTTTCGTATTCGGTTTCGATATCCGAAATCGCACTCTGACAACGTGGGCACCAATTTACGATATAAGCACCTTTATAAATCAATCCTTTGTTATACAAAGTTACAAAAACTTCTTTTACCGCTTCGGAGCAGCCTTCGTCAAAGGTAAATCTTTCTCTTGAACGGTCAAAAGATGCGCCTAAGCGTTTCATCTGGTCTAGAATTGTACCCTTGTGTTCGTTTGTCCATTCCCATGTTTTTTCAAGGAACTTTTCTCTGCCCAAATCGTGACGGGTTAAACCTTCTTTTGCAATCTGTTTTTCAACAACATTCTGAGTCGCAAGCCCTGCGTGGTCGGTCCCCGGAATCCAAAGAGCCTCATATCCGCTCATTCTGTGGTAACGAATCAGTATGTCCTGCAGAGTTTCGTCAAGTGCGTGCCCCATATGCAAAACACCCGTAACATTAGGCGGCGGAATTACAATGGTATAAGGCGGTTTGTCCGACTTTGCGTCAGCCTGAAAATATTTACCCTTTTCCCATAATTTATACATCTCGTCTTCAACGGATTTTGGGTCATAAACCGTAGGTAAATCCTCTGTTTTTATCTTCGTTTCCATAAAAAACCTCTCAAACAATATTTTTATGAATAAATTTTAGCACAAACAAAACCTTATGCGTAAACAAACGGAGGCCCGTTTTTAATTTCAAACAAAATATTATCCGCAACGTTTTTGAGTTCCTCAGGCGTTCTTCCCGCTTCCTTTTGTCTTTCAAACTCGTCGCAGAGAGGCTCGATTATTGATTCTTTTTTCGCCTTAAAGTTTCTGAGTTCCGTCGAAACAAGCCTTTTCTGAAGGTTTAATTCGATATCGGCATTGTATTTTTTAACCTGCACTTCTTTTACCGCTTCAGCCGCAAGTTTCCCGCCGTAACCGAGAGCAGAAATTCCCGTTATGCCGAAAAACAGGTTCTTAAACTGCGGATTTTTCGGATTCATAAGCCAATCGTAAAAGAAAGACAGATAGTCGTTTACGTGTGAAAAATAGGTAATCTTGTTTCTTCCCGAACCGCCCATTGCGCTGTTTGCCTTCTCTGTCGCCCTGTTCATGGATTTTTGCAGATATTCGATAAATTCCTTCTTTTCACCTTCGGGCAAATTCATTTTTCCGATAGTTTCCTCAATTTCGGAAGGCTCTGCATAAACGGATTCGAGCATATTTTCAATAACGTGCTTATATGCGGCTTTCCCTTCAAGAACTTTGCCCTCGTGGTCTTTGACAGGATTAATCCCCTTCCCCGAATTAAACTCGTTTATTATATTTTTAAGACCTTCTCTTGTATTGCTCAAACCGTTTTTAATACATTCCTCGCTCTTTCTGATATTTCGCATCGAAAAATACCCGAGTCCGACAATCGCCGCAACCGTTATTCCGCCCAAAACCGCAAACGGCCAAAAGTCCTTTTTGGTTTTGTTTTCCTTACCTTCTTCCGCTCCCTTAAACTGAACGGCGCTTTCTTTTAAAGTATTGGAAAAACTTTCCGCCTTGGAGGACAACATACTTCTTATTATCTGAATTTTGCCCGAAAAAGACTGAGTTTCCACCGCAATCAGATTCTCCTGCAAATTCTTCTGAATATCCGCCTCCCGCCTTTTAACCCAAACTTCCTTAAACCCGTCAACAAAGGTTTTGAGCATAAAAGCCATCGCCGCAAGAGTGATTACGCCGACCGAAGCCAAAACGGTTTTTCTGTTCGGCGACTGTATCATTGAAAAAATACTCTGATGAACTTCGTTATTAATACAGTGGTTCCTCGTAATTCCCGGAAGCAGATATTCCTCCGTCGATTCAAGTTTCTTTTTTGAAACGCTCTTAATCATTGCCGTAAATCCGCCAAACAAAGCCATTACGCCCACGGAAATCCCCGCAAGTTTCAGAAGTCCGTTGTTCTTCTTTTCCTCTTTTTCAAACACTTTTTCCGGCAAAGCAATTTTATCCCTCGAAATCACAAACGTATCAAGAGTGTCCTCAAAATCAAGTTGAGTGTCCTTCACAAAGGCATTGACAATCTTGCCCTCCTTAACACTTTCCGAGTTGCGTTTCTGCGTATTTGTCATATTCCGCTGAAGTCTTTTAGATTCGTAATCTTCATTAACCTTCGGTACTGCGCTCATTTTCCCTGTCTTTCTTTTTCTTAAATTTTTCTTTTACCTTGTGCAATATAGTTTTCAGATTAAATATTTTTTTGTCGTCATCAATTTTCGTGTCGTCATCATCGGTATTTTTCTTTCTGAATATCCTGAATAATCCCTCAAGAGAAGACTTTACAGCCTTTACAAGTTCGGAAATTTTCCTGTCCAAAAATGCCTTTGCTTCACCAAAAACAGCCGCAAGTTTATCCATAATCTCAGGCACGAATTTAAAAACTCTTACCATGCCGGCTATTATTTTGGGAATATTCCGAAGCAGCCCGACCATCGGCAGAACAAGGTTTTGGACGACAAAAGCAATCGGTTTTGTTATGAAACTCCTCGACATAATTTGGGTAAACTGCTTCATAACCTCGGCAAGTTTTGTCATCATCTCCTCAAACCTTTCAAAATTCAGCGCCCTCTGCTCAAGATTTGCCTTATGGTTTTTCTGCGCCAATGCCCTTGCCCTCAGCATATTCCCAATCATTGCGCACTCGTGATAAGTCATTTCACCCACTTTGCGTGTCTTATCAGACATTTTCAAAGTGCCGCCGCCCGATTGGGAACAAACAGGACAAGCACCCGGAGCAAGTCCGTGCGGACATGTTCCTGCCTTTATCCCCTTATCTATCCCGTTTACACCTATATTTTTAGACAATAATTAAAAAATCCTCTCATCTTGCGGTCTAAACCCTGCCGCAGCACGAAAGGAGCATTATCACCCTGAATCGAGATGAATAATCAAAAACTTGGTATTCCGGCTTTAACGGCTGCGGCACAGTCCGGGAATTTCACCCGTTGTTTCCCATATTCAATTTCCTATATCGTATGATAATTGGGGGTAAATGTAAAGTGGGGGGTAAATGTAAAGTGGGAGGTAAATGTAAGAGGGTAAATAACCCACTATTCACTACTCACTATTCACTAGTCACTACCCGCTAATACACCTGATTTGTATGCATTCCCTTGCAGTAATCTCTTATATTATTAAAAGTCGTTTCCAGAATCTTGTCGGGCAAAGTTTCGGCGGGAACATGAAAAACCGCAATCCGCTTGTTTCTGCAATAATCCATATCGACGTTTTTGTATTCAGAATGTCTTACAGATACAATCCTCAAATTTCTGAACCTTCTCATTACCTCCTCATTTAACTCGGACACCTCGGAAACACAGAGAGCATCGGTATCCCTCAGTTGTTCATCTGTCAAATTCGTATCCCACCCGACAGGATTTTCAAAAAATTCAACCTCAAAATCCCTGAGTTCGTTCTCTTCAAAAAAAGATTTTTCGCCCTCTTTAAAATCAAAAAACAACATTTTCATAACAAACACTCCTTTTTTAAGGAGTATTACATCAAGCAAAAATCAATACATTCAACAATTAGGCAAGATGTTCGTAAAGGGCCTGCTGATTTAAAAGATTACCCTTTGCAAAACATTCGGAGCCCGCATCAATGGCAGCCGATATAACGCTTGAAGATGCTCTGTTCATAGTTCTTTTTGCATCATAATTCTGTCCCATTAAGGCTAAATAAGCATCGCGCTGTTCTTTATCGTCAATCTGTTTGTAATTGGTTGCCTTGAATGCACTCAAAATTGAAGCCATTTGTCTTCTGCAGTCTTTTGCTGCCTCTTTTGCCGCAGACCATAATTTATTATTAAAATCTATTGTTTCCTGAAACTTTGCAATCCTTGCATCACATTGTGCTATACGTTTTTGAAAATAACTGTTGTCCTTATTCATTCCGAACAAATCATTTCTGTCAACACTTATCTGCTTTCCGTCAACACAAATCGTTATTGAAGATGAGCCGAAGTTATCGCTCACAACAACAGCATTCTCGCCTTTATAATTAATTTTCTCTCCTGCGTTGAAATGTATAACCACGTGTTTATACTCCTTGTATATATAAAGTAAATCTTTCGGGAAAAATTGACTTTTTACCCCAACTATTATTAAGTTTTGTAAAACAAAATCCCGACGGTCGAATATTAAAATCGAAAAATTTTAATGATATGATAGTTTTATGGAAATTATAAAAGACGAATTGGAAACCGTTAAAAAATATATTATGGAGGATTTCAGAGAGCCGCTGCCGGATAATGTTTTGGAAAAATTTATTACGGGCCCGTCAAAAAGAATTCGTTCGGCTCTTGGAATTTTGTACCTGAGAGCAAATGACAAAATTCTGACGCCCGAAATCTGTAAGATACTTGCGGCAGGAGAAATTATACATAATTCATCACTGCTTCACGATGATGTTATTGATGATGCGGAAGAAAGACGGGGAAATACCACAATCGCCAACGAATTTACACCAAAAATTTCCATTCTTGCGGGAGATTATCTGCTTTTAAATGCAACCGAAAAACTCAGAAATCTGAGTGCTGATATTCAGGACAAATTCAGACTTTGTATAAAAAAGATGGTTGAAGGCGAAATAAAACAGTATTTTCTCAGAGAACAAACCCCTTCCATAGAAAAATATATTGAAATCTGCGAGGATAAAACCGCTTCTCTTTTCGCAGCCGTTCTTGAATCCGTCGCAGAAATTTCAGGGTTAAATTCAAAAACCGCATACGATTTCGGAAAATCCTTCGGAATTTGTTTCCAATTAAAGAACGATTTGGACGAAACTTCCGCCTTAAATGACACAAAAAACGGGATTAAAACCGCAAAAGACATTATAGGCATTGAAAACACATTAATTTTGTCGGATAATTACAAAAGGGAAATGAAAAATATTCTTGATGATATGCCCATAAGTCGTTACAAGAGAGAGTTAGAGGATTTGGTAAATAAATTATGATTGATAAAGAAAAACTGAAAGCCGGTACAAAAGAAACAATCGATACCATAGTTTTTGTTATCGTGGCGGTAATTTTGATAAGATTTTTTATAGCCGAACTGCGCTGGATTCCGTCAGGCTCAATGAAACCAACCCTCGTTGAAGGAGACAGAATCGTCGTTGAAAAACTTACAAAATTCCCTAACATAATTTCAAACCACGCTTTTGAAAACACCCCGAAACGCGGTGATGTTATGATTTTCTATCCGCCTTTCGTAAAACTGAAAACCAACCCGTGGGCAGTTTTCAGCAGACTGACAGGATTTTTCTGCAAAGATGTCGCATATATTAAACGTGTTATCGGGCTTCCGGGAGAAAAGTTTGAAATAAAAGAAATGAATGGTGCCTACACTGTTTATATAAACGACAAACCGCTTGAAGAAGATTATATTAAAGATAAGTACGAATACCACAAGTGCCGTGCAAATATGTATTGCGGACCGTTTGTAATCCCCGAAGGACACTATTTTATGATGGGCGATAACAGAGGAAACTCACAGGACAGCCGTTTTTGGGGAACTTTGCCGAGAGAAAGATTTATCGGACGTGCGGTTTTTGTTTTCTGGCCGCCAAGACATATCGACATAATCGAAGGGGGNNNGGTAAATAGGGGTAAATATTAAATGCCTCAGGTTTCTCTCCTTATGTGTCTGCAGGTTACATATATGTCATTCTGAGCAGGGTGAGCAAAACGAACCCGTAAGCGAAGAATCCGGCCTATTGTTGCCTGCTTGTTAATTTATCATATGCCGGATACTTCGTTTCACTCAGTATGACGATTTTACCGTTAGGGCAGAAACCGTAATCTGCCAAACCCTTTACCCCCCCCAAAAAAAATAAAATCGGGCAGATGAAGTATCACCTGCCCGATTAAATTGTAATTTTACGGTTGCCGCATTATTTCAGCAATGCACCAACTGCTTTATAGACTTCCATTCTTGTTGCAGCATCTTTCTCAGCCTGTGAGTAGAGTTCTTCTGCCGCATCAGGATTAGTCTTAAGAAGTGATTTGTATCTGCCTTCACTTCTGATGAAGTCTTGGTAAGCACCCTTAGGATCTTTTGCGTCCCAGGTGAACGGTACTTCTGCCGACGGATTGTATCTGTAAAGCGGGAAGTATCCTGCTTCAACGGCACGTTTTTGTTCTGTCTGAGTCTTAGACATATCTATACCGTGAGCGATACAAGGTGCGTAAGCAAATATGATGGAAGGTCCGTCATAAGCCTCAGCCTCGAGGAATGCTTTGAGTGTTTGATTTCTGTCAGCACCGAGCGCAACAGATGCAACGTAAACATAACCGTAAGACATAGACATCAGGCCCATATTCTTCTTGTAGGTCGGTTTACCGCCCGTAGCAAACTTCGCAACCGCACCCGTAGGTGTTGATTTAGAAGCCTGACCGCCCGTATTTGAGTAAACCTCTGTATCAAGAACGAGGATATTAACATTCTTGTTTTGTGCAAGAACGTGGTCAATACCGCCGTATCCGATATCGTTAGCCCAGCCGTCACCGCCTATAATCCAGATTGATTTATCCGTAAAGTAGTCTGAAAGTTCGTTTATTTTCTTAATTGTGTCACAGCCGCATTCCTTAACATATTTATTAATAACGACTTTTGCTGCGTCCTGAGCCTTGACTGCTTCTTCGGTCTTTGAATTATCCCAATGTGCCATAGCACCCTGTAATGCTTCCTTCAAATCAGCAGGAGCATCTTCTTTCGCAAGAACTTCTTCAACTTTTTGTTTCAAAAGGTCTCTGTTAGAATCAACAGCCATTCTCATACCAAAACCGAATTCGGCATTGTCTTCGAACAATGAGTTAGCCCATGCCGGACCTCTGCCGTCTTTGTTCTTTGTATAAGGAATTGTCGGGAAAGTACCCGAATATATTGATGA
>DBYM01000036.1:9147-13998 GCA_002309875.1 Cyanobacteria bacterium UBA1186
CATAAGGTGTTTCACCGCAGCCTGCGCATGCACCCGAGAATTCGAACAACGGTTTTCTGAGCATTGCACCCTTGAGGGTATTCTTGTTGTTTTTACCCATAACGTTGTCAGGAAGTGCATCAAAGAATTTTTCGTTTTCTCTTTCGCCGGCTTCTGCTTCTTTTTCGATTGTTGACCAGGTAAGAACTTCTTTACCCGGAACTTTTGTCATCGGGCATTGGTCGATACAAACGCCGCAGCCTGTACAATCGTCGCAGTAAACCTGAACTTTGAATTTTTCACCGTGGTCATTCGGTTTTGCATCAACCGTATTGAAAGATGCGGGAGCATTTGCCAAATCCTTTTCTTCAATCAGTTTTGTTCTGATTGCTGCGTGAGGACAAGCAGATGCGCAAATTCCGCACTGAATACAGGTTGCAGAATTCCAGTTAGGAACTCTCGGTGCGATACCTCTCTTTTCAAGACAAGCCGTTCCTGTCGGGATTACGCCGTCGTTACTCATTGCTGAAACAGGGATATCATCGCCTTTTTGTCTCATTGAAGGCTCAATGATTTTCTTAGCGAATTCGTCTGCGTTATCAGGAATAAGTTTAACTTCTTCTGCGTGAGCAACTCCGTCTAATGAAGCAGGAACAACGACTTCTTCCGTTGCGTTAACCGCTGCATCAATAAGAGCAAGGTTCATATTAACAACATCGTCGCCTTTCTTCTTGAAGGTCTTTGTTGTCATTGCTCTCATACCTTCAAGAGCCTGTTCAAACGGAATAATGCCTGAAACTTTGAAGTATGCAACCATCATAACAGTGTTTGCACCCTTGCCTCTAAGTCCCGGCTGTTCCTTGATTAATTTTTCGGCATCAACATTATAGAATTTAACTTTCTTGTTGATGATTGTTTCCTGCATATCTCTTGTTAAGTGGCTGAATGCTTCTTCCTTAGACCAAGGTGAGTTAAGAAGGAATGTTCCGCCTTCTTTAATACCTTTGAGAATGTCATATCTGCCGATATATGCGTGAGCAGAGCAGGAAACGAAATCAGGAGCGGTGATTAAGTATGTTGACTTAATCGGCTTGTCACCGAATCTTAAGTGAGAAACCGTTACGCCGAATGATTTCTTAGAGTCATAAGCAAAGTATGCCTGAGCATCTTTGTCCGTATATTGACCGATAATTTTAATTGAGTTTTTGTTTGCACCAACGGTACCGTCAGAGCCCAATCCCCAGAACATGCAGTTTGTAGTTCCTTCAGGCTCGGTAACGATATGTTCGTCAATCGGTAATGATTTGTGAGTTACGTCATCTTCAATACCGACCGTAAATCCGTGGAAACCGTTCTTTTCAGAATGTTTGTAGATTGCAAGTACCATTGAAGGAGTAAATTCCTTAGAAGACAGACCGTATCTGCCGCCAATTACTCTGATATCTTTACCTGCAAGTGCAGCAACAACATCTAAGTATAGAGGTTCGCCGATTGAACCCGGTTCTTTTGTTCTGTCAATAACGGCAACTCTCTTAACGCTTGAAGGAAGTGCTTCGTTAAATCTCTTAACGTCGAACGGTCTGTACAATCTGACCTTAACCAAACCATACTTAGTGCCTCTCTTTGCATTCAGGTATTCGATTGTTTCTTCGATGGTTTCGCAGGCAGAGCCGATTGCAACGATTACGTCAGTTGCATCAGGTGCGCCGACATAATCAAACGGGTGATACTGACGGCCCGTAACCTTAGCAACCTTGTCCATATATTCCTGAACGATATCAGGAACTGCATCATAGTATTTATTAACAGTTTCACGTCCCTGGAAGTAAACGTCGGTATTCTGAGCACCAACCTTACAAACGGGGGCTTCAGGTCTTAAACCTCTGTTTTTGAATTCTTCGATATATTGAGGCTCAACAAGTGAAGCAATTTCTTCGTATGAAATTTCTTCAATCTTGTGTACTTCGTGAGAAGTTCTGAATCCGTCAAAGAACTGCAGGAACGGAACTTTAGCCTTGTATGTAGCAAGGTGAGCAACGAGTGCCATATCCATTTCTTCCTGAACGGAGTTTGCGGCTAACATTGCATAGCCTGTGTTACGGCAGCCCATAACGTCGGTATGGTCACCGAATATTGCCAATGACTGAGCAGCCAGAGCACGTGCGGAAACGTGGATAACGTGCGGTAACATTTCACCTGCTGCTTTGTGCATAACAGGAATCATAAGCAATAAACCTTGTGAAGCGGTATAAGTAGAAGTTAAAGCACCTGCCGCCAAAGAGCCGTGAACAGCACCTGCTGCGCCTGCTTCAGACTGCATTTCTGCAACTTTTACTTCTTTGCCCCAAATGTTTTTCTTGTGTTGTGAAGCCCATTCATCAACCCATTCTCCCATTGTGGAAGAAGGTGTGATAGGGTAGATTGCGGAAACTTCGCTCAATGCATACGCAATATGCGCTGCAGCGTAGTTACCGTCAACTGTAATTGTGTTTTTTGACATATTTATATCTCCCTTTTCATACGAAGTTAATAAAATTATATAACAAACAAATTTTCGGCAACAAATTAAATGTAATGCTTACACGAAATATTATTGTAAATTTTTGTAAATTAAAAACCAATAACAGTCAATTTTGAAACTTCATCAGACTTAATGCTCACAGAAAGGTGTAGTATGAGAATTTTAGGAATTTCCCCCATACAACAGCAAAATCCAAAGTGTGATTTAATGCCCGCAAAATACAGTACGGGGCTTAAATCCGACACTTTTGAAAGAGCAAATAAATCTCCGTCATTTAAGCAAAATCTTACGGTAAAAACCTCCAAAGAACTTCTGCTTGCAATTTCTGCGGGACTTGCTGCGGCAGGTGAATTAATACGCAGATATGCAGAGAACGGCGTCAATGCCGATAAGGAGACAAAAGATGCGCTTGAAACAGTTAAAAACGCACTCGGACTAAATCTTGAGGAAACCAAAACCGAACTTCCCGAAACGGATACACAGGCGGAAACCGCCGTTGAAGAATTAAAACCTCAAGATGACAGAATTTTGTTTGAGTTTCCAAAAAGGTCAAAACCGGGAATTCTTCCGAAAGAATTAAGGGAATTAAAGCCTTTATTAAGCGGACTTGTCCTCACCCAAGAATATTCGGACAAACTGAGCGAAACCTGCAAAGCATTGTTTGAAGATAATAAATTCGGGCTTTATGAAGAGGAAAAAATCGACAACAAAACCATGGCCAAAAATCTTGCCGAAGAAATCGGCAAAACCGAAGATGATGAGGCCGCTCTGAAAAAAGTAATTGACAAATACCACGGAATTTGTGTTGAAAATATCGTTCCGATTAAGGTCAGTGTCGGCAAACCTACGGTTATCGGACAATTGTCACCCGAAGAAGTTGCAAAAATGGAAAAACATAAACGTCCGAGGGTAAAGAAAACCGATTCTGCGGCAGCCAAAAAATCCGCACCCGAAAAAATAACCGCAGAAACCGTGGGCAAAGACTCATGGCTTGTCAAAATCCCCGGAGCGAACAACAGAAGCCTGCAGCAAAATCTCGATATCTTACTTGACTTCTGCAAAGATAAAGTCGAACAGAGTACGGAAGGAAATATCAAATGGCTCAACGGCTGTCAGGTTTACCCGAATGTTTATACCTCGGCAATCGAAAGAGAAATCGATAAATACTCAGGCGGAAACGAAACCAAAAGCAGACGTATTTGTGAGCCATATACACGAATAAAAATCGAAGATGCGCAGATAATTGCCGAAACAATTAACAGCGACAGACGTTTCCATGACCTCTTTACCGTCCACGGTGCTACAAGATTTTTTGAAAGATATGTTGATTTGCAGGGTAAAAACATTCTCGTTCAGACGCAGGAAAAACTTGATGCCCTTGAAAAACTTATAAATCTGGCAATCTCGGGAGAAGGCAAAGGTCTTTATGCCTCCAAGTACTGCGATTATGACAAAGAAGGAAACGAACTCGTAGGCTTCAGATTTATAATTAATCCCGGAGATTACGGACCTGAATTTGTTGACAAATTAGGCTCTTTTGACATAAAAATAGGAATAAGCGAAAAAAGAACGCTCGCAAATTATAACAGCAAACATAAACCCGCAATAATCAGTTCAATTTTTTCAAAGGGTGTATAATAGGGTTAGGGAAAAAGTCGAAAATGAAAATTTTTAAAATAGACAATATAAATTTTGATTCAAAAAAGTCGGCGGTGAGGAAGGTTAAATCTTCAAGCCGGGTTGATGACAAGGAAATATACAGCGACATCAACGACTTTATGACAAAGAAATGCGATAAATTAGAATATCTGAACCGTTTTTCCAGACAGTTTGAATACCCTAAATACGGAAATATTTACACTCAGGCGGAAAAGAAATACATAAACGATTTGCTTTTAACCCTTGATTTGAGCAGCGATTGGAGAGATATTCCCGACAAACACCTTGAAACGGCAATTCAGGAACTTATGAAATCCCGATAATTAACATTTGTGATTAGTCCGAAACAGGGTTGACTGAGGTGGGAATTTGTCGGATAATTATTTTGTGCCTGATTCCCGAGCAAATGCTTTGGAAGAAGATACCGATATATTCAAAAAATGTCGTGTCTTATTCAGGCACGGCATTTTATTTTGGAGTAAATGTATTTCCGACAGATGAACGAATTACAAGACCATAGTGAAAGGAGAAAAATAAATGGAAACACGAGTTGCAATAATTGGTATAATAGTCGAAGATGATGCCGTAATCTGCAATATTCAAAACCTTTTGACCGAATATTCGCAATACATTATAGGCAGAATGGGAATCCCGTATCGGGAAAAATCAATAAGAGTAATAAGCGTCGTTCT
>DBYM01000036.1:14112-20471 GCA_002309875.1 Cyanobacteria bacterium UBA1186
AGATGATAATTTGCAGGTAATAAAAAGGAATTTAAAATGTATAACCCTAAATCAATGAAGGCGGAAGAATTTATAGACCACGGCGAGGTCCTGAGAACTCTTGAATACGCCGAAAAAAATAAAAATAATCGTGAACTGATTGACAAAATTTTGGATAAAGCACGTCCTATCCGTGACGGGAAACAGGTTCACTGCAACGGTTTAAGTCACAAAGAAGCCTCAGTTCTTCTTGCAAGCGAAGATAAAACAGTTCTTGATAAAATCTACAAACTTGCGGAAGAAATCAAAGAAGCATTTTACGGCGACAGAATCGTTATCTTCGCACCTCTTTACCTCTCAAATTATTGCGTAAACGGCTGTGTCTATTGTCCTTATCACGCAAAAAACACCCATATTCCCAGAAAAAAACTTACGCAGGAAGAGGTTAAAGCCGAAGTTATTGCACTTCAGGATATGGGACACAAAAGACTTGCAATAGAATCGGGCGAAGACCCCGTTAATAACCCGATTGAATACATCTTGGAATGTATTAAAACAATCTATTCCATAAAACACAAAAACGGCGCAATAAGAAGAGTTAACGTAAATATTGCCGCAACAACGGTTGAAAATTACCGCAAATTAAAAGAGGCAGGAATCGGCACCTACATTCTGTTTCAGGAAACATATCACAAAGAAAGTTACGAAAAACTCCACCCGACAGGGCCTAAGCATAATTACGCATACCACACCGAAGCAATGGACAGGGCGATGGAAGGCGGAATTGACGACGTAGGTTTGGGCGTCCTTTTCGGGCTTGAACGGTACAAATACGAATTTGCCGCACTTTTAATGCACGCAGAACACTTGGAAGCCGTTCACGGCGTAGGCCCGCATACGATTTCCGTTCCACGTGTCAAAAAGGCGGACGATATTGACCCGAACTCTTTTGACAACGGAATTGATGACGAAACTTTTGCCAAAATCGTTGCTCTGACACGTATTTCCGTTCCTTATACGGGTATAATCATTTCAACGAGAGAATCGGAAAAAGTAAGAGAAAAACTGCTTAAATTGGGAGTTTCACAAATCTCGGGCGCCTCAAGAACATCAGTCGGAGGTTATACGGAGAAAGAAAGACCTAAAGATACCGAGCAATTCGACGTTTCGGACCAAAGAACACTCGACGAAGTCGTAAGATGGCTTATGGCTCAGGGTAAAATCCCCTCCTTCTGTACGGCCTGCTACAGAGAAGGAAGAACGGGCGACAGATTTATGTCACTCTGCAAAACGGGACAAATCCAAAACTGCTGCCACCCGAATGCACTGATTACACTCAAAGAGTTCCTTGAAGATTATGCTGCGGAAGAAACAAAAAAAATCGGCGAAAAACTGATAGAAAAAGAAATAATGAACGTACCGAACGAAAAAGTACGTGAAATTCTGAAAAATAACCTCAACGAAATCCAAAACGGAAAAAGAGATTTCAGATTCTAGGGGTAAANNAGGGGTAAAGGGGTAAATGTAAGTGGAAACAGCCCTGACCTTCGGCATAATGGAGGGAAAAAGGAGTAAGTAATGTCATTAAACACAACCACAAGTTCAGAAAGATTACATATAGGGTTTTTCGGGTGCAGAAACTCGGGAAAGTCTAGTCTTGTCAATGCTCTCACTAATCAGCAGTTGTCCGTCGTGTCCGATATCAAAGGCACAACCACTGACCCGGTTAAGAAAGCAATGGAACTTTTGCCCATCGGACCGGTTGTTATTATTGATACAGCAGGCTTTGATGACGACGGTAAATTGGGAAAAATGAGAGTTGATAAAACCCTCGAAATCCTCGGCAAAACCGATATTGCCGTTCTCGTCATTGATTCGGCAAGCGGAATGAATGATTATGACAAAGAACTGATAAAACTCTTTGAAGAAAGAAAACTCCCTTATCTTGTCGTGTATAACAAATGTGATTTAAAAAAACAAATCAACCCTCCCCATGAGGGAGATTTGAAATCTTTGATTTCGGAGAGAGGTAAAACAGCATCACATAAATTTGACAAAAATATACAAATTAATGCAAAAAATTTACGTAATAATGCTACAAAACAAGAAAGAATTTTATGGAAATATCTTAATAAATCACAATTAGGTTACAAATTCAGACGGCAACAACCGATAGGTGATTATATTGCCGACTTCTTCTGTCCGTCACTTAATTTGATAATAGAACTTGATGGAGGACAACACAACGAAGAAAAAAGTATTGAATATGACAAAAGTCGTACGGAATTTTTAAACAGAAACGGCTACAATGTTATCCGAATATGGAATAATGACATTGATAAGAACATTGAGGGTGTTATCGAATACATAAAATCGAATTTAACCCCACCCCCTAACCCCCTCCCTCAAGGGGCGGGGGAACGCAGGCAAGACGAGCAGTATAATTTACCCCCTCAAGGAAATAAAGAATACCCTCCCCATGAGGGAGGGTCGAAATCTCCGATTTCGGGGTGGGGTAAAACCACATCACGTCAATTTGACAGAAGTATCCTCGTTTCCGCAAAGACAGGAGAAGGAATTAACGAATTAAAAGAACTTTTGGGCAAAACAGCGGGCGAAAACAAGGTTGAAAAATACATAATAAAAGACCGTCTGAAGGAAGGCGACGTCGTAATCCTCGTAATCCCGATTGACGAATCCGCTCCGAAAGGCAGGATAATCCTTCCTCAGCAAAATGTTCTGAGAGAATGTCTTGACGCTCACGCAATCCCGGTTTGCGTTCAGCCCGAAGAATTGGAGCAAACCCTGAAAAAACTGACTCCCGCACTTGTTATAACGGATTCTCAGGTGTTCGGCAAAATTAAAGATATTGTGCCCGAAAACATTATCCTGACCTCGTTTTCAATATTAATGGCAAATTACAGAGGTGTGGTAAATGAACTCATAAAAAATGTTTCAACCATATCAAAACTTCAGGAGGGCGATACAGTCCTGATTGCCGAGGCCTGCACTCATCACCGTCAGTGCAATGACATAGGAACAGTCAAATTCCCTGCGTGGATTTCAGGTTTTACGGGCAAAAATATTAATTTTGAATTCACTCAGGGCGGCGAATTTCCGCAGGATTTGAGCAGATTTAAACTCATAATCCACTGCGGAGGCTGTATGATTAACGAAGCAGAAATGAAAACACGTCAGCAAAGAGCAGTCGGACAGGGTGTTCCGATGGTTAATTACGGAATGGCTATCGCTTATATGAACGGGATTTTAGAAAGAGCACTCAGGGTATTTAAAGATGAATAAACAGGAAATAACGGACATTTTAAACGACAACACAAAGAATGATTGGCTTTTCAGGGAAGCCGACAGAGTTCGTCGTGAAAATGTCGGAGATGAAGTCCATTTAAGAGGGCTGATTGAGTTTTCAAACATTTGCGCCCGTCAGTGCAAATATTGCGGGTTACGTTCGCCGAACAGAGTTATCGA
This sequence comes from Cyanobacteria bacterium UBA1186, assembly GCA_002309875.1. Lineage (GTDB taxonomy): Bacteria > Cyanobacteriota > Vampirovibrionia > Gastranaerophilales > Gastranaerophilaceae > CAG-196. The sequence continues at coordinate 17,578 of DBYM01000036.1, forward strand.
ACGTTACAGAATTTTAAAAGACGAACTTTTGCTCATTGTCCAAAATGCCGTCAATATGGGGTATAAAACCGTTGTTCTTCAATCGGGAGAAGATGATTATTTTGACTCCGATAAGATGTGCGAAATTATTAAAGAAATCAAAAAGCACGACGTTGCACTAACCTTAAGTATCGGCGAAAAGAGTTATGACGAATACAAGGCGTTTAAAGTGGCGGGCGCCGACAGATATCTTTTGAGGATTGAAACCACGGACAAAAATTTGTACCGTGAGATGCACCCGGGGGTAAATATAGAAAACCGTTTCAGATGTCTGTACGACTTGAAATCATTGGGTTACGAAGTCGGGACAGGCTGTCTTGTCGGGCTTCCAAACCAAACAACGGACTCTCTTGCAGACGATATCCTTTTCTTCAGGGAATTAAATGCCGATATGGTCGGGATAGGGCCGTTCATTCCGCACAATGAAACTCCGCTTGCTCACGCAGAAAACGGAGATTTTTGGCTTGCTTTAAAGGTTATGGCTCTTACGAGAATTAACCTTCCCGGCATAAACATTCCCGCAACCACCGCAATGGAAACACTTCACCCGAACGGAAGAATTATCGCACTCCAAAGCGGTGCAAACGTAGTTATGCCAAACGTTACGAGCAGAGAATACAGAGCAAAATACGAGATTTACCCCGGTAAAATCTGCACAAACGAAAATCCTGAACAATGCAGAAAATGTATTGAAAACAAAATTAAATCAATCGGAAGAACAATTTCCAAAAGTTATGGTCACAGAAGGGCTAATAACTAAATTATATTATTTTTTACTTTTCTGCTTTACCTGCTCTATAGCCACAATATGTGTATATTATAGGTAATATTTTTTCAAGATGTATCTTATCAATTAATGGAAATTTCGCTAACACCAATGCACCGACTGCATCGTCAGCGTTTACAAAACAATCTTTTAGAGTAATTTTTCTGTCCGGCTCTTTATCCTTTGGGTCAAAAATTAAATTTGAAAACTCCGCAGCACCTAACATCCCGACAATTAAACCTACTGCGACAGAGAAGATCTTAAACGGGATCTTATTAAATCGCTTGCTAGTTTCACAAATTTTTAATGCCCCGCCAGCCATCCAAGTCGGGATCGCAGCATTAAAAAACTGAAATGTTCCCTCTTTAACTTTGCCTTTTCTTGTGCTCTTATCCGAAAAAATCATACCTCCTGCTACACCACCCAAAACCGACGAACCTGATAAAATAACCATGTCTTTTAATCCATATTCTAGTTTCAATGGATTTTTAATTTTGCGGTTCTTCATCATAATTGCGACAGGAATTGCCGTTCCTGCAATCGCACCAACTAGCGAAGTAATCTTATTCCTCTGACGTTTTTTATCCTGTTCAATCTTCTTAAATGATATTTGCGATATATTATTTATCAATTTGACTATCCTAATTTTATTCAACAGATTTTATTATACGGTTTTGTCGATTTTCGGCTCTTTTACCTTTTTCTCCTTAGCAGAAGCGAGTCCGAATGCTCTCATAAACGGGTGTACGAGATAATGGCTGATTTGAGGCGCAAGAATTGACAAGCCCAATACTGAGCCGATAAACGTTCCCGCCTCAATCGTACCCTTTATCAAATCATAGGTTTCAGGATTTTCGTTATTAATCAAATCCTCTCTCAAACCGTCATGCATAAACTTGGTGTTTGACTTAATCTTGTTAAGAGACTGAAGTCTGTCATTTTTAACCTTGGTTGCAAGTCTGTGATAATCAAGATATTCATCTATACCTTTAAACTTGTTAAATTCGGGGTGAGTTGCTCCGAAAGCCTTTTTGCCGAGCCAGAAAGAGCCTCTCTTAAATATCGGCGGAATCAGTGCAAGATAAACGCCGAGGCATATTGCCTGATACGCAAATTCTTTGGTAGCGGCATATTTCTTGGTTTCGGCATCAATATCTTTATCCGCAAGTATAAACGCAGGTCTGCCGACTGATTTCAGCGTGGTTTCAATACCTACCCTTGCGGCAGTATTCTGTACGACAGTCAGAAAAGCGGTACTTGAAAAAGCATTGGCAATAGCACTTATCATACGCCACCTACTTTCATTCCGTAATTCCGCACTGCCCTGATTCCGTTAAAATTCTGCTGTTTGACAGGATTAACGGACGGCTGATTTTCGGTCAAAACTTCCTGCTTTTTAACCTTTTCCTTAGGCTCACGTTTATCGAGTTTTTTCATTATCGGCTTGATTGTCAGCGAACAAACCGCAGGAATAACAAACAATGCGCACAGACAAACACCCGCAAAGCCCGAAGTAGTCTTAATCTTCCTGAAATTGATTTTTGCAAGTTCGTCAGCATGGTTATATGCGTTCATAACCTCAGCGGACCTGTCTCCCGCACTGTACTTCTGAAACATATCTTTGCTCATAAAGTTTTTGGGCTTTGCAAGTCCTGCCGCAACTTTTTTGGGCAAAACCATACTGAAAACAAAATACATCGGAATCGCTATGAGTTCTGTCAAACCCTCTCTCAAGGCTGTATATTTCTTGGTTTCGTAACTTTCTTTTTTGTCGGACATCGTGAAAATCGGGCGGAAAATACCCTTAGATGCGGCAACGCTCATTGATACGATTCCCGCCGCATTCGTACTTCTGCCAAAATTCGCTAATGATTTTGCTAACGATTCCTTAAAACTCATGATATTTTATACAAAACCCCTAAAACTATTTTTTGCTGATTTGGGAATAAAAGAGAGACAGAAATTCTGTCTCTCTCCTTTTTTAAATTGCTCCAGGCCAGACTTGAACTGGCACCGAGGGTGAACCCCGATTGGATTTTAAGTCCAACGCGTCTACCGATTCCGCCACTGGAGCGCGGTCTTTTTTTAC
>DBYM01000055.1:0-12825 GCA_002309875.1 Cyanobacteria bacterium UBA1186
GCACAATCATCTTTTGAAAAAATCAGAGTGTCAAATAGCCCTTCCTTTTGCCATTCGAGGTAGATTTTATTAACTTCAAAATTTCTTTCTCTTGTTTTAAGGTAATCTTCAAGAATTTCCTGAGGAATATCGGAGTCGCAAAAGCCGTCTTTGTGGAGTTTGTACGAAAACTCAAAAATCTTTTTTCCGTATTCCGCCCAGTATTCTTTTTCTTCTTCGTTGTAATTATTGTTTGAAATACGCATTATACTTGAAAAAGCATATATTTTCTTATGTTTCTTAAGTATGTTTTTTATATTTTTTAATCTGTGTTTTAATTCTTCCAAAGTTTCGTGAGAACGTCTTGAAGGAATTAACCCTCCGTAAACAAGCGTATCGAGCGAAAGTATAACTGCATCGCATTCGGGCAAATTTTTCAGCCATTCGGTTAATTTATTAATGTCTGCGGTTTTGGACAAACTGCCCAATAAATTCCTTTCGGGAATTATCAATTGAATATCTTTATCAACAGAAACAATATCTATTGCAAGATTGTAGCATACAGGACGATTATCAATTGGAAGAAAAGCAATTTTCATACTTATTAAAAGACCATATCGTTAAATTCTTTCGGGTCGTCATAGTTGAACATGTGAACAAAAGTATATAGGATTTTTGCCGAGAATTTCTTTGTTCCGACTTCAAGCATTGCTCTTAAAACGTCCTTGTTGCTTGAAACGTGGGTTGCAGTTCTGTTGCATGCGAGGTTATCATAATAATTTGTGACGTTGATAATTTGGGCAATTTCCGAAATATAGTCGCTTGAAAGACCTTGCGGATAACCCGAGCCGTCATTGTTTTCGTGATGCTCCAAGGCTCCTTTTGCAATTTCTTCGCTCAGGTGTAACTCGTCTTTTATAAGTGTGTATCCGAGTGTTGTATGCTGCATAACTTCATCTTCGTGGATTGTAAGTAAAGGTGAAGTATCTCCCAAATCTATTTTTATTTTTCCGATATCATGCAACAACCCTGCAAGGATTACATGTTCGATTTCTAAAGTTGAGTATTCAAGTTTTTTTGCAATTAATCCTGAAATTATTGCAACATTGAGAGGGTGGCAAATTTCATATTCGCCCATAAATCTTATTTGTGAACCTTTTTTTGTTTTATAAAGTTTTTTGAATACGTCTGAAATTATGATACTGACAAGAGAATTCAGTTTAATCAGACCTTCTTCGTAGAATCCGTTTAAGAACAGGTCTAAAGTTTTACTGAAGAAATATTTCATTTTAATTTGGGTATCCTGCTCAAGAGTTCCGTCTCTGTTAAGCACTGTTTCAAAATCGTTGGCATCAAGGCTGTCATAAGAAAAATTAGCCATTTTCTGAGCATTGTTGTTTGGATTTGCTCCTCCGTCCATTCTCAGTGTGTTGCTGTAAACCTCTTCCGTGTATAATTTGGGATAGTTTTTAAGCATTATGAGTTTGCCCGGTGTCAGAGCCTCACCTGCATTTAAAATCCTGCTTCCTCCTTCGTCATAAAGGTCGAAAGGAAGAATTTTAAATCCGCTCAGTTCTTTCGTGGTCACAGTTCTCATATCTGCATTATAACATTTTGCGGGAGGTATTCCATACTTTATTTGCTTTATTTTTCGTTTCGGCGTTTTTCTCTGTAACTATACAAAGCATAGATCAAAAAACCTATGGCGAGCCAAATAATAAAGTATAGTGCTGATGTCGCTTTTGCATGGAATTTGCAGTACATAAGAGACAAACAGGTTAATACTCCGGCAATAGGAAACCATGGGCAGAACGGAACTTTAAAAGGTCTTTCTCTGTTCGGCTCTGTTTTTCTCAGGATAAGAACTGCAATACAAATTACTATAAATGAGGTAAACGTTCCGAAGTTACAGAGTTCGGCTGATATATTCAAATCCATAAACAATCCGCAGATTATTACGATTAAACCGGAAATCCATGTCATGACATGCGGGGTTTTAAATTTTTTATGAATTGCATTGAGTGATTTCGGCAAGAAATTGTCTCTGCTCATTGCAAACAGAATTCTTGTCGTACCGAGTTGATATATTAACAAAACAGAGGTTAATGCACAAAGCGCACCGACAGATATCAGGCCTGCGTACCAATGAATGCCGAGATATCTCATAGCATGTGCAAGAGGAGCCTGAGTGTCAATGACATTAAACGGCACGACACCTGTCAGCACAAGTGCTGCAAAAATGTATAAAACCGTACACAGCACCAATGTTCCGAGTATCGCAATCGGCAAATCTCTCTGCGGATTTTTTGTTTCTTCCGCAGCAGTTGAGATTGCGTCAAAACCTATGTAGGCGAAGAATATTACAAAAGCACCGGTAAATATTCCTTCCACACCGTTAGGGGCAAACGGTACCCAATTTTCGGGCTGAACGTAGAATGCTCCGACAATAATGAAGGAGAGGATTATAAACAAATTTACCCCAACCATTATTGTTGCAACTTTTGTTGATTCTTTTATTCCTTTTATAAGTAAGATTGTTAATACTAAAACTATGAATATTGCGGGAAGGTTTGCCGCAACGGGGATTTCCCAACCCCAAGGAAGATGTATGAAGGGCATCATATTATGCGGGTCAAGTCCCTGCCTGTTGCAGATTTCGTACATTGAACGATAATCGTTTCTGAGCCATAAAGGATAATTCACAACCCAGGCCGGGAGTATGTGTTTGAAACCTTTTAAAAGTTGTACAAAATATCCTGTCCATGCGCTTGCAACGGTTATGTTTCCGATAGCATATTCAAGCATTAAAATCCAACCGACCATCCACGCCATAAATTCACCCATTGTTGCGTAGGTATAGGTGTATGCACTTCCGGCTACAGGAATCATTGCCGCGATTTCTGAATATGAAAGAGCGGAGAACACACTTGCTATCGCTGCAAGAATCATTGAGATTACTATTGCAGAGCCTGCACCTGCTCCGTCCGAACTTCCTACGATTGCAGAGCCGATTATTGTGAAAATACCTGTTCCGACAACCGCACCGATACCTATGACAATCAGGTCAAAGATATTTAACGTCTTTTTTAAATCGGAATTAGTTCCCTCATCAATCAATTCCTGAGGAGAACGGCATTGTATTAAATTGTTAATTATTCTTTTTAAATCAATCATCAGCTATTTATTCGGCTTTGTTTTCAAGTTTTTCGACTTTTCTGTGTTTTCTGTATCCGTAAGACGAATATATTAATATACCTATTATAATCCAAACAACAAATAATTCAGCAGAAAGTGTTGCGGATTCTCCTTTGCTTATTACCATAGAATAAACCATAAGCCCGCCGCAGCACAGTATTCCGAGGATAGGGAACAGAGGACAGAACGGAACTTTGAAAGGTCTTTCTCTGTCAGGCTCTGTTTTTCTCATAATTAATATTGCTACGCAGACTATTATGAAGGAAGTGAATGTTCCGAAGTTACAGAGAGATGCTGCAACATTCAAATCAAGAATTATTGTTCCGAGCATTCCTACAACACCGACAGTTATTGTCAAAACGTGAGGTGTTTTAAATTTTTTGTGAATTTTTTGGAATACACTCGGTATAAAATAATCTCTGCTCATTGCGTACAAAACTCTTGTTGAAGCGAGGTGCAAAACAAGAAGTACGGAGGTCAGACCTGCGATAGAACCGACTGATATAAGTCCTGCAATCCAATCCTGACCAACAACCGTCATAGCATAAGCCATTGGCGCTTTTAATAAGCCTTCGGGAACATTTGCCGCCCCTGTCGGGATAATACCCGTAAGCACAAGTGCTACAAGGACATAAACGATTGTCGTAATTGCCAATGAGCCTATAATACCTATCGGTAAATCTTTTTGCGGATTTTTGCATTCCTCTGCCGCAGTTGCGAGAGCATCAAATCCTATGTATGCAAAGAATATAATGAATGCTCCAACAAAAATTCCTTCAAACCCGTTAGGAGCAAACGGAGTCCAATTTTCAGGTTTTATGTAGAATAATCCTGCAAGAACGAATAACCCTATTACGCCGAGTTTTATGAATACCATTAAAGCCGCCATTTTTGCCGAATCTTTTGTTCCCTTTACGAGGATAAGAGTTGTCAGAAGAATCATTATAATCGCAGGCAGATTTATACAGAAAGGCACACTGCCAAAAGACGGAATAACCGTTGACGGGTCTATACCCTGTGCGTTGTAATAATTTACCGCCCCTCTGTAATCACTTATAAGCCATTGAGGAGGGTTGGTAAGCCAATGCGGAAGAAAGGCAGAAAAACCTTTTATAAACTGTAAAAAGTGGTTTGTCCAGGCACAGGATACGGCAATAAAACCTATTGCATACTCAAGCATCAATACCCACCCGATTATCCAGGCCATAAATTCGCCCAGGGTTGCATAAGTGTATATGTAGGCTCCGCCTGTTATCGGAATCATTGTTGCAAATTCCGTATAGCATAGTGCCGAGAATACACAGGCGATTGCCGCAATAATCATGGAAATCATAAGCGCAGGGCCTGCACCGTTTTCGCCTGCAGCAGCAACACCTACGATTGCGAAAATTCCCGAGCCGATTATTGCACCGACTCCGAGCATAATCAAATCCCAGACACCTAATGTTTTTTCAAGATGATTTTCTTTTGTGCTTTCAATTGCGGCGTCTATATTTTTCTTTGTTATTAAATTGCGTAAAAATACCGAGGGTGAAAACCTGTTTGCCATTTATATCCTTTCCTTTGTTCTAAGTGATTAATAAGACAAATAAGCAATTACTTGCAAAGCGGGAAGCCGAGTTTTTCACGTTGTTTGACGTAAAGATTAGCGACGGCTGAAGCCATAGTTCTCACTCGATTTATAAAGTTAATTCTTTCATCTTTGCTTATAACACCTCTTGCGTCAAGGAGGTTAAAGGTATGAGAGCATTTCAGAACGTAATCGTAAGCGGGGAGTACGAGTTCCGCTTTAACACAATTATCGACTTCGGCCTGATATGCGTCAAATAACTTAAAGAGCCTGTCTGCGTCAGAGTATTCAAAGTTATATTTTGATTGTTCTATTTCGTTTTGAAGGTAAATTTCGCCGTATTTAAGGGTGTTGTTCCACATAATATCAAATACGGATTCTTTGTTTTGAATATACATTGCAATTCTTTCAAGCCCGTAAGTAATTTCAAGAGCAACCGGTTTAACTTCAAGACCGCCAACCTGCTGGAAATATGTAAATTGAGTGATTTCCATACCGTCAAGCCAAACTTCCCAGCCTACACCTGCGGCACCGAGAGTTGGTGATTCCCAGTTGTCCTCAACAAATCTTACATCGTGCTTTGAAAGGTCAATACCCATTGCTTCAAGACTTTTCAAATACAACTCTTGTGCGTTGTCAGGAGATGGTTTTAAGATAACCTGATACTGAAAATAGTGTCCAAGTCTGTTCGGATTTTCACCGTAACGTGCATCGGTCGGACGTCTGCAGGGTTCTACCATTGCTGTTTGCCAAGGCTCAGGGCCCAAAGCCCTTAAGAACGTTGCAGGGTTCATCGTGGAAGCACCTTTTTCAATGTCATAAGGCTGCTGAATAATACAGCCGTAATCAGACCAGAAACGTGATAAGTTGAGTATTAAGTCTTGAAAATTTAATGCCATTTGTATTCCCATTCTATTGTAAAATTTACACTTAAAAAATTATACACGTAAAAGTCGGAAATATCAAATTTTTTGCCGATTTTATGTGAATAAATGTAACGGGGGGGGGTAAACAGAGGGGGGGGGTAAATATAAAAGGGAGATATGGGGGGATATAGTAATCCCTTCTCCTTTTAGGAGAAGGTTAGGTTGAGGTAAAATAAATTAGTTTGTATTAGACGCAAGGTACAATAACTTTATTAATATTTACCCCCCCCTAGTTTATCCAACTAAAGTTGGTAACATATTCGTCACCGTTGATGTTACCTTTGATAACTGCGAGGAATTTTCTGTATGCTTTGCTTGAAAGTTCAATTCCGGGGATTTTGTTTATTTTATCAAGTGTCGGACTGTCTTTGGAGAGGTCAATTCCCGGTATAACATTGAACAGGGTATTGATGGATACATTTCCGATTGGGCCGAGCATATTGGAGATTTTTCTTGATAAAAGTCCGAGTACTTCCATATCCGCATTTTCGGTTGCAAAATTATATGTGCCTGAGATAAACAGGCTCAGGTCTTTACCTTTGGTTGTAATTTCTATATCGTTTGCGAGTCCGTCCGCTATTGTGATTGAGCCGAAGATGTCGGAAAAATCACCTGTTTTAAGCGGTGTAATGAGGTCTATCACGCTGTTTATAGATAACCCCGTAAGTCCGCCTTTGACGAGGTTTCCTGCCTTGAGTAGGTATTCGAGTGAGCCGAGTTTCGGCATTCTTCCGCCTTTAACATTAAAGATCGTGTTTCCGTTAAGGCTTGCCATACATGTTCTGAAGTCTTCACTGTTGCAGGAGAAGTTAACTGTTCCCGTAAGGTCGCCGTAGATTTGGTTTTTCAAATCAAAAAGGGCAAGGGTTATGTCATTTGCGTTAATATTTTTCGCATTCAGATTAAGATTCATATTGTAGTTTTTGAAGTTGTATTGATATCTGCCGTCGAGTTTTCCCTGAGCAATATCAAATTCAAAACTTTTAACGTCTAAACCTTTTTTGTCATCAATGTTAAGGTTTGCCTCAAAATTAGTCGCATTAATGTTTCTGAGTTCAATATTATCGGCTTTTATTGTGAAATTATTTGCGGTAAACATATTGAGTTCGACATTCTCAAGTTTTTCAGGACCTGATGCGGTATCAACCTGAGAGGTTTTCATTGTTGTAATCATTCTGTTGAGGTCAAAATCTTTTGTATAAAGAATTGCTTTTTCTATGTGATATGGAAGAGATAGTTTGTTTTTCATTACTCCTTCAAATTTCACATCATTCCCCATAATGTCACCTTTTGCGGATATTTCGACATTTTTTTCTTTAAAAATCATCTCAATATTTTTTACCGTAACATCAATAAACGGAATATTAGTTTCAAAAAGACGGAATTCGCCTATCACTCTCGGGTTGGAGAGTTTGTTATTGATTCTCAGATCTGAGGTGAACTGTCCTTGTTTAATGTTCGGTTTTCTGAAGATTATGTTGAAAATTCTTGCATCGGTAGGCTGAGAGGTTTTTATTCTCAAATCTTTGAAAATCATATCGTCTTTGAGTAATTCCACTCCGCCCCATGCTTTGAGGAGGTTAAATTTCGTCTGTTTTCCGCTCAGGGAATCAATTATTTTGTCATAAGTAAAATCTTTTATTCTGATATTTTTACCCTGAATTTTTGAATCGATATAGAGAGAAATTGCGTTTTCAATGTCGCCTAATGTTGCACCGAAATGGTATATGCTCGAGTCTTTGCTGAGGTTAATTTGGGTTTTGAGGTCATAATTATTAAAAGTCCCTTTGATTTTTGCCCAGAAAACGATATCCCCTCTTATTTTTATCGGATAAATCTGATTTTTGTTTATATATTTGTCTATGAATGCCTGCTGCGGTTTTGAATTGACATAGAGGTCAAAGATTTGTTTATTGAATATATCTCTGATTTCGCCGTCAACAAGAATTGGCATACTGTCTGCGAGCAGATTGATTTTATTCAGTTTAAGGACATTGTTTCTTATACTCAAACGTCCGTTAAGGACTTCAAGCGGCAGTTCGAGCGGGATATAAACGATTGATATTCCGCTCAGATCGGAATCCATATTTGCACGGTTGTTTGTGAGTCTGCAATTTATGTTTAAAGCACCTTTTTTGAGTTCATAATCTTTTATAAAGTTGTTGAATTCTTTTGAAAAAATTCCCGAAGCGAGAATGTCATTGAATACAAAAACATTTGAAGTATGAATTGAGACCTCTCCGTCTATGTCGGGATTCGGCGAAAATGCGTTATCAATTCTCAGGTTTGCGCTGAAAGGATTTGACGAATTTTCAATATAACCTTTAAGATTTTTTATATTCAGCCTGTTATTTATTGCTGATATTTCGCCTGAAGAATATTTTACCGAACTTTTCGGTGCGGATTCGATTATTTTTGCATTAAAATCGAGTTTATCGTATTCAATATTTTTTATGTCACCCTTGTATTTTGCAAATATTGATATGATAGGTAAATATTGCTTTTCTTTTAATATTTGGCTTTCAAGAAGGAAATTCGGATTCAGTTTTGGAATATTCAAAATCAAATCGGCAATGTTATTTTTAACTTTTGCTTTTACTGTCATCGGTGCGTTGGAAACTATCGCAGAAATATCCGCTTCCGCACCTGCAGGGTCAAACTTGATTTTGCCGTTAGTATTATTGCTGTCTATTCCCTGAACTTTGAAGTTATTATTGTTAAGTGTTACTTCACCTTTTGCGAAAGCATTTTCATTGAATTTCAAATCTTCTATAAATTTAACCGCACCGTAAACTTTTATGCTTAAATCTAGAAGTCCGCTTGCTTTATCAACCTTAGGTAACATTTGCTGGATATCCGGAATCAGCGTTGCCGACTGAAGCGCTTTGTACATTTTTTCCGTAGGCTGATTTGTTGAAGAGACATCAAAATCAAATTTTCCGTTAAGGTCGCAAATTCCGTTTATTTTGAAATCTTTACCGTTAACCAAACCGCTTTTTGTTGTAAATACCGCATTTTGGTCGTTAAAGGTGAGTGTTGCATATGCGTTTGTGAGGATTAAATCGGGAATTTCTCTGAACATAACCGATGCGTTATTGAAATTCAGACTGCCCCAAACGTGCGGATTCTTTTTGTTCCCTTTGACTGATATATCAATATTTCCCGTCCCTTCGGGTACGTGCAGAATCGGAACAGGTCCGATTATGAAGTTTAATATTTCGTGGAGCGGATTTACGACAACTTCTGCGGTCGGAAGGCTTACTTTTTCGGTACTTTTAACAGTAAGGTCCGCGTACTTTATGTTGTACAATTCGACTCCGCCGTTTACCATAACCTTTTCACTCCCGCCTGCGGGAACAAGAACGTCGAAGTTTAAGTATTTGCCGATTAATTTTATTTTTACGGTAGCACCTGCTGAAGCATTAGGAATCGGCTTTGTAAGGATACCGTTATTCACAAAGATATTTCCCGTGACTTCAGGCTCGGGAAGTCTGCCTTTTACGGAAACATTTGCTAGAGCATCACCGTAAAACTTGTATTTTTTGAGTTTGTATGCATTTAAATCTTCTACAACAAAAGGAGGGAGAAGATTTACAATATCCTCGACTTTTGACTTGTTCAGTCTGATATTCAAATCAAGAGTCGGCATAGTTTTTCCGAAATAATCCGAAATTTTTCCTTCAATATCCGAATGAATATTTTTTGACTCGATATTTATACTGTTAAATAAAATAGTCTGCTGAGTTATTTTAAACTTCGATTTTACCGTCAGAAGTTCGGGCAGAATTATCGATTGGGCGGGGTCGTTCATATATGCGGCACAGTTTTTAAACTCGGTTAAGAGTTCATTTTTGTCGGCATTTATATTTATCGTGCCTGTTAATTCCCTTAAGTCTTTTGGCAGATAGTGCTTGAAATATATTCTGAAGGGTGAAATGTCGAGGTTTACGACATCTATATCAAAGAGTGTTTTTTCAATGTTGTTGTTTTTAGGCAGGAACAGGTCGATGTTTGCATCGGAAATTTTGTTATCCATGCTTAAACGGCTGTTCAACTGAAGCGATATATAGCGGTTTTTGTGCTTAAAACATAAGTTTTCACCCGAATACACAACGGGTGTTTTGGTGTCTTTTTGGAAAAGTGTTGCTTCAAATTTTTTCACGGAGAACGAATCGCAGGAAATTTTTGTATTCTCAAGCCTGTTAAAGAAATCTTTGTCAAGTTCGACTTCCTGTTTAAGGTCTGCGGATAAAATTGCGGAGTGCATTTTAAGTGTGTTTATGTGAAGCCGTCCTGAAAACAGGGGCAGAATACGCAATTTGATTTTAAAATGTTCAACGTCTGCATTAAGCACTTCTGTTTTCGAATTTACGGATATTTTATCCGCATAGATTCTGATTACGGGAAGTATATCCGTCCTGACTCTCGGATTTACAACTTCAATTTTATAGTCCGAATTATGAGATAGATTTTTGCAGACAACTTTTATCGACTCGGACATAAGTTGCGGAAACACTCCGAGCCAAAACACATAAAACCCTATAAGAATTATTATATATTTATTAATTAACTTCGACATTTTTAATTATTATATTACACAAGAAATGAACGTACAATAGAATATTGGTGGTAAGCGGCAAATTAGCGGCGGTATATGTTTGTTCAACCAACAAGAGTATATTTGGGTGTTATTCCTTTTTTTATTCTGACAGATATGATATAATTTAAATCGTGAGAGATTTTATCAAATTATTTATAGTTGGGGTGGTTATTTTTATGTCTCCGCAGGTATTTGCGAAGTCATACAAAGTGCTGATTGTTCCCGATAATATTGTTACCGAAACCGCATCGGTTGATTCTTATGTTTATGAAGAATGTGCCGAATTCTTTGCTGACGGAGTTATTTCTCTCATTAACGGTACGGATTTGATTGAATCTCAGCCTGTGAGCGTTACCAGGGATATGCTCAAAAAAGACGCTTCTGCAATGATGTCTGCGAAGAATCTTACAAACAGATTTAAAAACTCTTACAATGTTGATTATGCGGCGGTTAAAAAACTCGGGCAGAAAGCAGGAACGAAATATGTTATGCTGATAACTTCTTCCGTTGATGCTCAGAACTATATTTTAAGAAGAACTCTTTGGGATTTCTTAAATATCCCCGGAGCAACCGTTGTTGACCCTGCATATAAAATTTCAACTTACGCAATTCTGATTGATACAAGCAATAATTCAAAGGTTTGGGACGATACTTATTACAAAACAATAAGTGTTTGCGAAAACAGGATTATAACAAGAGGGCCTTCTCCTCAGACGGAACAACTTGAAAAGATAAGAGATTATTCAAGATACCTTTGTCCTCAGATAGCACAGCATATTCAGGCAAGTATTCTGCCCGCAGATGCCAAAGAGTCTGATATGATTGAATACGGCCTCAAAGACATTGATAATGTATTTACCAAGAAATACCGTCATTTAGGACGTGAAACAAGTAAACTTTATAACGAGAAAAAGACTAATTTCCGAGATTGGAAAGCGAACAGACAAATCAGGAAGGCTGAAAAACAGATAGAAAAAGCCAAAAGGGAAGCGGCTAAACAGGAAAAATTACAGCAGGAAACTAAACTTGAAGTTAAGGCAACTCCCGTAAGCGAAGATACGGAAATAAGGTTCTTTAAAAAGCAGACAGAGCCCGAGCCCGTAAAATATTATCCTGATATTAATACTAAGCCTGTTACTACAACAACGGAAATCCCTGCTAATTATGTTAAGCCCGTGACGGAAACTACAAATACGGTAATAAGAACCAAAGATACCGAGTCTGAAGGTATAAACCTGAATATCAGAAGAAGAAAACATAATCTCTACGGCGATTACTACACGGATCAGCCTGCATTAAGAGGTTACACAAAATAATTATATTTACCCTAAATAATATTTACCCCCGAACATTTTTGCGTTATCCTTATCTGAAAGAAGGAGTATGCAGATGGAAAATTGTATATTTTGTAAAATTTTAAGGGGTGATTTCGGAACTGAATTTGTTTACGAAAACGATTATGCGGTTGTATTTAAGGATATAAATCCAAAGGCAGATACGCATCTTTTGGTTGTTCCGAGACTGCATGTCGAATCGCTGAACGAACTCGACGACGAAGTCCTTTTGGGAAAACTTTTGATTACGGTTAAGGAAGTGACTAAAAAACTCGGTATTAAATCGTACAGAACGGTTATCAATACAGGGAAAGAAGCAGGACAGGAAGTGTTCCACCTCCATATACATATATTATCGGGCAATATAAAATTTTAAATTTAATATAAACAGAAAGGTTAAAAAATGACAGAAACAACGGTTTTGCAGGGAATAGACGAGAAACAGAAATTATATAAAGAAATAACTCCCGGCGGATACGGCATAGCAATTAAGACAAAAAATGTTTTGTTTTCGGACAGGTCGCCGTTTCAGAAGGTAGAGGTTTTTGAAACGGATTCAACTCTCGGAAGAGTTTTAACGCTTGACGACTTAATGATGACGACAGAAGGTGATGAATGGCATTACCATGAAATGATTGTTCACGTACCGATGATGCACCACAAGTGTCCTAAAACAGTTCTTGTAATCGGAGGCGGTGACGGCGGAACGGTAAGAGAAGTCCTTAAACACGATACGGTAGAAAAGGTTGTACTTTGCGAAATTGATGGAATGGTAATTGATGTCTGCAAAAAGTATCTGCCGACAATTTCCTGCGAATTGGATAATCCTAAATGTGAAATTCTTGTTGAAGACGCTATTGAATATATTAAAGACAAAGAGAATATGTTTGATATTGTTCTTATTGATTCAACAGACCCGATGGGGCCGGGAGAAGGGTTGTTTACCGATGAATTTTATACAAACGTAAAACGTTCTCTTAAAAAAGGCGGTATTGTTACGGCTCAGTCGGAATCTCCGTTTACAAATCAGGAAGAAATAAAAAAAATGTACACACAGTTAAGACGTGTATTTCCGATTGTTTCAACATATACTTCAAATATTCCGACTTATCCCGGCGGATATTGGGCATGGGCATTTTGTTCCGAAACCGTTGAACCGTTGTCTTATTGGGACGAAAGACGCGGGAGCGAAATCACAAAAACTTGTAAAATTTATAATAA
>DBYM01000055.1:12944-14861 GCA_002309875.1 Cyanobacteria bacterium UBA1186
TTCAGAACTTTCGGGCCTCCTAATATTTCGGTATTTAAAACAACTTGTGCATAAGATTCTGCAAGTTCAAGTTTCATATAAGCATCTTCCATAGTTTTTGCACACACAATAAAACCGTGGTTTTCCATTAATACCGCATCATATTTTTCAAAATAAGGAATGGTGTTATCCACTAATTCATGTGTTGACGGAAGCGCATAGGGAGCAAGCGGAATTCCTCCGAAATAGAAAACATTTTCCGCCATAATCGGTGCGGTCAGATCTTTGCCGGAAGCGGCAAAACTGCTTAAATACGGCGAATGGACGTGAATAATGTAATTGATTTCAGGTCTTCTTTTGTAAATTTCTATATGCAGAAATTTTTCACTTGAGGGCTTTTTGTTCTTTTCTAAAGAGTTCCCGTCAAAATCAGTATAAACAATGTGTTCTTTTTTGAGGTATCCGTTAGACGAGCCAGATGTCGTTATGAGCAGCCCGTCTTTGTACCTTGCGGAAAGATTGCCCGAATATCCGGGAGTAAAGTTTTTTATCCCGCAAAGTTTTCCATAGGTTATGATTTCTGATATTTTTTTACATTTTTCACTACAGAACATCGTCCATAACCTTTATATCTTCAACAACCGCTTTTTGGAGTACTTTAGGTGCAACAGGGGCTAAATTTTGATTAGCCGCAGTTTTTGGTTTCGGCTTTTCTTCTTTTGCAGCCTTTTTATCCTGTTTTATTTCAAGTGTCTCATATTTAATCTTTGAGCCTTTAGCGTCCATCATCACGTCAACCGTGCATCGCAGGTTTTGTCTGATAAAGTCATATCCGATACTGAATTTCAAATCGTCAGGACCTATGGAGATAAAGAATGCATTTCCCTGAGAGTGTCTGTTATCAGCAGAGTCGTTTGATACGTTAAATGAGCCGAACCATGAAACTGTAAGCCATTTACAGATTCTCAAAGACTCTCTTAAATAGAGATTTTGCGTGCCATATCTGTAAGCATCAAATACAGGCATAGGAGTGTTGTCGCTATATTCGGAGAAGAAGTATCCGATATCCTGCATCCATCGTTTGTATTGCATGTGCATCAACGGACCGATTCTTCCTATAACCTGAGTATCTCCTGTTCCGTACAGAGCAGCCGATAACTGAGAGGAAATTCCGAAGGTAAATGCTGTTAATTTTTCCGGATTTCTGTATTCAAAGAGGTTTTGATTAGCATAGGCCATATATCTGAAACGGGTTGTTCCGATATTTCTGCCCTGCAATCTTTCAAAATGATTATCAAAGTCTAAGTCCTGGAAATAACCTGCTTCAGCCCTGTGTTCAAAAATAGAAGTTCTTCCCTTTAACAGGAAATCTTTTGAGGCATAACTTTTGTTATAAACCAAAGACACACCATACTTAGGACGGCGTCTTCCGAGGAACCATTCGTCCATATACCCGTTTACACTGTATTGTAACCATAAATTATCATCTAATTCCTGACGGCCGTATAAAACTACCTTGTTTTCGGCAGTTCCGTATCCGCCGATTGTCCGGTTTGTACCGCTGCTGAATCTGCCCAAACCGCCAAATCCGAATCCGCTCTTGTAATTCAAAATAGGCATAGCCTTTAATACAGAGCCTTTGGGTAATTCAAAAACCCACCCCGGACCGGTATATACACCTAACCCTCTGTATGCACCGATTTCCCAAATGTTTGATTCAAGATAATCGTGAGTTTTATTTGTGTATAACTTCAATGCGGGGACTTTAAATATAGTTCTTGAGCCTTTTTGCAGATGTCCTTTTTTTATCGCAATTGTTTCCAAATCACCTTTTTGCGTAATTTTTATGGTTTTGGCATCAAGTTTTATGATTCCTTTTTCCATATCATTTGACAAAGTCTGATCTTTGGGAATCATCATTTGACGGAGTTTAGGTCC
>DBYM01000055.1:15021-18773 GCA_002309875.1 Cyanobacteria bacterium UBA1186
ATGTAATCGCCCGTAATTGTTTTTCCCTGTTTTACAATTTTTACGTCTCCTTCGGCTTTAACCGTGTTGTTGGCTCTGTCGAAGGTTATTGTATTCGCTTTAACTATGGCTTTTTGCTTGACAAATTCTACACTAACGTTTCCTTTTGCATAAATTACATAATTCTGTGTGTCATAATCTATGACGTCGCAATCCAAAATGATATCTTCATTGTTTTCTGCCTGAGCAGTTTTTGCTTTGTGCTTGAATAATTTGGCTTTGCGCTTTTCATTAATTGATTCTTCATCTGCTTCAAATCCGTCGGAGGACATTTCATCAAAGTCCTCTGTCAGTTCCTGCGAGGCAAATTCCGAGGTTTCGACTTCTCCCTGATAAGTCTCTGCACCTGTCGGAGCATACTGAGAATTAGCATCTTCTCTTTCAGATAATTTGCCCTGAATTTTCAGTCTTAAATTTTTGAGAGGCGGGGTTGCGTGATGGTTGGATTTGGCTTTTGGTTCGCCGGTATAATCATCGTAAACAGGACTTGAGAAATATGCTTCTCCCGTAAAATCAGAGCCGTCAATGGCAGAATACACATCTGCCCTTGCGGTGCAAGTCAGAATCAGTGATGATATAAATAATAGTGCTAATTTGTTTTTCAAGATTTATTTTCCTATATGTAATTCATCGGGTTGTTAGGCTGTCCATTCACCCTGACTTCAAAATGACAATGCGGACCTGTGCTGTAACCCGTTGTGCCTTCATATCCGAGCACTTGGCCTTTTGTGACTTTTTGGTCTTTTGAGACCGCAGTGGAACTCATGTGTGCGTATAGTGTTGTGATAGGTTTCCCGTTTACAACACCGTGCTCGACAATTACGACTTTACCGTAACCGCCGTACCAGCCTGAATATATAACTTTTCCTGAGTTAGAGGCACGTATTGCACCCAAATTCGGACCGCCGATATCAATTCCCGAATGGAAAGATTTTGTATTGAATATCGGGTGAGTTCTCCAACCGAACGGAGATGTTATTCTTCCCTGAATCGGCTTGCTGAAACCTAAGGTTGCTAAATTAGTCTGGTCTTTTGCCTCTTTGGTTATATATGTGCCGATTTTTTGGGATTGGTATGCCAAATCTCTTTCCGCTTTTTGATATGCAACTCTGTCTGTTCTCAGTTTGTTAATCATACTTTCGTTTCTTGCGATAGCACGTTTAATGTATGCCTGCTGTGAATTTATTGATGCGACCGAGCGCTCAAGGTTTCTTTTGCGGGATTCAATGCTGTATTTTAAAAGCGAAATTTCTCTTGCTTTTTCTTTTGCGGAAGCCATTTTTTCGTAGTCATCTTTTAAAAGAATTCTTTGGTAATAAAGCCTGTCAACAAGCATATTTATGTCTTCCGAGGCCAAAAGAATTTCAAAAGCCGCTTTTCTTTGGGTTTTGTAAATGCTTCTTATGTGGTTTGCCAGGACGTAATTGAGGTTATTGTATTCAGAATAAGCCTGGTCGAGTTTTCCCTGAAGTCCGCTCAATTCCTTTTGTGCAGACACAATTTTCGATTTGGAGGCGTTCAGATTATTTGAAGCGTTTTCAAGTTTTTGCTGGTTTTTGTATAATTTGTTGCTTTCAATGCTTTCAAGCCATTTTGAATGATTAATTTTTTCCTGAAGTTGCCGCTGTTGTGTTTGGACATCGGTTTCGGCAAGCGAAATCAAGCACCCTGCGGTGCTCATAATAAGGGTAGAAAATATTAACAGATTTAATATTTTACGCTTCACTTACCCTCCGAAAAACATTGGAATCATTGCGATTATACTTGGTATAGCAGCCCATAGAAGGAAAGATACACCCATTATAATAACGATAGCTTTTCTGTGTTCTCTAAAAAAGTTCATTCTGATAACCTCTCAAGAATATGATAATACAAAAAAAAATATCGGGCAATTTTGTAAAAATTTTATTTAATATGCGTAAACAGATAATTTTTGCCAAAAGAGTTACAAAACTTTACTGTTTCCGTCACTTGAGAATGTGTAAGATATAGGTTATAATGTAAATAGCAGTTAAAAATACTGCACCTAAGTTCATTTAAAGAATGGAAAGGGGCGAAGAGCCCCTTTCCTTTTTTGTGTTTTTGTATAACAGAAATTTTTATTGTAACAATTTTCCTCCATTTGTAACAATTTTTATTTATTTATTAAAGTTTAAAAAAAATATGCCGATAACTCATCTGTAAGATAAAGAAGGATTGGTTATGAGAAAATTCAAAGGCATTATTCTGAACGGTGAGTGGCTTGGAAATAATGTAATTGTTGATGAGAGTTTTAATGCCCTGTGTGCGATATCGCCTGATGTTATGCAGGAATTTATGCATTTTATAAACGGAATTAAAAATCTTGGTAGAGCAGTCCGGATAGATAAATTTAACTTTACGAACAGAAATATTTTGGATATTGAATTTTCGAATAAAAAATTATATGGTGCCGCAAGTTTTTTGATTGGGAATAAAGACGAAAAACCAAAACTTGCAGACGGTTTTATAAGGTTATACGGTCAGGAAGAGAATTACGAAGAAGAAGATGTTTTTGAAACGCAAGAGCCTGCCGAAGAAGTTGTTGAGCCCGAGCCTGAGGTAACGGAAGCGCCCGAAGCGGTTGTTGAAGAAGTTGCTGAAGAAATTGTTGACGTGGTTGAAGAGCCTGCCGGCGAGGTTATCGAAGAAATTCCTGAGGAAATTAATGATTTTGTAAATGTTGAAGAAATTCTTTCCGATGCATTTACTGAAGAAACCGAAGTTCCCGGCGAAAAATCCGCCCCGGAAATAGACGAAAATTTTGTAAATGTTGAAGACATTTTGGCTGAGGCATTCGCGGAAGAGGCTGAAGAGCCCGAGGTGGTTGCAGAAGCGGAAATTGAGCCCGAACAGGTAATTGCAGTACAAGAAGAGGTCATCGAGGAAGAGCCCGAGGAAATCATTGAAGAAGTTCCCGAGGAAATAATTGACGAGGTTGAAGAGCCTGTCGAAGAGGTTGTCGAGCCCGAGCCTGAGGTAATGGAAGAGCCTGAAGGTGTCATTGAAGAAGAACCTGAGGAAATAATAGACGAGGTTGAAGAGCCTGTCGAAGAGGTTGTCGAACCCGAGCCCGAGGTGATGGAAGAACCTGAAGAGGTCATTGAAGAAGAGCCTGAGGAAATCCTTGATGAGGTCGAAGAACCTGTCGAAGAAGTTGTTGAGCCTGAACCTGAGGTAATGGAAGAACCCGAAGAGGTCATTGAAGAAGAGCCCGAAGAAATCGTTGACGAGGTTGAAGAACCTGTCGAAGAAGTTGTAGAGCCCGAGCCCGAGGTAATGGAAGAACCTGAAGAGGTCATTGAAGAAGAACCCGAGGAAATCGTTGACGAGGTCGAAGAGCCGGTCGAAGAAGTTGTTGAGCCCGAGCCTGAGGTAATGGAAGAGCCCGAAGAGGTCATTGAAGAAGAACCTGAGGAAATAATAGACGAGGTTGAAGAGCCGGTCGAAGAAGTTGTTGAGCCTGAGCCCGAGGTAATGGAAGAACCCGAAGAGGTCATTGAAGAAGAACCTGAGGAAATAATAGACGAGGTTGAAGAGCCGGTCGAAGAGGTTGTCGAGCCTGAGTCTGAGGTAATGGAAGAGCCTGAAGGTGTCATTGAAGAAGAGCCTGAGGAAATCCTTGATGAGGTTGAAGAGCCCGTTGAAGAAGTTGTCGAGCCTGAGCCTGAGGTAATGGAAGAACCTGAAGAGGT
>DBYM01000055.1:18842-20214 GCA_002309875.1 Cyanobacteria bacterium UBA1186
GAGGAAATAATTGATGAAGAAGAACGTTCTCTTATGGAGCAGTTGGAAATGCTGCAGGAGCAGATAAAAGCCTTGCAGGAAGAGAATGCGGTTTTGTCAGAACAACTGCAGGATTCTAAAGGGATAGCATGTTCTGCAATAAGAGAATTAATGGAACTTCAGAAACTCAGAAAAGAAAAAGAGATTATGGGCAGAGGCGCTTTGAAGATAGTAGGCACGGCAGATGCCGTAGATGCAGATATTGTTGAAGAGGGAATGTATCTTGCCGGAGATAAGATATACAAATGGGGTGAAATGCTCTATTTAGACGATTAATCTGCGGAGGCCTCCATATCAAGCAGTTTTCGCTTGAGCGAACTTCCATAGGCAAAACCGCCAAGGTTTCCGTTCTTAGAAACTACTCTGTGGCAGGGTATAATTATCATAATCGGATTTTTGTTGCAGGCAGAGCCGACGGCACGTTGGGCTTTCGGTCTCCCGATATTTTCTGCGATCTCGCAATAACTTGCTGTTTTGCCGTAAGGGATTTTTAATAACTCCTCCCAAACAAGTTTTTGAAAAACAGTTCCTTTGGGATTTATTTTTATGCTGAAATTCCGCATGTTACCTGAAAAATATTCGCGCAACTGTGTTTTTACATCTTTCAAAAAATCATTTTCTTCAGATGATAAACCTTCAGCATTAACCAATTTAAGCGAAATCAATCCGTCATTTTCACTGACTATTTCCAAAATCCCGATTGGCGATTTATAATAAAAATTTTCCATAGTCGAATTTTACTATAAACGAATTGTTAATCATACTTGAATGACGATAATTTTCAAAGTCGCCCAAATAGCCCAAATCCTTTTATGATAACGATTTTAATTGACCTGTTCCGTTTTTGACACAGGCATATTGTACGATGTTGATGTGGCTTAAACAGGCGTTAAATGTAAGACAAAGAATACAAACCATGATATTCTGCCAAAAAATCTGCAGACAATACGTCCATAACTGACACAGTTGTCGATTAATATAAAAATAAAAGGAGTATTTAATATGAACGAGTATGATTATTTAGCAAAAGCCAAAACCAAAATGGAAAAAGAAAATTACCATGAAGTCATTTCTTTGTGCGATAAAGCATTGAAAATTAATGAAAATTTGCCGGAAGCCTATGATTACCGTGGTAATGCCAAATATGAAATCGGAGAATACAATGGTGCTCTTGCAGATTTTGACGAATTGATAAAAAGAGACCCGAATGACGCAGAACACTATTATGACAGGAGTTGGGCATACTGTAACATGGAAAAGTATGACGATGCGATTATTGACATATCCAAGGCTTTGGAAATAGATCCGAGAACTTCTCTTTACTATTACGATA
>DBYM01000028.1:0-501 GCA_002309875.1 Cyanobacteria bacterium UBA1186
GGATATTCCACAAGATATTTGTTTGTGGAATTTACAAGAAGATAATCAATTTCAAGTTGCTGCAGTATTTTGTTCATAGTCCGCTTTGCCCGGTGAGTGTAAATTCACCTCACTCATCTATTCCCGTACATTTGATTAAATGCCAGCCGAATTGGGTTTGAACAGGTGCCGAAACCTCGCCTTCCTTGAGTGCAAATGCTGCATCTTCAAAAGGCTTTACCATCATACCTTTACCAAACCAGCGGAGGTCGCCTCCGTCACGCTTTGACGGACATTTTGAATATTCTTTTGCCAAATCTTCAAACGAAACTCCGTTTTCCAAATCCAACAGCAAACTTTCAGCCTGCTCCTTCGTATCAACCAAAATGTGGCTTGCTCTGATTCTCATAATTTCACTCCTTAATTTACCACTATATTATATCATAAATTGTCATTCTGCTCGCATTGCTCCGTATTAGGAATAGTGAATAGTGGGGGTAAATATATATTAGTGAGTAGTGA
>DBYM01000028.1:683-3580 GCA_002309875.1 Cyanobacteria bacterium UBA1186
AAAAACCCTCCTCTTAAAAAGAGAAGGGTTAAAAAAAAGCCCGAAAACTCGGGCATTAATATCAACCAACAATTTCTTTAACTTCGGCCTGAAGGTTTTTCGCATCAACCTTGATTCCCGGGCCCATTGTTGTCGTCAGATAAATTGACTTAACATAAGTACCCTTTGCGGAAGAAGGTTTTGCTCTCAAAACCGCATCAGCCAATGTTCCGAAGTTTTTAACCAAATCTTCGTTGCTGAACTGAATTTTACCAATCGGGCAGTGAATCATACCCTGCTTGTCAGCCCTGAATTCAACTTTACCTGCCTTGGCATCTTTAACTGCCTTGGTGATGTCGAGTGTAACGGTACCTGTCTTAGGGTTCGGCATCAAACCTTTAGGTCCCAAAACACGACCGAGTTTACCTAACATACCCATACAATCGGGTGTTGCGATTAATGTATCAAATTCAAACCAGCCGCCTTCAATTTTTTCGATTATATCTTCAGTTCCGTAGAAATCAGCACCTGCGTCTTTTGCTTCGTTAACCTTAGGTCCTTTTGCAATAACGCAGACTCTGACTGTCTTACCCAAACCTGCGGGAAGAACGACCGTTGAACGAATCTGCTGATCGGCGTGTTTAACTTCAATACCTAATCTCATGTGACATTCAACTGTTTCGTTGAATTTGGAAACTTCTTTAGATATTTCCTGTAATTTTGTTAATGCTTCACGACCGCTTACGGGCTGTTCGTAGCCTTCAAGCAGTTCGTTTATTTTCTTTTGTTTTTTTGTTTCTTTAGACATTTTCTTTTTCCTTTCATGGTGTTAGCGGATTTTTCAATCCTTCCATTTGTTAACTACTACTCCCTCGCCTTGAAGAGAGGGTTGGGGTGAGGTGTCAACCAACACCGCCATTTTATAAGTTCGGGTAAATTATATTTACCCCTCCTTAACAGTTACGCCCATTGCTCTGCATGAGCCTGCAATCATCTTAACTGCAGCGTCCATTGTAGTAGCGTTCAAATCGTTCATTTTGATTTTGGCGATTTCTTCCAACTGAGCGCGTGTAATTTCAGCGACTTTGGTTTTGTTAGGAACAGCAGAGCCTTTTGGAAGGTTTAATGCTTTCTTAATCAAGACCGGAGCCGGAGGTGATTTGATAACAAAAGAAAAACTTCTGTCTTCATAAACATCAATAATTACAGGGATAATGTAACCTGCCTGAGATTCTGTCTTAGCGTTGAACTGCTTACAGAAATCCATAATGTTTACACCGTGCTGACCTAATGCAGGACCAACCGGCGGTGAAGGATTTGCTTTTCCTGCTTCAATCTGAAGTTTAATTTTTCCGATTACTTTTTTTGCCATTTTATTTCTCCTTTCGTGGTGCTAACGGGAATTTCCCTTCCACTTTATTACCTGACTGAGAGCCGGGCTTCGGAAGAGCCGAGCGGCTTACAGTTTCTGTATCTGTTTGTATTCCAATTCAACAGGCGTTTCACGTCCGAAGATTGAAACCATTGCACGAAGTTTTGCCTTATCAGGATAAACTTCCGTAATATCTCCGACGAATTCGGCAAACGGGCCTGAAACGATTCTGACTTTTTCACCGACCTTGATATCCATTTCAATCTTCTGAGTCTGAGCGGTCGAGCGGTGAATAATCTTCTTGATTTCACTTTCTTTAGCCGGTATCGGTTTCTTGGCAGAGCCGACGAACTTGGTGACACCTGCGGTATGTCTGACGACGTACCAACTGTCCTCGTCCATAATCATTTCCACAAGCACATAGCCCGGGAAGATTTTTTCTTCTTTTTCCTGTTTTCTTCCGCCCTTAATCTGAGTTACGGTTTTCTGCGGAACTTCAACACGGAAAATCTTGTCTGCCATATTCATATATTCGATACGTTTTTCAAGGTTGCTCTTAACCTTGTTTTCGTAGCCCGAATAAGTATGAACGATGTACCATCTTTTCTGGCTCTTCTTTTCTGCTGATTTAGCGTCATCTGACACTTCTTCAGTCATTTCTTCGTTTGTGAGATTTTCGTCTTTTTCACTCATTATTCTTACCCTTTATGGTTTTAAGCCGGCAACTGTTAATGTACGTATTGTATGAATGACAACAGTTTGTCAAAGATTTTATCCACGATATAAATAAAAACAGTGAATACAAATACAATCGCAATAACGAAACCTGTTTCAACAACTACCTGATGTTTTTCCGGCCAAGTAATCTTGCCCCATTCAGTTCGTACGCCTCTAAAATATGTAGTTATTGCATTTTTCGTGTTTTGAAAGTTGTCATTCATAATCAGTTACCTGTGTTGTTTACAAATCGCGCCCTGAAGGACTTGAACCCTCGACATCCGGTTTTGGAGACCGACGTTCTACCAACTGAACTAAGGACGCCCGTCGGAGTTTTATCTCCGCCTATATCCTTAAGCGCCTGTGCAATCATAGATTGCTTCACTTCATTTCGCATTCGCTCCATTCTGTAACGGCGCTATCGTAGTGTTTCGTCCTCCAAAGCATTTTACTTCTAAAACGCTTTTCGGACTTCACACCGGCTTACGCTATTTTGTTTCCTTGTGTGTGGTGTGGTGCTTGCAAGTCGGGCAGTATTTGGATAATTCCATTCTGTCCTTTGAATTCTTTTTGTTCTTAACTGTCGTATAGTTTCTTTCTTTGCAGTCTTCGCAAGCAAGAACTACCATTCTGTCATTTTTCCCTTTGATACCCATTGTTGTATTCCTTTTTGTTGTTATTATTGAATTTCAAACCTATTTAAAAGAGAATGTGAAGACTCACATTCTTTTAAAATCGGCGTATGGTTTGATTCTAAAATAAACATGTTTAAAATGCAATCGGTATATGAAGTTTTGTTATAAATTGATAACTAGTGAATAGTGAGTAG
>DBYM01000027.1:0-6551 GCA_002309875.1 Cyanobacteria bacterium UBA1186
ATTTTCGAAAATTATCCCGACAGCCTGGGCGGCGGAATTTGGTTTAAGCCGTACATCATAGATAAATCAAAAAAATACGTTTGTTTTTATGCGTTTCGTGACAAGAACAATAAAGTTGTAATTGATGAAAAATTTGCAAGTGAAGAATATGATTATCCCAATCAGGAATGGTATAAACAAATAAGCGCTCAGGTAACTCCCGAACGCAATATCGTGTGGACAAGGCCGTACTATGAAAATCAGGGCAGTTACACGACAATGGTTACTGCAGGAACGGGTATTTACGTTGACGGGGAGTTGGTCGGTATTGCAACGGTAGATTGGGAAATAAATTCCGGTATGGAAAAAATTTCAAAAATGAAACCCCTGGAAAAAACGTTTTCTATGTACAAGCAGGGTAATGAAATAAAAAACAGTTTTGCTTTGTTCGGAAATGTTGAACAGGATTATATTCTTGCGACAAGTGATCCTTACCTTGACAGCAGAAAACTTGTCGGTCATTCCCTTAAAGAAATCCCATGGTATGCGGATAACCTCTACGAAATAACCTATATCACATATCACGGGAAAAAATATGTTCCGTTTGTAAACAGGCTGCATAACGGTATGGAACTTGTTATATGTATTCCGAAATCGGAAATGTTTAAAGATGTTAACAAATTTTATCTGTATATAATATTAGCGATGTTGTTTATTGGTCTGATAATCCCGATACTTCTGTATTCGGGTATAAATAAATATATTATTAAGCCGATTGATAAACTGACGAATATTGCTTCTAAAATCGGTAAGGGCGAAGAGATTGAAATTAAGATAGAAAAGCCTGAAGAATTTGCACAGTTGGCTTCAACCTTTGATAAAATGACCAGAGATATTAAATCTATTTCCCGCGAACAGGCCAAAATAAATTCGGAACTTTCTATTGCCAAGTCTATACAGACATCTAGTTTACCTAGTGCGTTTCCGCCGTTTCCGGAAAGAACGGAATTTGACATATATGCTTCTATGGACGCAGCAAAAGAAGTCGGCGGGGATTTTTACGACTTCTTCTTCCTTAATGAAAACGAATTTATGTTTTTGATTGCAGATGTTTCGGGAAAAGGTGTTCCTGCGGCATTATTTATGATGAATGTTAAGACATTGATAAATAATATTTCGCAGATTGGATATGATCCTAAACAACTTATTCAGAATATTAACGAAAAAATCTGCGAAACGAATAAACAGGGATTTTTTGTCACTATGCTTGCCTGTATTATTAATGTTAATACGGGAGAAATGAGCGTTATAAACTGCGGTCATAACCCGCCGTTAATAAAGAGAGAAGGCGGGAAGTACGAATATCTCAAATTGGTTTCAAATCTTCCGCTTGGCATTTTCAAAGATGCTGATTTTGAGATATACAGAACAAAAATGTCGCCCGGAGATATTATATACACACATACAGACGGAGTTACAGAGGCAACAGATGCCGACAATAAAGAATTTCAGGAAGGAAGACTTTATGACTGTCTGAATAATATTCAGGAAACAGAGCCGGGTATAATTGTTCAGAAAGTAAAGGCAGGCGTCCGTGACTTTATTGATTTAGCGCCTCAGAGTGATGATATCACAATGCTTGTTTTCAAATACTTCGGTCATCAGAATAGTATAAAAAGATTCAGAAAAGAGGCAAATATTGAGAATTACAGGGAATTATATTCCTGGGTGCATGAAGCCTGCAAAGAATGGAACATAGGCGAAGAATTGACGAATAAATTGGATATGTGCGGAGAAGAAATTTTTGCCAACATTACATTCTATGCTTATCCTGAGAAGAATGGCGATATTGAAGCCGAATTGAAAAATTATGACGGAAATATAATCTTTGAATTCAGAGATGAAGGAACAGAGTACAATCCCCTTGAAAAGCCCGATCCGGATATAACTTTGCCGCCCGAAGAAAGACCTCTCGGCGGATTGGGCATATATATGATAAAGAATATTGCGGACCAAATTTTTTACAGAAGAGAAAACGGCAAAAATATACTGACTTTGGTTTTTAAAATATAACTTTGGGCAAAAATTTTTATTACGTGTTTTATTAAAGTATCTGACTAACACTAAGACAAAACCATGCTTAAAGTAGATAGAATATTCGGCAGTTCACAAATTGTAAATCCGTCAGGGACAAGTTTCAGGGCATCAGTGCCTTCAAGGGCTGTTTGCCAAAATTCTGCAGTTTCAAAGCCTGCATCCGAAGGTATAACTTATCTTCAGAAAAGACTGATTGCGGTCAGGGATAAGGCTTTGGATATTAACAGTGCCGCATGTCGATTTTTTGGAGTTGACAGTTTTAAAAATTTATTTATGCAGTTAGAAAACAGCGTGAAATTGGCCAGGCTGAAATGTTCGGAAAACGGGATTTTGCTCAAGATACCGGGAGAAGATTTGTTGTGTATTGACGATGAAAAATCAGTAGAAAAAGTTTGGAATTGTCTTTGGAACGAATCCTGCGGGAAAGAATTCGAGAAATTAAAAAGTAAGCCGGCACGTTTTACTATTTACAGCAGAAAGTTTGGGCATGAAATTTTTGACGGTGCACATACAATGGGGCTCGTTTTTGATGATAAATCCAAAACACTCTATTGCCTTGATTCTTTATCAAATAAAAACCCTTTGATTAAACTTTATCAGGACGTTTTGACAAATAAAGTTTTTAATTCTCCGAACGGTGAGATTAAGAAAATAATTTTTTCAAACAAACCTCAGCAAAGCATGAACGAATACACGTGTAATCATTGGGCGATTGCAAACATTGAGGCGGTGCAGAAGGCAAGGAAAGCAGGAGAAGTGATTGATACGACGGAAAAACTGAACAGTATTCTTCCTGATGATATTAACCAAATTCTTCGTGAACACCATGGTTTTATTTTAAGCAGAAGTCAAAAATAAAAATTTTTACTGTCAAAATTATTTTTTAGGTGGTTTAATTAAATAGGGAGAAAAATAATTATGCAAATTCAGAAAATCGACAACACACCAAACTTCGGACTTCGTTATGTAAAACCGAGAAAATGGAATCCTGATGTTTTACAGAAATTAATGGATTCAAGTTTTTTAATATATGAAATCAACAAAAAATTTCCCGGTGCAAAAGTTGAGTCATACAAAGATACATATAACTATCACATGAATTTTTACCTCAAAAAAGGATTGGAAATCCCGATAGTTAAGGAAACCAAACAGGAATTGATTGATTACCTGAAGAATATGAACTTAACCGATTTGCTCACTTGCAGAAAGTCATTGCTGGAAGAAAAAGAAGCCGCTGAAAAAGTATTCAGGGTTGCGGAATTTTCAAACAAAAACGAATCTCAATCTATATTTAAAAAGATATTTAAGCACTAAGTTTTTTGTTGAATTGCCGCTAAAAGCCTCGGTATAATATATTTGGAGAAATGTTACGAAAATTATTAACAATTGTAACATTTCTTGGTTTAATGCTAAAGTTTTTCTGAAAAGTGCCGTTAACAAAAATATCAATCACAAAATTGTTAAAAGGAGTATAAGTAATGTCATTTGAGCCGATTAGTTTAGGCGAATTTGCAGCGATGGTTGCTCCAAAATTAAAGGAGTTGTCGGATAAAGAGCAGGAAGCCGTAAATTTATTTGAGATTTTTCAAAAATGTGATATTGAAGACGGTCAAATTGATGACGAACTGACTCCTGAACAGATAGAAAAAGCAAGTGTACTTGTTGATAAGAAGATTGAGGAACTCAGAGCGCAAAAACAAGCATCAGAAAAGCCGTCTTTCGGGCTTAACGGAAATAATTCCAAAGCAAAAGCCGTTATTCTGAACGACGGAATAATGGTATATATGAAAGACGAAAAGTATTACAGCGATTCCGAATGCAAAACGTTCTTGGGAAACAATAGAGACGTTGCGTATGAAGAAGCATATAATCTCAGACTCAAACACTCTGATGAAGTATTAGCCAACCCTCAATCGGGATTGGAAGATAAGATGAAAGCATTGGAAAACAAAATTGATGATATGATACGCAAAGGCGGCTATGATAAGATTAATTGGCGCGGTTTCGGTGATATTTCGGACAAAACCGCAGATGAATGTTATGACGCATTGGTTTCCAAAACTCAGGGCTGGTCGGAATTGGACAGAGAAGCAAAAGAGAAACTGTTCTCTGATTTTGATAGCAACTTAAGACCGCTGATAGCATATTACAGAGAAGTCTCTGACGAATATTTTAAAGATTGGGAATAAATAAAAAAGCAAAAATTTATACATTGGATTATTGCTTCACACTCCGCAGAGTTTCACTATATTTTGCTTTCGCAAAATGGTAGTTCAACTTGCTCCGTGCTACTTCGGGACTACGCTGTCGCTTCGCCCTACGCAAAATCCAAAAAATGGTGCCGCAACTCAAGGACTCCGTTTGCGTGCAGAAAAACAGTACTAAATGTACTGTTTTTCGTGAAGTGTATAATTATCCATGAAAAGAAATTATAAGCAAATGGAGGGGAAGAGCCCCTGTTTCGCAGAAACAGGCGTGAGATTCTGAGTTCATAAAACTTGTAATTTTCACAAAAAATATGCCGCAACTCGGAATTGAACCAAGGACACAGGGATTTTCAGTCCCTTGCTCTACCAACTGAGCTATTGCGGCATACCAAACATATCTATTTATATTTTCAACAATTTTTATTTTACTTGCTAAAGATTTTTAGGCAAGTGGTAAACAATTTAGCGGAAACAAACGCTTTATACCGTGCGAGGTCAGGAGTTTATTCAATCGTCCTAATATATTTACCCCTTTACCCTTTATTTACCCCCTACCTAGGGAGCAAACCATGCAACAACGTTACGGCCTTCTACTATCGGTTTCTTTTCAACCGTAATCGGGTCATTGGCAAGGTCGTTTATAAATCTTTCCGCAAGTTCGACAGCAAGCCCTGAGTGCTGCATTTCACGGCCTCTGAGCATAACAACAAGTTTAACCTTGTTTCCCTGTGCAATAAATTTTCTGATATTTTTTAATCTGACTTCGTAGTCGTGGGTATCAATCTTATAACGAACTTTTACTTCTTTAATTTCAACAACTTTTTGTTTCTTTTTGGCTTCTTTTGCCTTCTTTTCCAGTTCGTACTTATACTTTCCGTAGTTCAAAATCTTAGCTACCGGAGGTGCCTGATTCGGGCTTATAACTACCAAATCCAAATCGGCTTCTTCTGCCATTTTCAGCGCCTGTGATGTTGGAACAATCCCGTGGTTTTCACCGTTTTCATCTATTAATCTTACTTCTTTTGCTCTGATCTTATCGTTAATCAGCGGTTTATCCGCTTTCGCGCTTCTGCTTGCGCCGTTGTCTTCGTTAGCTATGATTTGTTCTCCTTATAATTGTAATATAAGTTTATGATACCATATTTGGCGGAATTTTCAAGTGGGCAGAGGGCATGAATACTAGTTTTGTACATAGTCGGAATTGATTGCAAGCCACTTGTATGCGTCTTCTCCGGCCTGAGGTAAGTCCGTTACAAAAGTTCCGCCGTATCTTCCGCGGGTAAACATCAGATATCCGTCTTCCGCAAGGTTATCGAGCGCTTTTTTAACTGTTTTACCGCTTGTATTCAGCATTTGCGAGAACTCTTTTATTGTCGGGAGTTTGTCACCGATTTTTGAATTATTTAGGATATAATTGCGGATTTTCTGTTCTACTTTTTCGTAGTTATACAGGGCCGATGAATCCGACGTTACAACCGTTCCGTACTGACCTCTGCGGGTATAGACAAAGCCCTCTTTTGATAGTAATTTCAGTGCGTCGTGTATGGTTTTAATACTTACATTAAATTTTTTCATGAGAACGGAATTTGCCGGCAGTTTTTCTCCTGCGGAAAACTCTTGCTTGATATACTTTTTCAGGCTTTCAGCGACCTTTTCTACAAGTGTTTGGGCAGATATTTCTTTAACACTGAAGTTAAGACTCTTTACTGTGAAAGAATTGTCTTTTTTGGCGAGAACTCCTTCTGAAACGAGATTATTGACCGCAAGCCGTACGGTTGTATCCGCGATATTTGTCAGTTTTGCAAGTTTACGTGTTGAAGGGATACTTTCGCCGATTTTGTAATTATTTTCAGTAAGTATTTTTTTGATTGTTTCGATTGCCAATTCACGTTTTGAAGTGAGTTTTTCAGCGTGTTTTTTCTGAGTCGGATTTTTAATATACGTTCCGATTCTTTGTTTAGATTCAACAAAACCCGCATCTTCAAGTGCTCTGAAAACATTTTGCATAGTACCCTGGCTTACTCCTATGTGGCATGCGATTTCCCCTTTTGCAGGAAGCAGGTCTCCGGGCTTGATTTTTCCGGACTTAAGCGAAGCCTTAATCCAGCCTTTGAGCCATTCGGTCAGCCTGTTTACTTTATTTTCTCTCATGGAGAAACTATGTACATGCGGAGCCATTTCGGCTACGGTAATTTTTCGTGAAGTTGTGCTATTCATATCCTTTGTTGATTATAACCTAAAAAACAAAAAACAATCAAGGGGTAAATA
>DBYM01000027.1:6565-13708 GCA_002309875.1 Cyanobacteria bacterium UBA1186
CAGGATAAAAAATGAGGGCGGATTGTGAAACAATCCGCCCTGTCAAAAGACTTTCAAAAGTCGTTAATTACTTGCCGTTAACAACTTGTTTGAATTTCTTACCAGCTGAGAATACAGGAACTGTCTTAGCAGGAATCTTAATAGATTTGCCTGTTTGAGGGTTTCTGCCGTTTCTAGCTGCTCTCTTACGAGGTTCGAAAGTACCAAAACCAACCAAAGTTACCTTTTTACCTTTAGATACAGATTTTTCAACTGTTTCGATTAAAGCTGACAATACTTCGTTAGCTTCTTTTTGAGTAACTTTTGCTTTTTTAGAAATTTCTGATACTAATTCTTCTTTGTTCATGATAAAACTCCTTTCTCATTTCTACACAAGTTATTATACACATAAAAATCAATAATGCAAGCACTTTTTTTAGTTAAAATTATTTAATATTCTGTATTTTAGCCTAATGGTTATGCCACGATAAAGCAGGCATGCATAATTGATGCCATGCAGCGTTTACAAATATAATATTTATTTATTCTTCTACGTTTACAATACTGCCCTTGCTGTTTTCGTTGTAAGCGTATGCGTTATGTATTTTTTCAGTTTTCTGTGTTGTTTGCAGAGCCTTTCTGACTTCTGCAATACCTTTTGTAAGTATATTAATATTCTCCATTTCAAGAGCACGGATTTCGTCTAAGATAGTGTTGGCTTCTTTTTCCTGAACGGGAGTTAATTCGAGGTATCTTCTCATGCACTTGCAGTTGAGAAAGATTTCTTCTCTTGCCTTAATCATAGTCATCGCGCTGTCAAAATCTTCGTTTTCAATCATTCTTCTGATGTCACCCGCTCCGTTTTTGAGTTGGTTGTACTGAAGCATCAATTGTTCAAACTGTTTTTCATCCTGCATTTTGGCTGCCCTCATTTTCGGATTTTTCCTGAACTTCAGCCGGTTGTTGTTCAGCGGCCTGCACCTCAACGGTTTGCGGTTCAGGGGTTTGCGGCACCACTGTTTGCGGCATTGCTGCGGCAAAGGACTCTATTGAAGGAATTTCGGGAGAGAGTGTTTTTTCTCTTTCCAGCATAACTTCTTCCACCGATGTTATCCCGCTCTGTATATCTATTGCTTTTTGGAAACCCCATCTTATATTTGCTAAATCTTCTATTACTTCATCTATGAGCACGGCATTTCTTGAGACATTTGCTTTAATAAGTTTCATGGCCATTTTGTTGTAAAGTTTGAACAGGGATTTGGAAACATCATTACCGTTTTCCAAATCAATTGACCTCATAAATTCTCTGATAATTTTACGTGCCATTTCAATATTCAGTGAGCGTTCCTGAAAGTTTTTTTCTTCAATAGCCATTTTGGCCTTCTGTAAAAACTGAAGCGCGCCGTCAAACATCATTATCATCAACTTTTCAGGTGTAGCGGTTGTGATATTGCTTGTTTGATATTGTTTTATGTATTTGTTATAAGGATTTGCGGGCATTTATACCTTCTTATTTACAAATATGCCGGAAGCCATATTTAACTTTCTTACCAGCCCTTGAAGCTCATTTCCGGAGATTGTTTCGACAAGTCTGTCGGTACTGCTCTCATATAATTCTATTATATCATCTTTTGCGTTAAGTTTAACATAAAATTCTTTATTCGGGTTATCGAGGTCTTCAATGTCAAAATCAGATTCCTGTTCTTCGGTTTCTTTTTCCTCAACCAAACCGTCTTCAAAGACTTCTTCCTCGGCTTCTTGTCCTTCAGGGTTCTGTCTTTTGTTACCGCCTTCTTCTTCCTCTTCTTTTTCGCTGACTCTGCGGTTTGTGGCGGTTGTCTGCACCTGTTTTGAGTCATTGGAAGGATCTGTTTGTACTATTTGCTCGGCACGGTTTGTAAAGTCAGCAGAAGTGGACTCCTTAAGAGCGCCCGTATTTGCCATTGATAAACCGTCCATGCCCATATATGAAGGTTCCTTTACATAGATTACTCATATATTATATTATGCTATAATAACTTTGTAGTCATCATATAAAAGAAGGGTATATTATGAGCAAAAGCTTGTATGTAGGTTTTATGGAAAAATTGCTGGGGTTCCCTTTGTGGGTTAAACAGTCAATTTTTATGGATTTATCAAAAGACCTTGTGAAATATCTGAGTAATGAATTCCTTGATGTTGAGGAAGGAGAACTCTTTCATGTTTACAAACCTGAGTTGTCCGAACTTGGACAGAATGAACTGCTGACCAAAGAATCTAAGTTTGATGAAAGTATATATTCATTTCTGAATTGTTGTGCAAAGGGCATGTCGCTGATTGAAATTGCGATTGAGAACAATTTTACGATGGAAGAAGTTTCAAAAGCGTTTACTTTCTGTAAAACATCGGGATTCTTTTCAAAAGATGTTCCTAAACTTGTTGCGGCAATAGCAGGATTTATTGCAAGCAAATACAGAACAGGTGAATATTTCATACGTGCGGGCAAGATGACTATTGAACAACTTGATGAAGTGCTTAATAAACAGCAGGAAATGAAAGACCAGGGCAAGCACGTGTTTATTGCCGAATTAATGGTTCAGATGGGTTTTGTCAGGGATTTGGACGTAAAGAGTATTATATTCATGAAGGAAGAGGCAACAAAGAGGTTTTCTCTTAATGCGGAAGAAGTTCCGAATATTGTTCTTGAACGTGAGTCTTATGATATTCGTGTTGAGAATACAAAACTCAAAGAAGAAAACGAAATTTTAAGGCAAAAAATGGATACCCTGCTTACGTTTATCAATGAACATAAAGAAGTGGCGAAGTGATTAGTAATTTCAGAGTCAAATACGTTCGTGACGGACTGATTGAGGAACTGCATGAAGGAATTTTACAGGGCTGCAATTATTCCGTAATTGACGAAACGCCATATTATATACGATCTTGCGCAAAACCGATTCAGTCAACGCTTTTGATAGATTATAAAGTCGGTTTTACCCCCGAGGAACTTGCCTTATGCTCTGCTTCGCATGCCGGAGAGGAATGTCATATTAAGGTGGCACGGGGAATTTTGGATAAAATCGGTCTTGACGAGAGTTATCTGAAATGTGGAGTTTATCCGCCGCTATCACGCTCAATGCAGGACAGAATGCTTATTAAAGGTGAAAAATTTGGTGCAATTCATAATAATTGTTCGGGTAAACATCTCGGATTTCTCGCCATCTGTAAGAAACAGGGCTGGGATTTGGATACATATTACGAGCCTGAACACCCTTTGCAGATTGAAGTTAAGAAAAGACTGTATGAATTTTGCGAGATTAAGGGAAATTATCCTATGACGACTGACGGCTGCGGAGTTCCGATTGTTTCAATGCCTCTGATAAATCTTGTTAAAGGGTATAAAAACGTTGCGGACAAATATCCTGAACTCATCAGGGCCATGATGGATAATCCGTATATTTGCGGCGGGGAGGACAGGCTTGATACGGAAATTATGCAGAACTCCAAAGATTTGGCCGCAAAAATCGGCGCAAGCGGGTTATGTGTAGTTTACAATATCAGGGAAGATAAGGGTTTTGCGGTTAAAATTCATGACGCATCAATGCCCGCACGCAGAATTGCGGTGCTTGAGATAATTAATCGTTTAGGCTGGGCGGAAATCGCTTATGACAGGACAATAAAAACAATTAACGGCAAAGTTGTCGGAGAAATAACCGTAGAGTATGATTAATTTGCCGAGTATATTTTTCTGCATATTAATAATTTGATTAATCAAAATATTTACACTACAATTTAGGTATGAAAAGAATTGTTGTATTGTTGCTTTTAATATTTTTTGCAAATTCTTGTCTTGCGGACGAAATGCTGTCAAAACAGGCAACCGCATTTTACAGCGACAACAATTTCCATAAGACATTGGAACTTCTGCTTCAGATTGATGAAAACGAAAGAACGGCGCAGGATTGGCTTTTGCTTGGCAATTTGATGGACGAAAAGGGCGAGGTTGCAAATGCTATATTTATGTATCAAAAGGCGATTAATACCGACCCTAAGTATTACAAGGCTTATTTTAATCTCGGGAATTTATATCTTGCTGATGAAAGATACAATATGGCGATTGATAATTATAAGAAAGCCGTTAAGATTAATCAGACAAACCCTTATGTTTATTACAATTTAGCATGCGCATATATTAAACTCGGCAAACTCAGAGATGCCAAAAATGCACTTATAAAGGCGGTTGCGATTAAGAATGACATACCTGAAATACAATACAATTTAGCATACGTTTATAAAGAACTTAAACGACCGAAAGTTGCACAGGTATATCTGTATAATTACAATAAACTGACTGAGAATGAATATTTGATATCGAACTAATTAAACTATTCTCAGGAAGCCTTCTCTTTTCGGGCGCATTTCTTTGAGTTCCACAATTCGTTTTTTGGCAAAGAGTGCATCTTCTGAGAATTGTTTCATGCTCAGGAATTTTTTGTAATAGCGAATTGCGTCATTGTATTTGCCGAGTTTGTCGAAACTCATTGCTATACCGAGGTATGCTTTATAATAGTCGGGGTTGCGTTTAATGAGTTGGAAGAATGTTTTTGACGCTTCCTGATAATCGCACTGTCCCATAAGCATTGCGGCCTTGTTATAGTAGGCTTTCAAAAATTCCGGATTTGTTTCAATGATTTTGTTATAAATCATAAGTGACAAATCGGCTTCATCAACGAGTTCGTGTGCTATTGCAAGTTGAATCTGTGCCTCAAGATTTTCTCTGTTTATGCAGATAGCCTTGATTAAATAAGGAATTGCGTTTTCAGGGTGACCGTTGGAAAGTTCGCATACTCCGAGTTCAAAGAAGTACTTATCGTTATTTTCGTCTATCTGAACAAGTTTTTCGAGTGTTTTAATTGATTTGTCGTATTCGGTCAGATATTTGTAGGAAGAAGCAAGTCCCCAATATGCTTCCTGGTGGTTTCTGTCCATCATGATTGAATCAAGATAGCATTTTACGGATTCTCTGTACATTTTAGAGAATCTTAAAGCGTCACCTTTTACACATAGTTCGTATGAACGGGATACTTTGGGTTTTGTAACATTATTAACGGCTTTCGCCAAATTTTTCTCTGTATTAGAGTTAACTTGCATAATCCTCTCCGCATCTTATTCTACGGAAATTGTTCATGCGATATAACATCTATATAGAGGATATTGTGAACTGTTTTAAGGTTTGGGAGGGGTGAGGATAAATTTGATACACATAAGTCTTAATAAAATTTTACAAAGGGCTGAAACTTTGGTATAATTACTGCATGACGGGCACGTTTGTGTGTATTTTTTCGGATTGTTCCTAAAGTTTTTTAAAATTGTGCCGTAATACGATATGTATAAGTATAAGTTATAAGCATGTAAAGGAGTTGTGTATGTCAGACGATATGAGTATCCAGGGGCAAACCATTAAGATTAAAAAGAATGACGGAATTACTCAGGCATTAAAGGCGCTTGTAGATAAACTGCAAGAAGAACACCCAAATTCCGTAATGTCATCTGACGGTGAAATTACCGCAAAAGAATGGAATGCCACGATGGATAAACTTGTTGAAATAAATGAAAAGAGACAAAAAGAAGGGAAAGGGTCTATCTTCACGGGCGGTACGGATAAGACAAAAGCAGGGTGGCATACGAGTTTTATAGTAAAGCCCGATCAGGAGATTGAATTTACGGCCGATGAGATGAAAGATTTATACGAGGCGATGGGAATTTCATTTAAGACACAAGCGTCTGAAGATGATGCGAGTGACAAACCTGCAGATCAGCAACCGCCTGCAGACAGTACGAGGACACAGCAACCACCAGCAGACAGTACGAGAACGCAGCAACCACCAGCAGACAGTACGAGAACGCAGCAACCACCAGCAGACAGTACGAGAACGCAGCAACCACCTGTAGATAGTACGGGAACACCTCTAAAACCTGCAGATCAGGAAAATCCTGCAGCACCTGACGGTACTGCAATTTCGAACGGACCAGCAGAAAAACCGAAGGCTGACGATACAAAGGCTTTGACTTGGGCTGAAAGAAGAGCGGCAAGAAAAGCGAAGAGACTTGAGAATGCAAAGGCTAAAGATGCAGATTTTATAAAAAGAGCAAATTCTTTGAACAGATTTGTTCCTCAGAATGTTGAAGCAAGAGATGCACACAAGCAGGCTGCAGCATTATTAGATGAAATGGCTGCGATGAAGGAGAAACCTGAAGTTATGAGTGGCCATGGAGATGGATATGATCGTTCGCGTGTCGTGCTTAAAGATGGCAGACGGATTGATTTATATAATTACGAAGATGGAAAAACATTGGTTGCAGTATCTTATGATACAACTCCTGACCAAAAAGAAGATGGTCAGAAATATGATGGTGCGGAGGCTCTCTATATATTCAAGCCGGACGGTTCAATACTTATGAATGTAAGCAATGATCACAGTACAGGCGAATATGATATTACCAATATTGAAATCGCCAAAGGACATCATGATAAATTTAAACAAATTATGTCAGATAAACTTAACAATATTTTTGGTGAAGATGTAATGGGCGATAAATCGCAGAAACCTGCAGAGAAACCTGCTGAAAAGCCTGCGGCTGCTGAAACAAATCCGGAAACACCCAAGACAAGCGAAAAGGCTGCAAAACCTAAAGGAGCAAAACCCGGAAGAAAAGCCTTAAAACAGGATCCTGAAGAATTAAAGAGAAAAGCCATAAGACAGGACGAAATATCTGTCTCAATACATAACAAAAGAAGACCTGT
The DNA here is from genome assembly GCA_002309875.1 of Cyanobacteria bacterium UBA1186. Taxonomy (GTDB): domain Bacteria; phylum Cyanobacteriota; class Vampirovibrionia; order Gastranaerophilales; family Gastranaerophilaceae; genus CAG-196. The sequence continues at coordinate 13,329 of DBYM01000027.1, forward strand.
TAACAGAGTTTTTGAAGAGTCGGCACATTTAATTGCAGAGATTGCAAATATGGACGAAAAACCCGAGGTCAAACAAGGTCGTAAAGAAGAAGAAAAATACTCATGGGCTTATGTAAAACTAAGTGACGGCAAATGTGTTCAAGCCCAAAAATACGATGACGGCAGGGTAATAGTTTTGGTCAGCACGGATACAACACCAAATGATGCCGAGATGATATATGAGTTTGATAAAGATAATAAAAGACTCGGTGTAGCAGTGGACTATGATAAAGAAAAACAAGGATATGAATATACCAATGATAGCAAAGCAATCAGTTATTTAAAACCAAATATGATGAAATTATTCGGCAAGATTTTTGGTGAAGATTTTCTGAAATAAT
>DBYM01000027.1:13722-22992 GCA_002309875.1 Cyanobacteria bacterium UBA1186
TTAGGTCTCCTTTTTTTATATAACGGAAAGCCTTAATTCTTGCTTCTGCTTCCTCTGCCAAAGAAGTGGAGTCTTCCGATACCATCGGTGTACATTGTTTTTTGTTCATTTACACCCTGTTCTCCGCCTTCGGCATAGCCGTAAATATATCCGTCAGAGCCTTTTTCATAAGAATAGCCTTCTCCGCCTCCAAGGTTAGAAGCAGGAACAAATCTGCTTTCTGAAGGATAAGAATCTTTAATAGTTACTTTAGATTCTTTATCTCTGCCTGCCCATTCATCTGCAGTTGCCTGAACAGCCTGAGCGCTGTCTATGCCTGCACCTACGTTATGAGTAGCAGAAAAAGTTCCTATGCCTGTTCCGAAAGTTGTATTGTACATAGGGCTTTTTGTGTTAAATGTCATATCTGCAGATGCTATACCTGTTGTGATGATTAAGGCTGCTGCACTTAAGAATATGATGCTTTTATTCATTTATAAATCCTCCTTAGGTCGTCCACGTTTACATTATAGTACAAAACCTAAAAAAAATAAAATTGCTATTACATATTCTTAACGATTTTTTAATTAGAACTGTTCAGTTTTTTTATTAACTCGTCCGTAATGTCAACTCCGCCCGAGAATACGCTTCTTGCATCAAGAACTGCATCGAGACCTTTTTCGAGACGGATTTTTTCCGAAACGGCGTGAATTTTGTTGTAAACAGCATCTTCCTTCTGATTTCTGAAGTCATTAAAAGCGGCTTCTTTTGTCTTCATTTCGTTTCTTACCGTAGCCTCGAGTTTCTTCTTCTGAACGGGAGATTCAAGTTTGCTGAATTCATCTTCTTTTTGTTCAAGATATTTATCTATTTCTTTTGCTTTTGTCTGAATTTCACGCATTGTGGTTTGTGCAAATCTGTATTCCGCAACAACTTTGCCGTAGTTTACATATCCGACTCCTCCCGCAAAAGAAGGAAGCGCAAAACTCATTAAAATCAGGAGTGATAAAAGTTTTTTCATATTATTGTCCTTTCCAAATCTAGTAGTAATTGTCATAGATACCTTCCGTCCCGAAGGTGAAGTAACCCCACTGCTTGTTATAGTGTCCGACGTTAGTGAGCGGCAGACCGTAATCAACCGATATCGGGCCTAAACCCGGAATTTGTATTCTTAAGCCTACACCTGCGGTGATTGCACTGTTCGGTCTGTCATACAGTTTGCTTGTAATTGTCGGATCCCAGATTTTGCCTGCATCAACGAAGAAGGCAAATCGCAGATTCTTAAATACGTCGTATTTGATTCTGTCCATAAACGGAAGCGGAGTCTGGAGTTCAACACTTCCCATCAGGAAGGAATCACCCGAGCCTACACCGTTCATTCTGAAACCTCTTATACTGTACGGACCGCCGAGTCTGAATGCCATAACTTCAGGCATGTGGTCGCCGTGTACTTTGATACCGGCTTTAGCACCGATGGATATTGTTGATTTTTCGAATATCGGGAAGTATTTTTTGAAGGAGCCGGCGAGTCTTCCGTTAGTGTTTTTAACTTTATCAACGCAGAAGGATTCTATAAAACTTGCTTTGGCAATCATACCTTGTCTTGGCATACTTTCGTTGTCAAGCGTGCTGTACTGAATTCCGGGAGCGATGTTAATAAAGTTTCCGCCCGTAAGTTGTCTGCTGCGGTAAGCAAAAGGTATTCCCCGTGCGGCATAAATACCTGCAATCTTCGCAGCATCACCTTCTTTGAGGTGGATATTTTCATAACCCAAGGCAAGGTTGGCAGTAAGGTTGTCATGCCCTTTTATCTTGTGGTTAATGGTTGTGTTGAAGCCGATTCTGCGTTCGATTGCAAGCGGTATGTGGTAACTTCCGAATTCTCTGAAGTACATTCTTGACATGAGTGAGTTATCCGAGTTGATAAAGTGAGGCTCAAAGAAACTCAGTTCTACCTGATAATTCATGCGGTTTTTGATTGAATTGTCGCTCATAAGCAGACCTGAACCGAGCATGCCGGAGAGTTTAATTTGCTGGCCTTTTCCGAGGAAGTTACGCTCTATGAGAGAGAGTGAGCCGAAAGCACCCAATGCGTTATCGACACCGCCACCGATTGATATGCTGTTTGAGGAGGCTTCTTTTACGACGATGGTTATGATATATTCGCCATTATAGTCAGGACTTGGCTCGATTTTTCTGTTCACTTCTTCGAATATCTGAGTTGCATATATTTTTGCAAGGTCTTTTTTAAGCGCTTCTTCGTTATAGACAGTTCCTGCCTGAGTCATGATGTTACGCTGTATTACATAATCTTTTGTTCTTTTTGCACCTTCAAACACGATTTTGTCTATGACACCTTCCGTAATTTCGAAGGTTAAGGTGCCGTTATTGTCATCATCAACATTTGTAACTTTTGCGAGGATATAACCGTTATCTTCATATAATTTATTAATTCCCTCGATTGCCTCATTGATTAAGTTCAGGTTTTGAGGCATATTTTTAATTTTTTTGGTATATAAGAGGAGTTCGTTTTCCGTATAGACGGAATTCCCGTATATTTCTATATTTTTCACTTCGGGATTTTCTTTGAGCGTAAATACGAGCGAAACTGTACCGTCTTTGTTAAGGTTCGGCTCAACACTCATTGAATCCGTAAAGTATCCGATATTATATATTTTCTGTAAATCTTCCTGAAGTCTTGCAGGATTGAATACAGCGCCGTTTCTGGTATTTATTACATTCAAAACGGTATTCTCATTAACAAGTTTAAGTCCGTTGAAGGTTATGTCAGTAATGGGTTTCCCTTCCATTTCCTTGAATTCCGGTGTGGAATTTTGTTCTGCGGAGGCGTAATAATTTTGTTCCTCATCGATTGACGGAAGTTCCTGTGGTGCTTTTTTGGCGGTTTTAACCTTTTTATTTGATTTTTTGTATTCGGAAGGCGGAGCAAAGAAACTCATATCGTTAAAAGTATATTCTTCTTTGGTTTCAACTGCCTGAATCTCTGTCGGATTCTCCTCGTTGTCAACCTTGTAGGTTGTTGTAATTATTTTTTGGTTTGGATTAGGAGTGAAGACATCGGCGGGGAGCGAGTTTTTGGCTTTGTATTCACTTGGTGACGGGAAAATTCCTCTTAAAACAGGGTGGTCCACTTGTGAGGAGTCAAGGTAAATGTTAGCGGAAGCACCTGTCTCCGGAGAAACATTTTTTACGGGAGCGGAAACGGGTTTTGGAGAAACAATTGTTTCGGGAGAAGCGATTGTTTCCTGAAAATCTTCTGTTTCGGAAGGCGGGGCAAAGAAGTCATCTGCGCAGACCGGAGAAAGGCATGCCAAAGTTGCTGTCAGTACAAAAATTACGGACAACAACATTTTTGAGGAATTCGCCAATGCCGGACAAAAACGTGTTTTTATCTCTTCAGGCGTTCCCCCTAAAGTTTTTACCTTCTCACTATTCATAATTTTAGATAATTTCTATCCGTTTACCTCCATTCTTGTACGGCCTGATCATTTGGCCGCTTAATCATTTTATATATCCGCCTCCGTTAGTGACAATGTTGCCTGATAAAACCCTCTCGGGTCGTTTGCTGCGAACGTGTTTCTCAAAACATTTGAGCCTACGTTCACCGTAATATCTGTTATTCCGTTATTTACATAAACTTCGTATTTTCCTTTTCCGGGGATAAATTTATGTTCTGCACCGTAAACCGATGTAACAGGATATGCAACGACTCCCGGGCTGTCTTTTGGTGAAGCGCCCATTTTGCAGTTAGCCAAAGCCGCTGATGTCGGGATTTTGGAAAGGCTTGCGAAAGCGACGTAAACCTGTCCGCCCTGTTCAAACATGGAACTTTCGTAACCGCCTTCGGTGGTTACATTTGCCTGCAGGTAGAGAGTTTGCGTTTGCGCTGCGTTTGTTCCGACTCTGAATCTTGTGTATAAGGGAGTTTTTAAATTTCCTGTTCTGTTTGTGATGTGGGCTGTCAAAACCGGGCTTGTGACAGGTGTAATATGCATATAATGCGGTACTGTGATAGTAAACTCATTCGATATGGTATGAACTTCTGCCGCTAAATTCGGAACTGCCGATACCAAAATTACCCCAAGCACAACGAGTGCTTTTTTAAAAATATTCATGCTCTCTCTCCCCGTTTCTTGTAAAGCACCGAAATGTACTACTGTTGCTGATTTGGTGCCTTTTTAATCATTTGATTATTAAACCGAATGATTAATGTTATACTTACCATTAACCCAATATACTATTGGGTTTATCAACTCTCCTCGTGTCTATAGTATTGTTATTATTGACTTCTGACAATAGGTAAATTTTTGTAACAATTTTCGCCAAAACCCTAAAGTTTTCTGAATTTGTGCCGTAATACATGAAAAAATGTAGCGGAAAAAAATACACCAGACGTAGGATATTTTTCAAGGAAGATACATCAAATGTATGAAATTGGTTCAAATTTGTATTGATATTTTGTTACAAATTGTTACAATTCCTAATAGAATATTCTAAGGAAAGAAAAATTTTCATGAAAAAGACATTTATCACAACCCTGCTTGCTCTTGCGAGCTGCCTGTTCCTAAAGGCTGATGCTATGTTGGTAGTTGACTATCTCGGTCCGACCAGCGTAACTCCTATGGGTGTTGAACGTCATTTAATTATTAACAGTGATGACGGGGGGGAATATGATATCGCGGTGAGACCGTTGGAAGACGCATTAATGCGTAACGACGGCTTAGTGAGAATACCTCTTGAGTATGTTTATATAAACAATACTCATGAAGATATTTTTATGAGATATGACGAATATTCGACCATATTTAAAGGCCTTACGACAGGTTTTGGCTCAAGAAATATGGTTGCAAAAGTTCGCGACTTTGGTGTTGTTCCTGCCGGAATTTACAATCTGAGTTTTGAAATTCAGGCAGTTGATACCCGTACCAGAGAAGTTGCGATGAGTTCAAGTTTTAACCTGCAATTCATCGTACCTGTTGAGCAGCGTCTTGGTTTCCATTCGCAGAAGCCGATTATTAATGTCGGTGTTAACGATGCGTTTGCGACGAACAAGAAGATTGTTGCCGAGACAAATCCTCAGGTATATGTAACATCAAATACCGATTGGGTATTATTACTCAGAAACGATTTTTCAGGTGAGCAGCCCGGAGATTACTATGTAAGAACTGTTGCTGCGTCTGCAAATGTTACCGAAAGACTTCAGGACAGAGTAAGAGTTGAAGAAGGAAAAGAAATCATTATAGCAAGAGGTAAGGCTCCTGCTAATAACGAATATATATCAGTTGAGTATTCGGTTGAAGGCAAAGACGGGGATATTCTTACACCCGGAAACTTCAGCAACCATATGAGATACATATTACGACAGGATAGGGGGCGATAGAAAGATATGATTAAAAAGATTTTAGGATTATTAATAGCATTAACGATGACCTCGCAGGTATTTGCGTCAATAGCGGTTGCGCCGATGAGGTTAGAAATTAATGCGAATAAAATAAAAGGTAATTATTTAACAACTTCTATAGAAGTTAAGGGTGACAAACAGAAACCAATGCGTTTCAGAGTTACAAAAGGTTATTTCACTCTTAATGAAAGAGGCGAATTAAGCATGGTGGAAGATACAGATACTAACGATCCGCATGATATTTCCAAGTTTGTTAAATTTGTACCTTCAGAATTTAATGTAATGCCGGGAAAATCTCAGAGAGTCCGTCTGAACATAATTAACCTTAATCAGTTCCCTGACGGCGAATCAAGAGCAATCCTGTTTATAGAAGATGTTGACCCGAAGGAATTAAGTGTTCCGTTGGGTGCTGAAGGATACGGTGCAAAACTTGTTGTTAAGACAAGACTCGGTGTTCCGATTTATATAGACAGAGGTAAAGTTTCGAAAATCGGTGAAATTGAATCTTTGAGAATAGTAAAAGAGCCGGACGGCTTATATACCGAAATGAGAATCAATTCATCAGGTAACAGCAGAGTGAGATACAGCGGTAAAATTCAGATTGTACAGGGCAAAAAACTCATTGATGAATACAATATTGACGGTCACCCCGTAGCACACGGCAAATTCTATATAGCCAAAGACAAAATTAAAACTGATAAAATGGCGGCAAAAGGTGAATATACCTTAAGAGCAGTATTATCATACGAAGATGGAAACGGCAAAAGACAATATATGAAACAGGAAGTGCCGATGGCGGTTAAATAAAAAACAGAAAGGAACCAAAAACAAAAAAGGTGAAATATATAGTAGTAGAACAACAAAAGTAAGAAAGGAAGGTTTACCCTATGAAATTCACAAAATTTATCCCAGCAGCGCTTGCGCTGACACTCGCAACAGGAACTGCATTTGCAGCAGAAATTTCTCCTGTTAACACATTGTATGCTGACTACACAATTGAAGTTCCGGAAATCTTTACGATTGAACAGGAAGCTTTGACAAACACTGTATCAGCAGTAAAAATCGATGACACATTTGACAGACTTTCTTGGACAGGTACAATGGGTGCTACTTATAAAGTTGCATCAAACATGCCTAACAAGGTATTCTACATCAAGGCAACTTGTGTAGGTTCAGGCGGTGCTGTTGCTGCATTCAACACAGACGTAAACGCAATTAAAGTTGCATTTGCTAACGTAGCTAATGCTCCTGCTCCTGGTGCTATTACAGACGTACTTGCTGCATCTCCTACTGCAAATAATAGTGCAAACGCATTTGCAGTAGCATTTACAAGAGATGCTGTTGTAACTGATTCAGGTGTTCTTTCAACTCCTACAATGACCAACAACGAGCTTGTTTACACAATTACAACTCCTGGTACATTCCACATTCCGTTCCACTTTGGTACGGAATCAGTTGCAAACACTTTCAACTCTCTTGACCAAGCAGGTGACTACAAAGCAACAATCACTATTACTGACGTACCTTCAGCATAGTTAGTAATGTAAACTAAATTTGTATAGCGGGCGGGCACACCCGCCCGCGGATACAAAAAAACAAAACCCCTCTGCCCCCCTTGAGGGGGAAGTGGTTCGAAGAACCGAAGGGGGGTAAAAGAAAAAGGGTGGAACCCCACCCCCTAACCCCCTCCCTCACGGGGCGGGGGAAACGGAAAAGAGAAAAGAGCAAATGAATAAAATACTTGTCAAAACCTTAATATTACTAATCTGTTTGATGTTCGGAAACTTAGTATTTGCGGAAGTGGAAGAAGAAGTGGTAGTTGTAACAAACGTTCCATATTCGGCATCGGTAACCAAAAAAGCATCAACGGAATCCGTAACAATGAATGCTGTAAACGGCACTCACACAGGCCTTTCGACTGTTTTCACCTTGCAGACGAACGGCGGTGATGACCACTTTGACTATATCATAACTTCATCAATAATAACCGAAGAAGGTCAGGTTTCAGCATACGGTAATGACGGCAGATTGTTGTTTGCTCACATGACAGTTCCTCCGACAGCATCGGCTGTGAGTAATGCAAAAAGCGGTTCAGGTATGAGTAAGAACGTGTTTGCGTATCCTACGATTGCATCAGCAACGGGCGGTATTCAGACAGAGTTCAAGACAAATTACAAAGACTACGGAAACTGCTATGCAATCTTTGTACAGAAAGCAAAAGCAGCGGATATAACCCATACCGTACAGGGAACGCCCTCAGCAAATACTTATGAAGTCGGTATTGATGAAGCAGGAAACTACAAATCAACAATAATGTTTACTATTGTAAGCAAATAATAAGATAAATCCCAATAAGCTCCAAAAAGTTTAATAACGTTAAATAGAAAAGACAAGGCTACGGTTAGCCAAATGTGAATGAAAATTTAAGTTAAAAGGTGCTGGTTGACCCCTCACCCCAACCCTCTCCCCAAAGAGAGGGGGAGACTTTAGATGTTAAATAGAATCAGGAAAAATTTAATAACTCTGGCAATGGCAGGCGCATTTATGTGTGCTGCTTTGCCGTGTTTTGCTATTGATTCTACGATATCTTACGTTAATATTAACGATTTGGCTTATCAGGACGTTGAAATTGTTATTGATAATAATAACGATATTTTAGTACCGTTCAAGCAGTTGGCTGATTTGTTCGAAATCAAGTACGAAGCAAATCGTGCGGATAAACAAATCAGTTTTACAACTATTGACGGAAGGCAAGGTATGGTTACCGAGAAGGGAGTCTTCGTGGAAGACTCCCCGATAACCACAGAGTCGCCCGTATTTATCTCAAGAGGTATTATGGAGGGTGTATTTAATGAAGCATATATACCTTCTTATGCAGTAGAGCAGGTTATGGGCGTTACCTTGGATACAGATTTTGAAACCTTAACGCTTATTGCAAAAGTTGACAGAGATTTGCAGGTAATTAAAAATGCAAATCCTTATGAACTTGAAGATAAGGGGCCTAAGGCTTATCAGGACGTTGTTGCTCCTAAAAAATCCGGACCGATTACGCTTAAAACAATCGGTTTGCGTGACAATATGCAGAACGACAGAATGGGCGTAAGGTATTTAACGAGTAATTCACATACAACATCATTTGTGAATATGATTCAGGAAAGTATTAACGGTGACTTATTCGGCGGTAAATACCGTATTGAAGCCAGTGAGTACAGTTACAAAAATAAAGGGCTTCTGTTCGGCGGTTTAACCGGTACATACAGAAATAAATTCAGTATTTCTTCCGTTAATAATAACAGCAGAAGCAATATTTACTATGAACTCGGTAAAGTCAGAGGCATCGTTGATGAAGATGCACAAGTAGGTACGCAGATTTTCGGCGGTCAGTTCTGGAATTATGATTATCAGAAGACCGCACCCGGCAGGCTTAACGGCTATGTAAAACCGACAAGTTTGGTCCGTGTAACGGTAAATGACGGCGAGCCTATTACTATAAGCACCTATGCAGGTTATTATACCCTCAAAGATGTTCAACTACCGAATCCCGTTAAAAAGATTAAACTCGAAGAAATCAATGAAGACGGAACTGTTGAATTGATTTCCGAAGAAAGATATTCACTCTACGGAAATGATACTCCTCTTGCACATGAAATGTACGGAACGGCTTATGCCGGTGTTTGGGGTTATCAGAACAGATTGTTCAGAGACGGGCAAAATGTTTACAGAGGTATGAACAAGAAGGCAACAGGCGGTGCCGAAGTTCAGTATGGTGTAACTGATAACACCACATTTAAATCAAAACTCACAGTGGATAAAATTTATGAAAAGACAAATTCCAATGTTGTATATAGAGTTCCTACAAACGATACTTT
>DBYM01000060.1:0-8099 GCA_002309875.1 Cyanobacteria bacterium UBA1186
TCGAATTGCTGTCTACACCGTGAAAGGGTGTTGTCCTAGGCCTCTAGACGATGGGGGCTTGTGACAAATTCTATACTACCAAATCAAACTTCAATGTCAAGCATTGGGATATTTACCATAACGTTTTACGGTTGTAAAATATGAACAAGGACAGAAAGATGAATTGGCAGGAAGAAGACTTAAAATATATTTGGCACCCGTGTTCTCAGATGAAGGATTACGAAACGCTTCCCCCCATTGTGATTGAGCACGGTGAAGGGATAAACCTCTATGATATTAACGGCAAATGCTACAAAGATGTCATAAGTTCCTGGTGGTGCAACCTTTTGGGGCACTGTAACCCGAGGATTAATTCTGCCGTCAAAAAACAGATTGACGAATTGGAACACGTCATTTTCGCCAATTTCAGCCATAAACCCGCCATAACTCTTTGCCGTGAACTCTCAAAAGTCCTTCCCGAAGGCTTGTGTAAGTTCAACTTTGCCGATAACGGCTCTGCATCGGTTGAAATGGCTTTAAAAATGAGTTTTCAGTACCATTTGCAGACGGGAAAACCGAAAAAGAAAAGATTTATGGCACTTGCAGATGCATACCACGGCGAAACCCTCGGTGCGCTTGCGGTTGGTGGTGTAGATTTGTATTCCGAGATGTATAAGCCGCTGATGATGGACGTTATAAGGATTGAAGGCCCCGACTGTTACCGCTGTCCTTGGGGTAAATGTAGAGATAACTGTAATTGTGAATGTTTTGTAAGAGCGGAAGAAATGTTTGAAGAAAAAGCGGACGAAACGGCCGCAATTATTGTCGAGCCACTTCTTCAAGGCTCTGCAGGCATGAAGGTTTATCCGCCTTTGTACCTCAAAAAACTCCGTGAACTTTGTGACAAATATAATGTGCATTTAATTGCCGACGAGATTGCGACAGGTTACGGCAGGACGGGCAAAATGTGGGCATTTGACCATGCGGGTGTGTCTCCTGATTTGATGTGTCTTTCCAAAGGTTTGACGGGCGGATATATGCCAATGGCATTGGTTGTAACCACTCAGAAAATCTATGATGCCTTTTATGACGATTATCTGAAGGGCAAGGCGTTTATGCACTCCCATACGTATTCGGGAAATCCGCTTGCCTGCTCGGCGGGAATCGAGGTCCTGAATATTCTGCGGGAAGAAAAAATTATCGAAAAAGCCGTTGAGAAGGCAAAATATTTTAACAAAATAATCAAAGAAAAATTTTTACCCCTCGAAAATACGGGCGAAGTCCGCTCAATCGGCCTGATTAATGCAATCGAACTTGTTAAAAACAAAGAAACGAAAGAGCCTTTGGATTATACGAAGCGGACGGGTTACCAAATTTACAAAAAGGCACTTGAAAAAGGCGTGATTTTGCGTCCGTTGGGCGATGTAATCTATTTCAACCCGCCTTTGATTATCGAAAAAGAGGATATGGATTTTGTAACTGACGTTGCGTTGGAATGTACAAAAGACGTTCTTTCATGATAAAATTTTTGAGAAGGGATTTTTTGAAAGGAGTTAATCAAATGGAAAAATTAGCAGATATTGGTGTATTTGGTGGTTCAGGATTTTACAAGTTTTTGGAAGATATTAAAGAAGTGAGGATTGAAACTCCTTACGGTATGCCTTCCGACAGTTTGTTTGTCGGTAAAATCGGCAGTCACAAAGTTGCATTTATGCCTCGTCATGGCAGAAATCACACGATTTTGCCTCATTTGATTAATTACAGGGCAAACGTTTGGGCGATGAAGGAAATCGGCTGTAAACGTGTTATTTCGCCCTGCGCTGCGGGAAGTCTGCAAAAACACATTGTACCGGGCCATTTTGTAATCTGCGACCAATTCGTAGATTGGACCGACGGCAGAAAATCAACCTTCTTTGAAGGTCCGATTGTTACTCACCCGTCTGCGGCTGAAACTTATTGCCCTGAGATGAGAAAACTTGCCATAGAAACCGCAAAGGGACTCGGAATAACCGTTCACGAAACGGGTACGGTTGTTGTAATTAACGGGCCTCGTTTTTCAACCAAGGCGGAATCAAAATTCTTTACGGCACAGGGTTGGGAAGTTATCAATATGACTGCTTTCCCTGAAGCATACCTTGTCAAAGAAATGGATATGTGTCCTCTGAACATATCTCTGATAACCGATTATGATGCGGGATTGGTCGGAGATGTTCCTCCTGTTTCTCACCATGAGGTTATTGAAGTATTCAACAAAAACGTTGAAAATCTCAAGAAACTTCTGTTCACAATGATTGAGAAACTTCCTGAGGACAACAACACTTGTGAATGTGCCAAAACACGTGCCAATTCAAGGCTCTAGGGGAGTGATTTATGGACCATACTGTTACAAGGATTGTTAATCAATTATTCTATTTTTATTACATAGTCATAATTTTAAGGATTTTCCTGAGTTGGATACGCTCGATTGATTGGGAAGTTCAGCCGTACAGGGCTTTGAGTGCCATGACGGACCCTTTCTTAAACATTTTCAGAGGGATTATCCCTCCGATTGGCGGAATGCTTGATATTTCGCCGGTTATTGCGATAATTCTGCTTCAGATTTTGCAGGGTTTGATTGTGGGACAACTGTTCAGATTGGGACTTTAATGGTCGAAAAAGCGAAGAGAATTCTTTTTATAAATTTTGGCGGATTAGGAGATGAAATCCTCTTCCTGCCTGCAATTATTTCCGTAAAAAAACAGTATCCGAATTCTCTTATTACGCTCGCTTTGGAGGGCAGAAGTGCAGGAATTACGAGCCTTACGGATATTATTGACGATATTTTGTGCGTTGACCTCAAAAACTGCGGGAAATTCAAAAAATACCTCGAAATCCTTAACCTTCTGATAAAGATTTGGGGGAATAATTACGACGCAGTAATTTCTTCGGGCTCAAGCAAATTTATCTCAATTTTTCTCTTTCTCACGTTTATAACAAAGAGATTTGGCTACGATACGGGCAGATTAAGCAGAATGCTGCTTACAAAAGCAGTTCCTCTGAACAAAAATCAGTATGCGGTAAAAATGTACCATGATTTAGTTCAAAATATTACGGATATTAAAACAGAACTGCCTGAACTTAGTATCAAAAAGAAACCGAAAATCGAAAATTCCGTGGTTATTCACCCCGGAGTGAGCAAAATGAGTGTCGATAAGGGTATGATTAAGACGATTTCTGCCAAAGAGTGGGCAAGAACGGTTGAACTCCTTGCAGACAGAGGAAAGCGGGTTATTCTTGCGGGCGGACCTGATGACAAAGAGGTTATTGACGTTATTGCAAAAACCGTCCCGCCTGAAAAATTTGAGAATTTGTACGGAAAAACAACGAGTATTAAAGAACTTGCAGAACTCATATCGGGTGCGGAAATTTTTCTCTGCTCGGATTCGGCGCCTTTGCATATTGCGGTTGCTCTGAATGTCAGGACTTATGCGATTTTTGGCTCGACAGACGATAAAAAACTGATACCTGAAGGCGGCTGCGTAACTCCCGTAAAGGCGGATTGCGATTGTCCTCTGAGGCCTTGTTTGTGGGAAAAACGGCAGACAACCTGCGAGGAATTAAGTTGTCTGAAAATCCCTGCGGAAAAGATTGCGGAAGCGGTTTTGAACTGACAGTTTAAGGAGAAATTATGGCTAAGAAAGAAGAAAAAGGAATAGAGTTTGACCCGGGGTTTGGCCCTTATATATTGGCACTTGAGGGTACCGTTCAGTATTTATACACCGATATAAACAGGTTCAAAAATCTTTCTCAGAAGAAGGTCAAATTTATGCAGTATCACAAAAAACTTCTTGATGTTTTTTATAATAACGTCGGGTTTTACACGGGTTGTCTTATGTGGGCATCGTATATTCTGACTCAGCCGAAACAAAAAATTCTCGGAAACCACTGTTTCGGGAAGGAATATGACGAGGAGCAGAATATTGCCGAAACTCAGTATATGCTTAATTTTATTAACCTTTTCCCGAAGGATATGAAATACTTTTTGGGTAAGGATTTTGCTTTCGACAAAAAAATTACCAAATTGGTCGAGACCTATGAAGAGTTCCTGAAACTTAATAAGGGCTTCACTCCTTCGGAATTTAATACCGATATTGTCCTGCCAAAGGGTGTAAAAGCATACAAAGACACGTTTAAGACGCTTGTGGATAAATCGGTCTCCGATGGAAATCTTAATCAATTGTCAGAGCATATTTCCGAAGTAATATAATTTAGTGGTGAGTGAGGTGTTATAATTCTATTCACTAATCACTATTCACTAGTCACTAATTTATCTTTTACCCTCATGTATTTACCCTCATGTATTTACCCCACTGTTTTTGTGCTAGAATTTTCTCAAAAGGGAGAGGAATAAATGTCAATTATTATAATGATACTTTTGTTAAGTTTACTCATATTAGTCCACGAGGCAGGACATTTCCTGACTGCACGTGCGTTCGGAATTAAGGTTGAGCGTTTCGGTTTCGGGCTTCCGATCGGGCCGACGTTGTTTAAAAAACAGTGCGGTGATGTGGAAGTCGTCGTGCATGCTTTTCTCTTGGGCGGATATGTTTCTTTCCCTGATGACGACAAGGATTGCGACCTGCCCGAAGACTCTCCCGAAAGGTTTGCAAATAAACCGATTTGGCAGAGAGCATTCGTTGTTTCGGCAGGTGTCGTTGCAAACGTGGTCTGTGCAATTGCCCTCGTTATGGTTGTTGCAATATTTTCGGGCAAATTACCTTCCGGAACGTATGATATTTATACGGGAAGCATAAGCGCACCAAAAGGCGCAAGCATTTGGGATTCGGGCCTGCAAATCGGCGATAAACTCGAAACCATTAACGGGTGTAAAATCAATAATGTCTATACGATAGTTACTATTGTCAAAAACAGCGCAAAGAGCAACGGAATCGTATCTCAGAAGGTTATTGACGAAAACTTTGCAAAACTCAAAGGGCTTAACCCCGCTCTGAACAAAGACGAAATTATACCGCAGGATTTGTCAATCAGGTTGCCCGAAGACCTCTCAGTTGACGTGATTACGATGGATAAGTTTGCCGCAAAAGGTGCAAAATACTTCAAGAAAGAAGGAATTAAACTCGAGCCGAGAATAAGAGAACTGAAGAAAACAATCGGTGACAAGACGGTTTACACTTCAAACGGTGAATACACGCTCTATGACGTTGCTATGGCGGTTTCTGACGGGAATCACCCGATTAACTTTACCGTAATCAGAGACGGAAAAACCGTCGAACTCAAATCGATTTACCCTGACGAAAAAGGTCTGATAGGCATCGGGCTTAATGCCGAACAGAAAATGATTAAGACAAAAACACTGAAATCAATAATTGTGGATAGCAACAAATACCTGTGGGACAACACATATACGATGATGTATTCCCTCGGGCAGTTGTTTACGGGCAATATTCCTCTCAAAGAAATGCACGGAGTTGTTGCCATAACCAAGATTGGCGGAGATATTATCCAAAAGACGGGTAAATCAGCCGGAATACTTCTTGCGGCGTTGATTTCGATGAACCTTGCAATACTTAATATTCTCCCGATTCCTGCACTTGATGGCGGGCATCTGATGTTTCTGCTTGCGGAGAAAATCATCGGAAAACCCGTTGAGGAAAAGGTTATCGAGAAAATATCGTCGGTATTCTTTACCCTGCTTATTATTCTGATGTTGTTTGTACTCTTTAACGACATTGTACTGATTGTCGGCAAGGGGGGGTAAATAGTTACTAGTGAATAGTGATTAACTCTATTCACTATTCATCATTTACTATTCACTAAACAAAATGAAAAGCAGCAATCCGGTTGGAATCACTGCAATTATGTGTGTGTATTATATTATAGAATCTATTTATGCAACCAAATTGAGTTGCTTATTTTCGGCCTGAGGTTCTTCATTATCAGTAATCAGTTGAAAAGTTCTGTATAATTTGTAACCCAAAGCAACGAGCGGGTTAGAATCAACAGAGTCTGCTTTTCTTGCGTATTCCTGGCTCTTTTTAAATCTGACTGCCGCATTCGGGTCTCTGAGCATAAGAATAGCATCTTCTGACTTCATTTCTCTTGATAATGTATTTTCTTTAAAACTTATATTTTGTATCTTATTAATCATCATAACCAATCACCTCCGGTGAGTCCTGTTTTGAATTAAGTGTTTCATCTACACTTCATCTAACAATTTTATTATGCAACACATTAAATATTTTGTCAAGAGGGTATATTAATTTTTGTAAACCCGTCGGAAACCCAATAAAATAAACCATTTTGTATAAAGTGCAAAAAATACACTTAAAAATACCCCGACAGGGTACCGCCGGCATGCCCAATAGGTTAAAATTTGTTACGTTTTTCGCCTTCCCATGCGGATTATGATATGATTAAATACGGAGTTCGTCTATGAAAAACAACGGCAATTTGAATAAAAACAAACTTTTTTCGGAACGTTTGATGGCGCTGCAAATGGTTTTTGTACTGCTCGTCGGACTTTTTATCATCTATTTGTTTGCCGTTCAGGTCATGGACCTCAAACATAACAGGCTCAGAGCAAGAAATCAGCGCAAAGCAAGCACGTTTGTTATGCGCGGGAATATTTACGACAGGAACGGAATTAAACTCGTAACCGATACTGTTTACTACGACGTTTTTGCCCGAAAAGCCGATTATGTCCATACTCCCGAAGAACTTGCAAAACTCCTTGCACCGATTTTGAATATTTCTCAGTTCAATCTTGCGGAGAAATTAAGACAGGACGCACCTTTGATATCCCTGAAAAAGAATGTTGACAGGCATACACGAGACAAAATAGCCAAACTCAACCTCAGAGAAATCCCGATGGACAAAAAGAGCGTCAGAACTTATCCGCAGGGCAGATTGGCGGCTCACGTTCTCGGGTATTACAATTTCGATTCAGATGATGCTTCGGGTGTGGAATTCAGCGCACGGGACAAACTCGAAAGTGTTGCGCAGGGTGCAAATTATCAGGCAACTCCAGGCGGAAACCCTATCTATAACATTACGACAGACCCGACTCTTATTACAAAGCCGATCAGGGGAAACGACGTCGTATTAACCATTGATGCCGCAGTTCAGCACGTTTGCGAAAAAGCGCTCATGAAATCAATTCAGAAATTCAATGCCTTCAGAGGTGCGGTAATCGTCATGAATCCGAGAAACGGCGAAATTCTTGCCTATGCGGTTTATCCCGATTTTGACCCGAACAATTTCAAATCCGCAAAGTATTTTCAGTTAAAGAATTGGACGCTGACGGACGTGTTCCCTCCCGGCTCAACATTCAAGACTATTACGGTTGCTTCCGCAATGGAACTCGGGAAAATCAACAGGTATTCAAAAATAAACGATACGGGTAAGATTAAGGTTGGTTGGTGGACAATCAAGAACTACGACTATAACAGAAACCCTTATCCCGGCTTAATCGACCTCGTTTACCTCTTTGAACATTCAAGCAACGTCGGCTCGGTACTCGTTGCACAAATGATGAACAAGTACGAATATCATTCAATGCTGAAGAAGTTCGGATTTGGCGAAAAGACGGGAATTGATCTCCCCGGTGAATCGGTCGGGCTGCTGAAACCGCCTTCAAAGTGGGATACTTCTGACCATGCTTCAATGGGTTACGGCTACGGTTCATCTGTTACCGCAATACAGATGGTTTCTGCGGTTTCGGCAATCGCAAACGACGGTGTCCGTGTTACTCCGCACGTTATCAAGTATTCTCCCGAGGAGGAGGAAAACAAGGTTAAAAGAGTTCAGGTTATGACTCCCGAACACGCAAGGGCGGTAACCGCACTCCTGACGGAAAGCATTAACAGAGGAAGGTCGCCCATTAAGTCGAGTTCTTATAATATTGCGGCAAAGACGGGAACCTCAATCAAGCCTAAAGAAAACGGTGCAGGCTATACAAACAAGTTATACACTTCTATTGTAGGCTATATGCCGTCAAGCGACCCGCAGGTTTTAATTTATGTAATCGTTGACTCTGCTCAGGGCGGTGAAATTTGGGGTAATACTGTTGCCGCTCCGATTTTCAAAGAGATTTCCGAACAGGTTGCACATATACTTAACCT
>DBYM01000060.1:8143-10624 GCA_002309875.1 Cyanobacteria bacterium UBA1186
GGTAAATAGTGGTGTAAACAGATAAATATATCAGGTTGAATTAAATTTATGTGGTAAAATGGGGATAAAGGAGTAAACAGGGGTAAAGATGTTATTAAGCAGTTTGGTTGAAAGAATAAGTTATACGGAACTCGTTAATTGCGAGGATATGTCCCAGGAACTTGAGGGAATTTCTTATAATTCAAAGAAGACAAAGCCTAATGATTTGTTTATATGTTTGCCGGGCGAGCACGTTGACGGGCATGAATTTGCGGAGGAGGCGGTTGATAACGGTGCGGTTGCCTGCGTTGTGGAAAGACGCCTGAATATTGATATTCCGCAGATTGTTGTTAATTCGACCGAGGAAATTCTTGCGCAGATTTCGAGTGAATATTACGGCAATCCCTCTCAGAAATTGAACGTTATCGGGGTTACGGGAACGAACGGAAAAACGACCGTAACTCACCTTATTCAGCATCTGTACGAGGCTTTCGGTCAAAAATGTGCGTTAATCGGAACTTTGGGGCACAGATTTTCCACTCTTGAAAAATACCACGATGCCCACCATACAACTCCTCAGGCGCCCGAACTTCAGAGGGTTATGTTCTACATCAACGAAAAATGCATAGATAACGTCGTAATGGAGGTTTCTTCGCACTCGCTCGTTCAGCACAGGGTTGACTATGTTGATTTTAACGGTGCGGTGCTTACCAACCTGACTCAGGACCATCTTGATTTTCACATCACAATGGAAAATTATTTCAGAGCAAAGGCAATGTTGTTTGAAAACCTTGTTGCAGGCGACTTTGCGGTTATTAATGCCGATGACGAGTATGCGGAAAGATTTCTTGAGGTCATTTCGCCCACCGTCAGCACATACACTTATGGTATAAACAAGCCTGCGGACGTTATGGCAAAAGATATTAAATACAAAGAGGAAGGCGCTTCGTTTACCTGCGTTGTCAGAGGGAAAGAATACGAAGCAAATTGCGTTATGAACGGCCTGTTCTCCGTTTATAACATACTTGCGGCACTTACGACCTCGCTTGCTTTGGGTTTTGACACGGAAAAATCAATAAGAGTTTTGGAAAAAATTCAGGGAGTTGCGGGAAGATTTGAGACTGTTGTAACGAAACCGACCGTAATTGTTGACTATGCTCATACTCCCGACGGTCTTGAAAACGTGCTCAGGGCGGCAAGAGGGATAACTCCTTCCGAAGGAAGACTGATTTGTGTGTTCGGCTGCGGAGGAGACAGAGATTCAACCAAACGCCCGAAGATGGGAAGAATTGCGGAGGATATGGCGGATACGGTTATTGTTACAAGTGATAATCCCCGTTCCGAAAACCCTCAGCAGATTATTTCGGACATTCTTGCAGGATTTAACAACGTGAATGAGGTTATTGTTGAGCCTGACAGGGAAATGGCCATAAGAGAAGCATACAAACTCGCAAAGGTTAATGATGTTGTTTTGGTTGCGGGGAAAGGGCATGAGGACTATCAAATCCTTGCAAACGAAACAATACACTTTGATGACAGAGAGAAGGTCAGAGAAATTTTCACCGGATATTAAGACACAGAGAAAACGTATTTAAGATCTGTAGATTAGTATTTGGAGGCAAATATGAAAGTATCACCAATCACAAACAACTTTAGAGCCGGAATGAGTATGGAGGCGGGAAGAATTATGAAAAAAACACCTTTAATGATAGAACAACATATTCACGGGGCTTTCGGAGTGGATTTTAATACGGCAGGCGTTGCCGATGTACAGAAGGTTGCGGACGGACTACTGAAACACGGAATAGGCGGGTTTTTCCCGACTTTGGTAACTGATTCGGTTGATAATATTAAACGTCAGGTCGGTGTAATAAAAGAGGCGGCAAAGAATTGCAAAAGGATTTTGGGTGTTCACCTCGAGGGGATTTTTATTAACCCCGAAAAGAAAGGCGTTCATAATCCCGAACACTTTTTACCTCTGACGGTTGAGAATTACCAATTGCTCGAAGACGATTTCATAAGGATTGTAACCCTTGCACCCGAACTTGACGAAGGCCTGATGGACTATCTGAACTCTAAAGGAGTGAAGGTTCAGGCAGGACACTGCAAAGGCGGTGATTTGTCCGACGTGAGCGGTGTTACGCATATGTTTAACGCAATGCAGGGAATTACGCACAGGTGGCAGTCAACCGCACTGAGCGCTTTGATTGACGACAGAGTTTATACGGAGGTTATTGCGGACGGAGTTCACGTCTATGATGATGCTCTGAAACTTTTGTTCAGGTCAAAACCTGCGGATAAAATACTTTTGGTGAGCGATGCACTTCCGATTACGGAAAGCGGTTTGAAGAGTACGGTATTTGCGGATTCAAGGATATATTACGACGGAGTGAAGGCGACGACTGCGGAGGGTACTCTTGCGGGAAGCACGACACTTCTTGACAAAGCGGTTAAGAGACTTGCCTCGAAGGACATGTTTAACCCTCAGTATATAGAAAACCC
>DBYM01000060.1:10740-12628 GCA_002309875.1 Cyanobacteria bacterium UBA1186
TAGTGAGCAGCCACAAGTCACTACTCACTATCCACTATTAATGTAAACATTTGTAACAGTTTGTCGAAAAATCCTAAAGTTTTTCAAAAAAATGCCGTTACACATTTTGTAAGAAAAAAGCAAAAACAAATTTGTGTATTAGCTGTTGATAAGAGGTATGTTATGGGATACGACGAACAGGAAATGATGGTAGAGTTTTCAGAAATGGCAGCGTTTAATTTTAAATCTAAGGAGTATCAGGAAATTAAGCAGGACTTCAAAAAATGCAAAGAGCGTGCAGAATGGCTTGAAGCATTCTTAACAAGTCTTGTCAAAGGTTTTGCCCCGGAATACTAATCCCGCAGGGTACATCTCCCGTTTACAACTTACTAATTGAAGGGAAATTGTGTATGTCAACAACAAAAAGAGATTTTAACAACAAGTGTTTTTCTCCAAATTGGCTTGAGGTCGATTTCGGAGCCGGACAGAGAGCGCAGACAGTTAAGGAGGAACGCCTAGAAAGCAAACAGCGTAAAGACCTAAAAACTTTATTAGACGAACTTGAGGAAATCAAGCAAAACATTGAAACAGTTGCTGAAAAACAGCACAGATTAGCAAATCTTATGGGATTTTATCTTGGCGAATTTGCCCAATAAAAATTTAGAGCCGGCCTGAATGAGCCGGCTTTTTTAGCGCTAATTACTCCTAACAGTCCTATCAGTTTTTTCTTGCAAAGGTTAATTTGTCGTGGAGGGGAAGAGAAATAGAATTTCCAATTAAGTTTTCACCGTGCTACAATGGCTTTATGGAAAGAGTTGTAAAAAAGTGTGAAACCTTAGAGGATACAAAAAAACTTGCCGGGAAGTTTGCCCGTCTCGTTGAAGCGGAAGGTTGTTTCGTAAACCTTTACGGCGAAATCGGAGCAGGAAAAACCGCATTTGTAAGGCTTGTTGCGGAAGCGCTCGGAGTTAAAGAGAAAGTCACCTCCCCGAGTTTCGTTATCCTGAACGAATACCACAGCGCCTCAATTCCGATTTACCACTTTGACCTTTACAGGCTTGAACACGTCGGAATTTCAACAATTACGGACGAACTGCGTGAATACTCCGAAGGTAAAAAAATCACCTTCGTCGAATGGGCGGAATTCTCTCAGGGCGAACTTCCGTTCCAAAGGATTGAAATAAACGTAACCTATGATGACGACGACTCAAGAAACTACGAGTTCAAAAATATCGGAGACAGATTCGGTAAAGTTATTGAGGGGTTGAAAGAATGAACATACTTGCGTTTGACACCTGTCTTGACAAGACTTACATAACCCTCTTTGACGGAAAGTTCCACAACAAGGTAATTCTTTCCACAGGTAAAAACTACCACTCGGCGTTTCTGATTTCTTCAATCACGGAAATACTCAGGGAAAACGGCCTGACGCCAAAGGATTTGGACTATATTGCAACGGATATCGGTCCGGGAAGTTTTACGGGAATCCGTGCCTGCGTAACCGTTGCCCGTATGCTTGCACAACAACTTAACAAAGGCGCAGTCGGAATTCCTTCAATAGAAATCTTATCCAAAATCCTTGGCGGGAACGACCTCGTTGCCCTTGATGCGAGAAAAAACAAGGCATACGTCTATGATTCCGAAATCCTCGGTGCGGTTGAACTTGAAGAAGTCGATAAAATCGTTAAAAACCGACGTCTGATAACCGAGGACAGTCTTATAACAAGATTTTCCCCGCTTGCAAAAGAAGCGATTTCGTATCGGCAGAGTGATTATCCTTTGGGCGAAATCCTTGCCAAACTCGCACTTGAACGCATTAACAGCGGCGAAAATACCGAATGGGGTAATCTTAAACCGCTTTATATTCAGCCTCCGCCCGTAGGGTAGGGGTAAATATTAGGGGTAAATA
>DBYM01000060.1:12683-15390 GCA_002309875.1 Cyanobacteria bacterium UBA1186
CCCCCCTGTTAGGCTGTTCTGACCTGATTTCTGCCGTTTGCCTTGGATTCATAAAGCGCCTTATCCGCACGTTCAAACAGTGCCTCGCCTGTTTCGTTGTTGTCAAACTGCGCAAGTCCCATACTTATGGTAACATTTATATTCTTTTCTTCCGGAGTATCCTGATAAATCACTATTGCCGCCTGCTCAACCGCTTTTCTCAGACGTTCGCCGACGACTTTTGCTTCCTCGATTTTGGTAAACGGCAGAAGTACCGCAAACTCTTCTCCGCCGTATCTTGCAGGGATATCGGATTCACGCAGAGCCTGTTTGATAATTCCTGCAACCGTTCTCAGAACTTCATCGCCCGCAGCGTGGCCGTACTTGTCATTTACGCCTTTGAAGAAATCAATATCAATCATCATCGCACAAAGCGGGTTATTCTGACGTTTTGCAATTGAAATTTCCTGTCCGAGGCGGGTTTCAAACTGTCTGCGGTTATTGAGGTTTGTCAAAGCGTCAAGAGTTGCGTACTGAAGTATTGTTGAATAAGTGTTTGCCCTGTTAATCGTGGCCGCAGCCTGACGTGTAAGTTGTTCAAGATAGTCAATGTCACGTTTCGAGAGTTTTTCAATCATACTTCTTGCAACGATACAACCTGTAATTTCGTCCTCCGAATACAGCGGAAATGCGCCGATTTTGTCGTCATAAGTCAGGATATAACCGTAATCCTTGTCGAGTTGTTTGAGTGCCTCAAAAACACGCTCATCGTTGCATGCTTTCGGCCATACAAGATTAAACTCGCCTTCCCGCTTTAAGAAAACGTAAATAAGGTGGTCTGAGATAAATCTGTCAAGCATTTCGCCAATCAAAGGTACGATATAATTAAGTTCGTATTGGGTTTCGATTAGTTTTGCAATATTCTTCATCGAATCGTGGAATTCGACGTTAATCTGCGACTGCTCGTTAAGCACGATATTCTGTAGTTTGAGCGAAATCTGCGCTCCGAAAATCTTCATCAGGAACAAAAATTCCATATCGACCGAGGTGTTCTCGTCAAATTCAATCTCAATAATCCCGAAAACCATACCGTTCTTGACAATCGGCATATAGATAGAATCGATTTTCAGGCTGATTTCGCCGATGGTCTGCGGGAGTTTGAAGGCTTTTCCGTTTATGACAAAATCGTTTCCGTGGATTTCGTCGTAAGCATTGTAAATAGCAGTTTTGACCGCCTCCTCCATAACCTCGTCGATTATGCACCAATTTTGGGCATAGTTTCGGAGAGTTGAGGTATTCGGGTCGAAAACGAAAATTTCAAAATTCCGAAGTTCAATATATTCCTGCAAAAGCAGGTTAAGTTCCCTCACAAGTTCCGATGAGTCGAGTTCTTTTATCAGTATATCTGCGGTTTTTGCAAGAAAATTAAGATTTTTTGTGTCCATTGCTCTCTTCTTATAGTGTCTAAAGGGTTTTAACAGACCACTTTTTATAAAGTGAGGAAAAATTTATCCGTCAATCATTCCCTATTTACCCCTCCCCCCTACTCATTTACACCCCAAGGGTTGGAGGTTATTCCGAGGTCGGTTTGTTCTCCCTGTTCGTCCTCGTCCTTGAAATACGCAATCCCTGCGCATGTCTTGAAATTCTTAAACATAGCCTTGTCAAACTCGTCGTCCGCAACAACTCTGCCATTAACATACGTATATTTAATACTTCCCGTCGGCTCGTCGGTGAGTTTTTGGGTATAGTATTCGTCACTTGTTATAAACCTTCTTGAAACCTCATTGAGCAGGTTAAAGATGTATGCGGTCTGAATTGATGATGAGTCGGGCTTTTCCGAAATAAGGAGCGCCGCTTTTTGGAGTTCCGATATTGAATCACGGTTTCTGTTGACGTGTCTTAAAAGCACGGCAAGGTTGTAATGCCCTTCAAACCTCATCGGGTCGAGGTCTATTGCTTTGCAGTAATCCAGTCCCGCTTCTCTGTATTCTCCTCTGAGGTGGTGTGCGATTGCACGGTTGTAATATATATCATAATTCTTTTTCAGGAATTTAAGAGCCTTAGTGTAGGCTTCTATTGCGTTTCCTAAGTATGTATAAACGAGGTGCTGCTTTTCATAAGGGAGATACATCGCTTTTTGGCGGTATGCAACCCCTTTGTTGAAGTATGCAAGACCTCTGTTTCCCTTGACACTCTTGATGTTTGAATATACAAACGGTATCCATAGTTTAATTCTTTTGATTTGTGTAACCGTGTCAAACTGTTCTATGGCTTCGTCGAAGAAACCCAAATCTTCCGAATACACGATACCGAGGTTCATACGTGCCATAACGTATCGCGGATTTGCTTTTATTGCGTGTTCATAGGCATCAACCGCCGAATAGTAATCTTCGTGAACGGCATAGATGTTTCCGAGGTTAAACCATGCCTCGTAGTGTTTGGGGTAAAGGTTGAGCCCTTTTTTGTAGAACTCAAGAGTTTTGCCCATATTATCAACCATGTAGGCTCTGTCGCCTCTGAAGATGTAATAAACACCTTTTGCGTGATGGTATTGCTCGATAATCCAGCCTCTGAAGAAGAAATATCCTATCATGGCGAGGATTAGAATAAGTAATATCGGGAACAGTTTTCTTAAGAAAATTTTCATACAAACAAATTATACCAAATTAAGTCAAATTAAACAATTAAGTTAGGAAATGTAAAGGGGTAAATGGAGTGGGGGGGG
>DBYM01000060.1:15512-20355 GCA_002309875.1 Cyanobacteria bacterium UBA1186
TCACTATTCACTAGTCACTAATTCCACGTTACCCGAGTTTCATGGTAAACTCGGGGATTTTATAATTGTGGACATTGACTGCCACAAGTTCCTTTATCCCGTCCAAAACCTCGCAGCCGTAAGGGTTTATGCTCGGAAATCCGACACTTTGGGCAAGATTTTTTATCTTAATGTCATAATTGAGCCCTAAGATTTTTACTCCCGCTTTTGCGGCAACAAGATTTGCGTGAAACCGCATTCCTATAAGGTATTCAAGGCTTGAAATCTCTTTTATAACCTGAGGTACGGACATTTCCTTGTAAATCTTTGCGATTACTCCTTTGCCTGTAATTATTTTTGTAAACCGTTCTATTACGGGCAAATCCAACCCGTCCTGAAGTGAAAAGAGTTTAATTTCCTTGTTCTTAAACGTTCTTGCAACGTTTTCGGCAAGCAGATTGAGAAATTCGTCGTTTACGGAGGAGCACCCTCTAAGTTGAATTCCAACTCCTTCGTGCTTTTCAACCGTCGGAGTTTCAAGTCCGAAAACGGGGTCGGCAATCAGTTCGGAGGAAATTCCCATTTTTTCGAGATATTCCTGCGAAAACCTGTCCCTGACGGTTATTTTGTGGCATCTTTTGAGGACAAATCCTGCGAGAAGTTTCCCGATAATCGTTCTGAACGGGGTGATTCCCTGAGCGAAAATGTAAACCTGTTTTCCGTAAACGAGTGCTGTCATAATTACCGCAATGTAGTAAAGAAGACTTCTGAGGCTTGTTACGTCCTGCAAAAGACTTCCTCCGCCGGAGATTAAGACGTCTGCGTTACGTATCGGTTTAATAAAATCAAGTATCGGAACGGATTCAACCCCGTAAAGTCTTGATGTTTTTTCGGGATTGGCGGAAATTACAGTAACCTGCTCCGCACCGTTTTGTTTCAGATAATTGGTTAAAACCCCGCAGATTGCCTCATCTCCGAAGTTATCAAACCCTATATACCCCGATATGACGTACTTTGTCATACTAAACCTTCTCCAAAACGGCTTCTTTATAAGGAATTGCTTGTATTGCACCGTAATTTTGGGTCTGAAGTCCCGAAACTACGGAGGCAAATTTCGCCGCACCGCTCGGAGTGTAGCCGTTTGTTATTGCGTAGAGAAATCCGCCGTTGAATACGTCGCCCGAAGCCGTTGTGTCAATGGCTTTTTGGGTGTTGTAAAATTCCGTAAAACTGATTTCGCCATTATAACCCGTGTAATATCCGTTATCGATGTGTGATTTTATTACAACGATTTTGATTCCTTTGTCCCAAAAATAATTCATTGCCTTGTCGATTGATTCGATTTCGTAAAGCCTTACGGCATCGCTTTTCAGGCTCAAAAATACTATGTCCGAAAGTTCGATGATTTCTTCAAAATACTCTTTTGTGTCCTCGGAATTCATAAAGCAGGAGGTGTAATTCGGGTCATAAGCCGTCATAACATCGTTTGCTTTTGCGATACGGAAAGATTCTTTTACCAATTCTCTTGAACTTGCGGAGAGCGACTGAACAACGCCTGTCGAGTATATCAGTTTGAGTTTTTTAATCGTATCCTCGTCGATATCTTCGATTGAAAGTTTTGTTGCGGCTGTTTTACGCTTGTAATAAAGCACCTCTTTGCTGTCCTGAGTTTGAGATACAATATACATGCCGTTTTGCTCATCATTCGTTTTAATAAGCGAAGTATCGATATTTTCTTTCTGAAGAGAAGAAATGATAAATTCGCTGAAGCCGTCGTTTCCGACTTTGGTCAGATAGGTGACGTTTCCGCCCAAACGTGCGATTGCAACCGCAGTTGAAACAGTATCACCGCCGAAAAACTTGTTTAGGGTTGAAGTGTCCGCAAGAGAGCCGTTTGCGGAAAGTTCTATCAGGCATTCACCGATAATCGCAATATCTACCTTTTGGTCCATTCTTTGTAATCCTTAACTTCGTCCATAATCTCTTTTGTACGTTTTGTGATTTCCTTCGGAGTAAATCCGAGGTAGAAATCACGCCCGACTCCGACTGCCTTTGCACCCGCTTTGACGTACGGGATAACCTGACTGAGTTTGATACTTCCCGTAGGCATAAGGTTTAAGAAAGGCATCTGTCTCAGGATATTTTCTATATACTCAATCCCGCCCATAGCATCGGCAGGGAAAATCTTAATCAAAGGTATTCTTGATTTCCAAGCATAATAGGCTTCGTTTGCCGTTGAAGTCCCAGCAATAAAAGGAATACGAAGATTTTTGGAAATCTTAACCAAATTCATCTGAAAAATAGGTGATGCATAGAGTTTTGCTCCGCTTTTAAAGGCATATTCGGCCTGAGTGGAGGTTATAATTCCGCCTGCGCATACTGTTGCGAATTTCGAAACCTCGGCAATCGCTCCGTAAATCGTTGCGTTCTCGACGTTGATTTCCAAAACCCTTATTCCGCCTTCAACTAAGGCTTTTGCAATTTCTACAGTCCGCTCCGCATCATCACATCTTATTATCGGATACACTATATCTTCAGCAATAGTGTGTATATAATTCTCAACCATTTATATGTGTCCTTCTCCTCCAAAATATTATATCATAAATTTAAGTGAATAAGTTAATAAGTGCTCAAGTGATTAAAACATTCAAAAATAACTTCAGGCTTTTTATATCGGCAATCTTTGTTCTTGCACTCTTTGCGGCGGTCTGGTTTCTGACATACAACCTCGCAGAGCCGAAGACTTACGACTTTATGACCAAAAACGTTTTTGCAAACAGACTTCCGTTTGATACGCAAAAGCAGGTTTACGGAAGCGACGATATCGTGCTTGTCGTAATAGATGCAAAAACTGCCGAAAAATACCGCTGGCCTTGGAAGCGGGATTTGAACTGCAAAATATTTGAGTATTTTGCCAATTATGCTGAGCCCGGACTTATTGTTGATGACGCAATCCTGATGACGTTGGACAAGGATAATCCCGATTCTGACAGAAAATATTTTAATACGATAAAGAAAATTCCGAATTTTGTTGCGGGATTTATGCCGAATGTTCTTCCGTGGGAAAATGAGGCTGACGGCAAGGCTTACGAAAAAATATTTGCCCAAAAGTACGCTCTTGAGATTGAGGACAAAACTTCTTATGCCGAAACCCTCTTTAACAGTATGATTAAGACTCCGCTTGAGTATGTTGATTCGGTTAAGAATATGGGCTCTGTTTATCTTCCGCTTGGCTCGATTAACAGAAATATCTCCGCATGGGCATTTGACGAGGTCAGCAGAACCCAGGAATACCTGATTATGCTAAATGACGCGGTTTATCCCTCAATCGGCATGAAGGCGTTTTTGGTTTCAAACAACAACCCGAAACCCGTTCTGACCGACAAAACACTTGAGTTTGGCGAGCCTCTGAACACGAAAATAAAACTTCTCAACAAAACTTATGTATATCAAAATCTGCATAAAGTCGTCTTTCAGACGGTTTCCACCCCGACAAGATACTATAAACTCTATGACAACGGGTATTCGCACATAAAATACTCCGCAGTCGATATTATGGACTCCTATGATTTAATCAGGGCAGGCAAAAAGCCTGTTATAAACCCCGAAGAATTTAAGGGCAAAATCGTTGTTATTGGTGCAAATGTTCCTGCGGGAAGCGGTCTGAACGACAACAAGAACACTCCGATTGCCGTAAACCACCCGGGAGTGGATATTCAGGCAACCTCGATTGATAATATTATTCACAATGACTTTGTAAAAATCATTCCTTATTGGGCAAATGTTTTGATTACTTTGCTCGGAATTTTGGCGATATTCTTTTCGGTCAAGTGCTTTAACCTCGCAAAATCAATAACTTCAACACTCGGAACGGTTTTGTGTTACGGCCTGATTTGTATTGCATGTTTCTATTTCGGAATTGTGATAAACGTTCTGACTCCGCTTGTAATGTTTGTCCTGACGACCGTTTTTGCATACACGTACAAATATTTCCTCGAAAACAGGATTAAGGAAAAAGTTCAGAACGCAATGGGAAAATATATGTCGGAAGACGTCATGAAAAGCGTTATGCAAAACATTGATAACCTCGGACTTGGCGGGAAAAAAGCAAGAGCAACCGTGCTTTTTGCCGATATCAGAGGGTTTACTTCACTGAGCGAACAGATGTCCGCACAGCAGGTTTCCGAACTTCTGAACGAATACTTTACCGAGATGGAGCCTATTATCACAAGATATAACGGCATAATAAACAAGTTTATCGGTGATGCGGTTATGGCAATTTTCGGTGAGCCGATTCAGGACGATAACCATGTTCAGAATGCGGTTAAATGCGGTTATGAAATGCTTGAGCGGGTTGAGAAACTTAACCGCAAATGGGCAAGGGAAAACAAGCCCGAAATCGAAATCGGTGTCGGAATAAACACGGGCGAGGTTTTTGTGGGTAACATAGGCTCCGTAAACCGCATGGAATATACCGTTATCGGCGATACCGTAAACCTTGCGAGCAGACTTGAGAGTTATAACAAGATATACAGGACGAGAATGCTCATCAGTCATGCGGTTTATAAGGAAGTAAAACAGTTTACCGACGCACTCAAAATCCCCGAAGTCCGTATCAGAGGGAAAGCAAACAAAATCGATATCTACGAAGTTTTAAGAGTGCACTACGAGGGGTAAATATAAGGGGTAGGGGTAAATAGTGACTAGTGACTAGTGAATAGTGAGTAGTGAGCAGGGTGAATGAGGTAGTACCTCACCCGCAGGTGTAACTCACTTCGTTCGAACGCCTGCTCCCTCTCCTTAGGGAGAGGGTTGGGGTGAGGGGTAAATGTGATTGGTCTGTTGGCTCTCACCCCTAGTATCT
>DBYM01000067.1 GCA_002309875.1 Cyanobacteria bacterium UBA1186
CTGTGTCTCCCCTCACAAGGGGAGATATAATTTTCCCGCACACTTCATTTACTCCTCACTACTCACCATTTACCCCTCACCATTTACCCCTCACCATTTACCCCTCACTATTCACTAATGTTTGTGTTATAATTTTCCCGTAAGGACGAGGATTTTTTTATGAAAGACATGTTGGATAAAATTATTCAGATTGAAAAGAAATATATTGAGTTGGGCGAAACCCTCTCAGACCCTGCTGTTATTCAGGATTACAACAGATTCAGGGATTTGTCAAAGCAGAGAAAATCAATGGAAGAAACCGTTCAACTTTATTACGATTGGAAAAAAGCGGTTGATTCGATTGAAGATGCCAAACTGATGTTCCACGAAGAAAAAGACGAGGAAATGAAGGCTTTCCTGAAGGCTGAAATCGAAGAAAACGAGGCAAAACTTCCTCAGTATGAAGAAAGAATGAAGGTACTTCTTCTTCCGCGCGACCCGATGGACGACAAAGATATTATGCTTGAAATCAGAGGGGGTGCAGGCGGTGATGAGGCAAACATTTTTGCGGGCGATTTGACGAGAATGTATCTCAAGTATGCCGACAAACAGGGTTGGCAGACTCAAATCCTTTCCAAAACCGAATGCGAAGCGGGCGGTTATTCCGAAATAATTATTTCAATCAAAGGTGATGCGGTTTATTCAAGGCTTAAATACGAATCGGGCGTACACCGTGTTCAGCGTGTTCCCGAAACCGAATCACAGGGAAGAGTCCACACTTCAACCGCAACCGTTGCCGTTATGCCCGAAGTCGATGATGTCGAAATCGAAATCAGGCCTGAGGATATTGAAATGTCAACTGCACGCTCGGGCGGCGCAGGCGGTCAGAACGTAAACAAGGTTGAAACCGCCGCAAGACTTTTCCACAAACCTACGGGAATAATGATTTTCTGTACCGAAGAACGTTCCCAATTGCAGAACAAAGAACGTGCAATGCAGATTTTGAAGGCAAAACTTTACGATTTGGAAGTTCAGAAGCAGATGCAGGAAATTACCGACCTAAGACGTTCTCAGGTCGGAACGGGGGACAGAAGCGAACGCATCAGAACGTATAACTTCCCTCAGGGACGTCTTACCGACCACAGAATCGGCCAAAACCTCAACGTATGGACGGTTATCGACGGCGATATGGACGAATTAATCAATCTCCTTATTGAATACGACCAAAAACTTAAACTCGAAAAACTTGCCGAAGTCGGTTAGCAAAAAAAAATATTTTCGGTTTTATAATCATTGTTGGCTAATCCAAAGGAGATAATAATGAAAGTTAACGGTATTAATGATAATACGAATTTCGGAGCATTAAACGATGTCCGCTGCGTCGGCAAGTTCAGAACTCATGTTCTTAAAGCGGACGAGATACTTAGCAGTGTTTATGAAAACACAAAGTTTCAGGAATTCTGCAAACGCTGGGACGTTGATTTGGTATTAAATACCCGCAATTTCGGCTACACCGGAATGGCATCTGACCTCATGCTCTTTTACAGAAAAGCAAGAAATTACAAAAACGATTTTATTAAAAAATTATTCTATAATTTTAC
The DNA here is from genome assembly GCA_002309875.1 of Cyanobacteria bacterium UBA1186. Taxonomy (GTDB): domain Bacteria; phylum Cyanobacteriota; class Vampirovibrionia; order Gastranaerophilales; family Gastranaerophilaceae; genus CAG-196. The sequence goes on from DBYM01000067.1 coordinate 1,581, forward strand.
GAGCAGTAAACTGATTTCAATTTCCGGCCACGGGCATGATTTTGAGGAGTCAGTCGAAGAATTGGACAAATATATTGGGCAACGCGGTGCGTTGAGTGCACGAATTGACCATGCGAATAAAGTTGCCGATAAAAGGGCAGGAAGAAAGCACTAATGAAAAAATAAGAATCATGTAAATATTAAAGGGCAGTAAATGCCCTTTTTTTGTGTTATAAATAAATAAGTTAAATATTAGGATATTGTGTAAAAAGAAAGGTTAAGGCAAAAGATGCAAGTTCAAAAAGTACAATCCAATCAGCCGAATTTTGGAACGGAAGTATATTTTCAGTACGGGACAAAGGCACTTCTCGACAAATCTCCGGCAAAACGTAAATTCGTTAAGCAGATAAATGCGCTGAGAAACAACGGTATGAATGATGTTTTTGTTCTGAAACACTGCGGGAACGGAGAATTGGAGGACATATCACTTTACGGTGTCGTTTTTGAGAAGAAGGGAAACAAAGTTCTGAGAACACCGTTTGGGATTTTCGACATGCTTCTCACGAAGTTTCATAACTACAGCCTAAAGAATGACAAATATACCGACAGACATGCCAATCTGTTAAAAATCTACGACGAAGCAAAGAATAAATATGAGATGCGTCAAATAACGGAAAATGCATACAAAAGTGAAGTGAGTAAGGTGAGTTAGGTGAATTTAGTGAGTAGTGAATAGTGAGTAGTGAGTAGTGAATAGTGAATAGAGGATTTCTTCCCCGCCCCGACAAAATGACCTTTGTGAGGGAGGGGGCAGGGGTGGGGTAAACAGAGGTAATAAAAAGATAAGTGAAAAATCTGCGCAAATGTATTTCCTGCGGTGAGTACAAAGACCGCAGCGAGATGATTAAAATTACAAAGGAACACAAGAGCGGAAATGCGGTTATAAATCCAAATTCCGTTACATTTGGCAGATCTGCATATCTTTGTTATAATCAAGAATGTATTAATAAGGCAATGAAAGGATTAAATAAATCTCTTAAATTGAAACTCACGAAGGACGAGTTGAAAGGGTTACTTGATGGACAACTTAAGGGTTAGCGAACTTGCTAAAGAAATAGAAAAGACGAGCAAAGAGGTCATTGAGGCTTTTGCCGAAATAGGAATTTCGGTTAAATCGCACTCAAATACCGTTACGCCCGAACAGATTCGCAAACTCAAAGAGCATTTGGGAATCCTGCCGAAAAATACTGCCCCCAAAAAAGCGTTTATTGTAAAGAAAGCAAAAAGTGCAAACGAGGAGCCGGAAGTCGTTAAAACGACTCCGAAAGAGCCTCCGAAAGTCGAAAGAATCGAAAGAGTCCAGAGGGTTGAAAAAGCACCCAAACTCGAGGTTGTCGAAAAACCCGAGGAGAAAAAAGACGAGGTTAAAAAGGCAGAAAAACCTGCGGTAAGAATTGAAAGAACAAAGATTGAATATCCCAAAAATCAGTCAAGAATTGAAATAGTCCGCAAAGCACCTCCAAAAGATGCTTCCGGCGGCACAAAACGTGAAAATAATCAGGGCGAAAGAGAAGACAGAAAACCATTCAGAAAAGAAGGCGGAGAAAAGAAACTCGTTGAAAGAAGAATAATTCCGCAGGAAATTTACGAAGGAAAAGGAAACTCAAGACGCAAAGGCGATAACCGCAAGAAAGAGAAGGATTACAACTCCAAACAGGACGAACAGGAGATGATTTCTCTTGAAAAAGCGGCTGCCCAAAAGCATAAAAAACGTTCCCACAAAGAAGAGGAAAAAGAGGCCGTAACTTCAATTGTCGTTAATCAGCCCATGACAATTCAGGAATTGGCGGACAAGATTCAGAAAACACCTGCCGAAATCGTCAGATTTCTGATGTTTCAGGGTGTTATGGCAACCGTAAACCAACTTATTGACGTCGAAACAATCAAAAAAGTCTGTGCGGAATACGAACTTGAAGTTCTTGACGAAGATATTGACGCATTTATGGAGGAGGAACTCGAGAAGGAAGAAAAACAAAAGGCTCTTACCGAAGTTGATAAAAAGTTACTCAAAAAACGCGCTCCCGTTGTTTCAATTATGGGACACGTTGACCACGGTAAAACCACACTGCTCGACAGTATCAGAGCATCAAAGCATAAAATCGTCGCAACCGAAGTCGGCGGAATCACGCAGTCAATCGGTGCTTATACGGTTTATCTCGATAACAAACAGGAAAAGAAAATCGTGTTTGTCGATACTCCGGGGCACGAAGCGTTCACCGAAATGCGTGCAAGAGGTGCAAAGGCTACCGATATCGCTATTTTGGTTGTTGCGGCAGATGACGGTATAATGCCTCAGACCATTGAAGCAATCAACCACGCAAAAGCGGCCGAAGTTCCGATTATTGTTGCGGTAAACAAGATTGATAAACCGGGCGCAAACCCCGACAAAGTTTTACAGCAGTTAACCGAACACGGACTCGTTCCCGAGGAATGGGGCGGCGAAACAATCACTGTCAAGGTTTCGGCTTTGATGGGCGAAGGTATCGACGAACTTTTGGAATATATTCTTCTTGTTGCGGAAGTTCAGGATTTGAAAGCCAATCCCAAAGCAGAGGCTTCGGGTGTCGTTATTGAAGCATACCTTGATAAAGGTAAAGGCCCTGTTGCAACGCTTCTCGTTCAGAACGGTACTTTAAGAGCAGGCAACTGCGTTGTTGTAGGTACGGCATGCGGTCGTGTAAGAGCGCTGCTTTCGGATTCGGGCGAAAGAATTCAGAAGGCCGAGCCTTCTACTCCTGTCGAGATTTTAGGTCTGACGGAAGTTCCTAACGCAGGCGACTACTTTGAAGTGGTTAAGAACGAAAAGGAAATGAAGACTATTGTTGATAAGAGGAAAGAAAAAGAACGCAGCAAACGTCTTGACGCAATGCTTCCTGCTCACATGAGGAGAGAATCGGGCGCCGCAGAAGACGACGTTCCGCATCTTAACCTTATTATCAAAGCAAACACTCACGGCTCTGCTGAGGCTGTTTCTCAGGCTATCGCTCAGTTTGAGTCCAAAGAAATTGTCACAAAGATTATCCACGTCGGTGTCGGCGATATTTCGGAAGCCGATGTTATGCTCGCTTCCGCATCTAATGCGCTGATTCTCGGATTTACGGTTAAAGAGGACTCAAATGCCCTTGCCGCTGCCGAAAAAGAAGGCGTAACGATTAAGAAGTACGATATTATCTATCAGGTAATCGAAGATATCGAAAACACAATGATTTCACTTCTTACCCCTGAAATCAAAGAAGTTGCGACAGGTCAGGCAGAAATCAGACAGATATTTACGATTGGTAAAACCCTCAAGATTGCGGGCTGTTACGTTACGGAAGGTAAGATTAACAGAAACGATACCGCAATTATTAAACGTGACGGAGTCGAAATCTTCAAAGGCGCAGTTGATCAACTTAAACGTTTCAAAGACGATGTCAAAGAAGTTGCTCAGGGCTTTGAATGCGGTATTTCTTTCGTCAAATTCAACGATATTCAGGAAGGTGATGTAGTTGAATTTATTACGACAAAAGAAGTCGAAAAGACCGAACTCGA
>DBYM01000061.1:0-2915 GCA_002309875.1 Cyanobacteria bacterium UBA1186
ACATTTAACGGAAATGTTCTGAATCAGACGGGAGCATATTTAAATAACGAGGGTACTTTGACAGGTAATGTCGAGAATACCGATTTTTCAACGGTTGATAACTTCGGAACTATGACGGGTAATGTTAAGAACAGTGAATATTCAACCTTCAGCAACCTTGGGGCTTTAGCAGGTAATGTAGAAAGCAGTAACGAAAGTGATTTCAATAATAACGGCACAATAACGGGTAACGTAGAAAATACTAACGGAAGCATCTTAAATAACAATAATATAATAACGGGAAATATTGTAAGTAATCAGAATTCGATACTTAATAACAGCGGTACGATTACGGGAAGTGTTGAAAACGGAATTAACAGTTTTGTAAACAACTTCGGAACAATAGACGGTAATGCGGACAACCTCGCAGGCGGAAGTTTCGATAATACTTTTGGTACGATTACGGGAAATATTTTCAATGCGGGTGAATCTGCTCCCGGAGCAGGCGATGCGGGAATTTTTGCAACACTTGCCGACAATGTAGGCGGAAATGCCGTAAATGACGGTATATTGAGTGTAACAGGCGGTACGGAAGCAAATCCTTCCGAATTAACCTTCAGTATAGAAAACGGTGCGTCTAATACGGGCGAAACAACCGTTTCAGGTGCAATAAATCTTGCCAATAACCGCAAAATTGCTCAGGCAACTCTTAATATAGGTGATGATACCGCTCCGACCGATAGTGTAGTAAACAATAACGGTAAGGAAGTAACCGGAGGCGGTATTGTAGCGGATAACATAAACATTCTGACTGCGGATTCCAAACTTAATAATACGGGAAATATCACAATTAACGACGCAGGCGCAATTACAAGTGTCGGAACAATAACGAATGAAGGCGTTACTGCAACTATTACGGGCGGAACGATTACAAGCAGTAATTACATAAATAATACTGCGGGTGCGACAATTGCTTCTGCAATAATTAACGAAGCAGGCGGAACAGTAGATAACACCGCATTGATTTCGGGAAAGATTACCAACAAAGCAGGTACTGCAGCAAACCCTGCCGGCATAGTTAATACCACCGCTTCAGGATTTACGGGCGGTATTGACAATGATGGAATATTGAATATAACAGGCGGAACGAATACTTACCCTGAAGATTTAGGCTCCAACATTACCAACACTTCCGCCGGTAAGGGGACGGTAAACATTGCAGGAGTAGTTAATACCAACGGTAACGACATTACACAGGACGTCATCAATGTCGGTAAAGACAAAAATGGTGCAGATGTCGAAAATTCAGGTTTGGCAAGCACTTCTGCAATCACCGCAGACAAAATCAACGTAAGCCCGAACAACTCTTTAACCTTCGGCAAAGATTCAACAACAACGGTTTCCGATTCAATTGTTATCGCTTCCGGCGGTACGCTGACATATAAAGACAATGCGGTTGTGGGTGGTGCTTTGACAAACGGGATAACGATTACGGACGGCACATTAAATCTTAATGCGGAAAATGATGACGTGACACTTCTGAATGATATTACGGGTGCGGGTAACGGCATTCGGTTAAACGTTCAGGGCGGTAATACCGTAAATGTAAGGTCATCAATTACGAACGTAATAAACGATGTTCTTGTTGAAGACGGAGCAACATTGGCATTGGACGATAACGGAAATATTACTCAGGGAGGTGCAGGCTCCGAAGGTACGGCAATTTCGTTAGGCACGGGAAGCGCTCTGACTGTCAATTCCAATGCGGGAAGAGTTTTGGATAACAAGATAAAGGCACTTCCGGGTACTGATGCATCATTAAATCTTAACAGTGACGGCTCAACGGGAGCAATAACTCTCAGTAACGTAATTGAAGGTGCGGACAACGTAAATATTAACAGCGGTACGGTTAATATCGGAACAAACGGTGACGGCAGAGCGGAAACATGGGATACTCTGAGAAATGCACAACTGAACATAGGTAACGGAGCGACCGCAAATATAGATACATCTTCCGAACAATATAACGTAAATAATAATATAAACGGAAACGGAAATAATTCGACAGTGAAATTAACCGGTCTTGCAGGCACTCCGGGTACAAGCAATTCGGGGACGCAGTTTACGATTAATGCTCCGGTAACGAATGCTTTGTTACAGGTTGCCCAAGGCGAATTATATCTTCCGAATGAAAACTATCTCAACAATACGGGCATAGGAGTTGATAACGGTGCAACTCTTAATACGATGACAGGAACGATTGACAATTATAATGCCAATACAACTTTTGCGAACGGCTCGCAGATTAAGATTGATGCAAACGTTCTGACAGGCGAGGCTGACAGATTTGTAAATTCAAATCAGGGTGCGAACGACAGTGTAACAATCACAGATATGAATATTCACGGATTGGAAAATATTGTCAGAAGCAATACTACGATAAACTTATCCGAAGCAACAAATATCCGCAACTTAAAGGTCGGTGACAGTCTGATTAATAAAGAATATGTTGCGATGACTCCGATAAGGAGAATGGCGGTAAACTTTGGCGCAGACGGAACAATACAGGTTAAACCTTCGAGCGGAAGCAACGAATGGAGAGATTACCACAGTGCGGTACTTGCAGGCCCTGTTGCAGCACAGGTCGGAAGTTTGCTGGCACAAATTAACAGTTATGACGAGGCCTTCAGAAATATGGACATGTATATGCTGATGCCGCGTAAACAACGTATTGCAATGAAGTTCAGAAACAAAACCGCATCTGCTGAAAGTACGGATTTGGCATTTGACCCGACAATGACTGCTACCGAACGTGAAGGTCTCTGGTTCAGACCGTTTGCAACTTATGAAAAAGTTAATTTAAGACACGGTCCGAATGTAGAAAACTTTGCTTACGGCACTTATTTTGGCGGTGAATCCGAACTTACGGATTTAGG
>DBYM01000061.1:2988-5373 GCA_002309875.1 Cyanobacteria bacterium UBA1186
ACGTTGGGCTTAATCGGTATGTTATACAGGGGGAATTACTTTATAGGCTCAACAATTAATATCGGTGCAAGTGTCGGTGACACTTCGAATATGTTCGGACACGAAGACTTTACTTCGCTTACTGCAGGTATTGCCGCAAAAACAGGATATAATTGGGAACTGTTTGACGGAGCATTTATTATTCAGCCGTCAATGGTTATGTCATATTCATTCGTTAATACATTTGATTATACAAATTCTGCAGGTGTAAGAATTTCTTCCGATCCGCTGAATGCTATTCAGATGGAGCCGGGGCTTAAATTTATCGGTAACCTCAAAAACGGCTGGCAGCCTTATACGGGAATCAGTATTGTATTCAACCTGATGGATAAGGGCGAGTTTATGGCAAATGATATTGCTTTGCCGAGTATGAGCATAAAACCGTTTATCAAGTACGGATTTGGTGTAAGAAAAACCTGGGGTGACAGATTTACGGGCTTCCTGCAGACATTTGCGACAAGCGGAGGAAGAAACGGTGTGGGAATACAGGCAGGCTTCCGCTGGAGTATAGGTAAGGGGAATTCCGCAAAAGGCGCCGAAGTAACTGCGGGAAGTGTTCCCGAATTAAAACCCGCAACGGTTGAACTCAAAAACAACAGACGCAAGAGCGAAGTAAATAAAGGAAAAACTGCGGAAACCAAGCCTGCAAAAGTTGAGAAACAGAAACCGGCAAAGGTTGAGACCAAGAAACAGGAAGTAAAGAATAAAACCGAAAAGGCTGAGAAAAGTACCAAAAAGACCACCAAAAAGACCGCAAAAAAGAAAGCCGTAAAGGTTGAACTTAAAAACAGCAAGCCGAAAAACACTATAAGTGCGGGAAAAGTTCCCGAACTGAAACCTGCAAAAGTTGAACTTAATTCCGACAGACATTATTAGTATGAAAAATGTTTGTGTATTGAAATTGTAAACTTGTTCGGATTATGGTATTATACCCTTTGAAATGGGAGTATATATGAAAAAATTATCGATTTTGTTAATAGCCGTAATGCTCACTACATGCGTTGTTGAGGCCAAAGATTATGCCAAGATGCAGATTAAAGAAATGAAGCATGCACAGAAATACGGAACAACCCAAAAAGTATTGCAAAACCAAACACAAAATACCGAGCATACGGTTTCCGCAGTTTCAGGGATAAAAGATCCGAAGATAATGAAATTCGGCGACTACGACGTTATAAGCAAAACAGCCTATGACGGCAAAATAAAAAAAGACGAAGTTAAGTATGAAGAGTATGCAAAGCAGTTAGGCAAAAAGCATTCAAAATATTATACAACTCAGGCCGATGCCGAGGATTTTTATTTGGTTTACAGAGTTGCCGAAAAACTTATCCGTGCGAACAAACTTGATTATATAAATTGGCGTATTTGTATCTATAAAGATGTGGAAAATCCGAATGCGTATTCTTCAAGTGTTAACCATGTTGCAATAAGTACGGCTCTTTTGGATACATTCAGAGATAACGATGATGCTCTTGCTTTTGTAATAGGGCACGAAATGGGGCACGCACTTTTAGGACACCAAAAACGTATCGGGCAACTCGTTGTTAAGATGAGAAAAATGCAGAATATGGGCAAAATGGGAAGTCCTGCCGCTGCCGCATCATATTTGGGTATGAAGAAGAAATTTTTGATTGATTCCAAAAATATGGAATATGCGGCCGATGTTGAGGGCGCAAAACTTGCTTTACATGCGGGTTACAATCTAAATAATGCGTCCGATGTTCTGACATTTTTATCCACGTTTGATATTGACAGAGAGTTCAGAAGTACTCACCCGAGTGGGGAAAAGCGGTTAGAAAATCTGAATGAGAACAAAAAATATTTCCCTGCCGAATGGAAGGAAATGGGAGAATACAATATTTACAATTCTGATGTTATGCCCGTACAGTTATCTTCTGACAGAAAGTCTATTGTAATAAGCGCACCTAAAGAAAAACTCAGTTCTGAACAATATTACAATCCCGAAACAATGGACGAAGTTTATGCAAGATTCGGGTATATGTATTACGTAAACGGAGAGTTTGAAAAATCACTTGATAATTTCAAGGAACTCTTTAAAATCAATCAGACAAATGCTTCTGCATATTTGTACGCATCTTATGCGGCTGAATATTTGTATAAAAACACGAATAATTCCAAATATCTTAAACTTGCAAAAGAGTATGCCCAAAAGGCAAAAAGCCTTGAGCCCGGTAACAAGTATATAACCGAACAAGTTGAATGTTTATAGGTAGGGAAATTGACATATATTTTTGATGATTTGAGAAACAAATTTGATTTTTTTCTGCGTAACAAGATAACTTTTTCACGCAGGAATTACAGCGAAAAAGCGGAAGATTTAAGCGG
>DBYM01000061.1:5409-7437 GCA_002309875.1 Cyanobacteria bacterium UBA1186
GATTACTCTCTGCTTGAAGATTCAACCCGCAGGAATTTTTCGGCAAATGTTTATTTTCTGAGTGTTTTTGACAAATATCTGAGCAAAAGAAAAGGTGAAAATCTTTCCGTATTGGATATCGGTTCAAAGAATTGGGCATACGTCAAAAGCGAATATGTGTTTTTCAAATCCTTTGCAAAGGATTTTAACCTGACGGGAATTGAACTTGACGCCTACAGAATGTACAGCAATTTTTATAACAGATATGAAATTGCAAAATTTTATACAAAAGGTTTGGAAAATACGAATTATATTGCAGGGGATTTACTTGAACATAAGGGCAAATATGACTGTATAATATGGGTTTTGCCGTTTATAACCGAATACCCTCTTGTAAAATGGGGCTTGCCTCTGCGGTATTTCAAGCCTGAGGAAATGCTTCTGCACGCATATAAACTCCTCAATAAAGGCGGAGAAATGCTCATAATAAATCAGGGTGAAGATGAATATCAAATTCAGCAGGAACTTAACCGAAAACTTGGTTTATCATCAGAGAACTACGGCAAAATTGATGACGTGTTCGGAGTTTTCAGGAATGACAGATATTGTCTCAAAGTTACCAATTAGTGTGCTAATTTTTCAATTGACATTTTTATTCCTGCGCCGATATTGTGCTGTCTTCCGTTTGTGCTGTTATCAAGGGTGTATGATATAAACGGAGAGATACCTTTGAAAACATCTGCACATTGAATTGTTATGCTTGATGAAATCCTGACAGGGCAATCACTTTCGGCTGCTGCTCCAAAAGTACTTTCACCTGCGAAGGCTGAAACCATTGTCGTAAGTCCGAGTTTGCCTTTGGTGATACTGCCAAGGAGTGTCATACTGCCGTTATGAAGGAATTTTTCTTTTTTGTCTTTAGCGGAATTATCAACTAGACAGTTATATGAAGCAAGAGCATTCACGTTAGCATTCAAATCCTCTGTTTCAAACTGTATTCCGCCTCTCATTCTGACATCTATGTTCACGTCGGAAGGCATGTTGCCAAAGAATTTATCGTTGTAATCAACTTTTCCGACTTCTGCAGTGAGTCCGCCTGTAAGTTTAAGGTTGGTGTTTTCATATTCTTTTACACCGTTTAATTTGACCTTTGCATAAGGATATGAATCTATATATTCGTTTTCATAACCTGCAATAATCTGTACGTTTTCTTTGTATTTAAGATATCCTTCAGCCTTCCATTCAATCTGTGTTCCTTGTTCGGCTTCGCTTTCATGTTTTATATATCCGAAAGCGCCGGCTGAAAAATCCTGAGATTTATAATCAACAGAAAGACCGCCGCTGCCTGTAGAGTGTCCGGGTTCAATCGTTTCTCTTCCGCTGAAGGAAAGTGCTAAGTTCCTGTTGCTGTCGAAATTTTTGTTATATGCAGCGCCCAGGTAAATATCGGTATTGTCGGATCTTACGTCTGCAACGACTTTTCCCTGAAATTCCTCGGTATCGAGTGTTGCGGTACAAGTAACACCTCCGTCAAGTTTGTTTTTGGGTGAATTGTCATCGCTGTTATCATCACCGTCGTCATTATCATTTTTAATGTCGGTGTTATTGTTATTTTCATCGTCGTCGTTGGGTTCAACGCTGCTATTTTTTTGTATGGCATTATTTCCGCCTGAATTTACGAAAAACCTGAATACACCCTTTTTCTCTTTATTTTTCCCGTATCTGAAAATAGTCATTTCTCCGTTTTTTATGAGATTATCAAGTTCTTCAACCTTATGTGTCTTAACATATTCCTTAATTTGTTCCTCAATTGTTTCAATTTCTGCGTTAAGGTCGCTGGTATCCTTACCTTCTTTTACATAGGTTTCTCTTTTATCAATCAGAGCCTGATATGTCGGGCCATATGGGGTACCTGAACTTAACAGCATCATATCAACTGCAGTAAGTGTTGCCAATTCGCCTGCCGCAGTGTTCATCTTTTCTAAACCTCTTTCTAAATCGAAGTTTATTTCACTCAGATCAACAAGTTGTTTTTTGCCTTTATCATCG
>DBYM01000047.1:0-3539 GCA_002309875.1 Cyanobacteria bacterium UBA1186
TTTCAGAGTTTTCTACAAATTATTAGACCTTATGATGAAGATGATTATTTTTATATATTATTTAATATATTAATAATAATAATTTTTTTTTCTGAAAAATTTTATCCGATAGAAATACAAAGTCAGTTAATCTTAAAAAATCTGTAATTTTTATTTTCTTTTATCTTAAAATTACCGAGTTTGTTTAACATATTTTCATTAGCATAAAATTCTTCAAAAACGCCGTCAAAATATACACCGTTTAAATCTGAAAAACCTGTTGCCGTAACAGATTGCGGATATTTTTTCTTTGGTTTTGCCCAAATAACTTCCGTAGAAGAAACCAAACGGTTTGAATCAAAAGGATTTGTATTTCTTATAATTTTGTTAATTATAAAAGTATCGTATTTTTCCGATAAATACTTAATAAAAGGAATATTTGAAAGTTTTTCTTTTAATTCCTGCGAAATTTCTTTATTTTCAACATATCTGTAACCATTTTCGGAAAATAAAAGTTCCTTACCTTTTAAATATGATTTTGTATAATTAGATCTCGGATTAAATAACGGATATTTATCCGCAAAATATAATCCTTTTGCAGACGGATTGTAATAGTTGCTGATTGGTTGTATGTTCATAATAATTTCCTGTTAAATTACATAATCTACGTAATTTTTCCTTTCTTTATACTTAAAATCTTTTAATTTATTTATAATATCTTCATTTGCACTTACTTCCTGCAGTGCAGATCTTCCAACTGTTTTTAATGACTGCGCACATTCTTTTTCGGGGTTTACCCATATAACGGAAGCATAAGTTATATCACCGCCAAAAATACTTCCAACGGTTTTATTCAGTACAAAAGTGTCATATTTTTCCGAAAGTTCTCTGACAAAAGGTATTTCCATATATTTGTCTTTTAATTCTCCGGAAATATTTTTGTTTTCAATAAATTTATAACCGTTTTTCGACTGTGAAACATTTCTTTTATTGAGAACTTTTTTTGAAAATCTCAGACTTTTGTCAAAAATAGGATAAACTTCCGTAAAATAAATTTCTTTCATGCTCGGATTATAACCGTCGTTAATTGACTGTACGTACATACACACACACCTCCTGTAATCAGAATAATATAATATAACAAAGAAAATAAAAATTAAACAACAGGTTAATATCTTGCCAGATACCTGTCAATTTCCCATTGCGAGACATAAGTTCTGAAATTGTCCCACTCAATTTCTTTAGCGGTAACAAATTCATCAACAATATGTTCTCCAAGGGCATATTTGACTATATAAGAATTCTGCATATAACCCAAAGCCTCTTTTAAACTTCCGGGCAGAGATTCAATTTTTAACCTTTTTCTTTCTTTTTCGTTAAGTTTATAAATATTTGCATCAACAGGTTTTGGCGGCTCAATATTATTTCTTACACCGTCAAGACACGCAGCAAGAATTGTGGCAAATGCCAGATAAGGGTTACAACTCGGGTCAGGTGAACGAAGTTCGACCCTTGTTGAAATACCTCTTTTTGCCGGAACTCTTAACAAAGCACTTCTGTTTGCCAAAGACCATGCCATATAAACAGGTGCTTCAAACCCCGGAACAATTCTCTTATAACTGTTTACCGTCGGATTTAAAATTGCCGTAATATTTTTAATATGTTTTAAAATACCGCCGATTGAATATCTTGCGATATCGGAAAGTTGGTATTGTGCATTTTCGTCATAAAAAGCATTCTTGCCGTCTTTAAACAGAGAAATATTGCAGTGCATACCCGAGCCGTTAATTCCGTAAACAGGTTTAGGCATAAATGTTGCATGAAGTCCGTGTTTTGCCGCAACGGTTTTTACCGCAACCCTGAAAGTCGCAACATTATCAGCAGTTGTCAAAATATCCGAATATTTAAAATCTATTTCATGCTGACCGTCGGAAACTTCGTGATGAGAAGCCTCAATATCAAAACCCATTTCCTGCAAAGTGCTTACAATATCAGAACGGACTGATTCACCCAAATCATCAGGCCCCATATCGTAATAACCGCCTCTGTCATGAGTTTTTGTTGTTACCAAATCACCGTCTTTTTCAAAAAGGAAAAATTCGGCTTCAGGCCCGATATTCATTGAAAGACCGAGTTTTTGAGCCTCTGCCATAAGTCTTTTTAAATTGCATCTCGGACAGCCTTCAAACGGTGTTCCGTCCGCATTATAAATATCACAAATCAGTCTTGCGGAATTTCTGCCGTCTTTTTCCTGCCATGGCAAAATCTGAAAAGTATTTCTGTCAGGGTGGAAAAACATATCCGAAGTTTCAATATTTCTGAAACCTTTTATTGACGAGCCGTCAAGCATAACTTCGTTATTCAGAATTCTGTCAATATGCTCCGAAGGAATTGCCAGATTTTTGACCTGACCGTTGATATCCACAAACTGCAGTTTTATAAACTGCACATTATATTCACCAATAAGTCTTTTAATCTGTTCGTCGGTAAAGTTTTCACCATTTAACGGCATGTGTTGAAATTCCATTAAAACCTCCAATCATGTTTTACTTAAGAATATATTATTTACCGTCAAAAAGCAATATGTTACAATCTCTTTATGAATAAACTCATAGAATCAATCCTTGATTTAATTTACCGCAAAAAATGTTACTTTTGCGGTAATTCAAAATATACGGTAAAAATGTGCCCGAAATGCTATGAAAAACTTGAATTTAACGATTTTGTGACAAATCGTATTATTGACGGTGTAAATATTTACTGTGCGGGAGTTTATACAAAAGAACTTCAAAAACTTATAAGAGGATTAAAGTACCACAAAGAAAGAGAATTGGCCTATTTTCAGGCAAAATTTATGTACGATTATTTTTGCAGTATTGACGAATTAAAAAACAAAAAATTTACTCTTGTTCCCGTTCCGCTTCACGAAAACAGGATTAAAAAAAGAAAATACAATCATATGGAACTTGTCTGCGAGGAGTTTTCAAAAATAAGCGGTTTTGATTTTGATTTCGGTTTAATAAAAAGAGTAAAAGACACAAAACCGCAATACAAATTAAACAGAAAACAAAGGCTCGAAAACCTTTCAGGTGCATTCAAAGTCTGCGGTAAACCGAATAAACCCGTTTTAATAATGGACGACATTTGTACAACAGGCTCGACTTTCGAAGAAATGATTAAGGAACTGAAAAACAGCGGCATAACCGAAATAACCTGTTTTGCAACGTCAACACCTGATTTTTAATCAATAATTACTTTTTTAGCACTTCAAAAAGAGCATTCACAACATCAGGATCCCACTTAATTCCGGCTTCCTGTTTAACAATTTCCAAAGCCTGTTCGGAAGTCATGGCATCACGGTATGAACGGTCTGAAGTCATTGCGGTATAAGCATCTGCAACCGCAATAATTCTTGAGCCGAACGGAATGGAATTACCCTTCAGTCCTTCAGGCTCACCTCTGCCGTCCCAGCGTTCTTTGTGATAGTGAATATATGGTATTACTTCCGATAAGAAGTTTATGTTCATTAAAAGATTTACACCGACGTTCGGGTGATTTTG
>DBYM01000047.1:3611-13074 GCA_002309875.1 Cyanobacteria bacterium UBA1186
TGTAAAAGACCTGCGTAGTAAACAAGATCCGTGGTTTTTTCGTTCAAACCCAGTTGTTTGCAGAGTTTCTTTGACAATTCCGCAGTATTTTGTGAATGAGCAACTTTATACTGACCTTTTTCGTCAACAGAAGCCGCAAGTTTTTCGACAAATGCTTGCTGATGCGTACCCAAATCACCGATAAGTGCGGTTAATTCGGCTCTCATCTGCTGTAATTCTTCCGGACTTACATTTTCGTCAGAAATCAGTTCTTCTGCTCTTTCAACTGCTTTTTGCAGGTGCATTGAAGTTCCGAAAAGTTTTGCTATTGCACCTAAAAGGTTCATATAAGCACGTTTTATAGTCTTTTCTTTATAATTTTCAATTACGATTACACCGACAATGTATGCGTTGTTGTGCATAGGAACAACCGCAATAGATTTGACATCTTCTTCTTTCAGTTCGTGTTTCGGTTCAAAATCAATAACAGAAATATCTTTAACCTGAATCTTTTCAAGATTGTTAAACGCTTTTACAACGATAGAATTTTCATCTTTTGAATATCCGATATTTTTGGAATAAATATCGCCTTCAAAATCAACGGAAGAGCCGACAAGTCCCAAAAATTTGTTATCAAAAGACAGGCCTTTTGTAAATTCTTCCGTAAGGTAAATATGACATGCGTCAACGTCAAGAATCTGCGTAAGAGTTTTTGCAATCGAATTATAGATAACATATTCGTCTTTTGAATCAAAACCCAAAACGCAAAGAGTGTTATCAAGAGAATAGATTGAAACAAGTTCTCTAAGTTGGGATTTTAGACGTGCTGTTTTATCTTTGGCAGATTTTCCGATTTTCTTAGCCAAATCTTCGGAAATAAGATATTCGGAAACGAAATCACCCATATTCAGGGCAAAAATTTCTTCAAGAGGGTCGTTTTCCATAATATCAAGAGTTCTGGAAAACAAAGAAGCTCCTATCTCATCTTTATCCGTCATAATTTTACCTTTCTACTTAACTATTATAATATGTATTACGGCATAAATCTGAAAAACTTTAATAACTTTTGTAAATTTTATACTTTAGTTAGAGAAAAGTTATACCAATAATAGAAATTTAACTGTGCGGGTGAGCGGAATCATAGACTTCCTGCATATGTTTCATCGAAATATGGGTGTAAATCTGTGTATTTGAAATCCCGGCATGCCCCAAAAGTTCCTGAACAACTCTTAAATCTGCTCCGTTTTCAATAAGTCTTGTTGCAAAACTGTGCCTGAAAACGTGAGGAGTAACTTTTTTCGGAAGTTCTATTTTTGCGACAACATCATTTATTGCGTCCCGAATGGTTTTGTTTTGAAGTCTGAAACCGGTACTGTTAATGAAGAGCGGAGATTTTTCATTAACCTCTCCGATATCGTAATTCGGTGCAATAAGGCTTCGTGCGGTATTAATATACTGCAGCAGGTAATCTTTTGCCCTGTCTGAAACTAAGACAATTCTTTCTTTTGCGCCTTTACCAAAAACTCTGATTTCGTTTTCTTCCAAATTCAGATCTCCGAAATTCAGGTTTGATAATTCGGAAACACGCATGCCCGTTGCCCACAGAAGTTCAAGAATAACCTTGTTTCTGAATCTTGCGGGAGTATCGATTTTGATGTTGTTCAAAATCTGTTCAACCTCGTCGGTTGTTAAAAATTTTGGCAGAGATTTTGGTCTTTTCGGCGCAGAAAGCGAGATTGCGGGATTTGAATCAATATAACGTTCTCTGAATAAGAATTTGTAAAACGTTCTTATTGAAGCGGTTTTGCGTGCAATAGTCGTTTTTTTGTATTCAAATCTCTGTATAAAATGCAGATATTCTCTGAGGGTGTTAAAATCAACCTCAGTGCAGTTTTTACCGTCAAGCCACAAAATATAACTGACTATATCAGAGCAATACGCACTGACGGTATGCTCGGAAAAGTTCTTTTCCACGCTCAGATATGACTTAAAACTCTCTATGTATTCTTTTTCTCTGCTGTTCAATTTGTACCTTTTAAAGAAGATTAAAAATTTACATTTTTACCCGACTATTATACAATATTTTAATAAAAGATAGAAGTTACAGGCGCATGAACATATTTAAAACATTTGAAACTTTTTTAAAAGAGCCTTTGAGTATTTTAAAGGACAATATCATACAAATCGTGAGTTTGCAGACGGGAAATATTTTTGCGCACAAACCTTCTGTTGATGTTACGGTTGAAAAAGACAAAACACAGATTACGGTTGTAAATAACGAAAAACTGTACAATCTTCTTTCTCTTGTTCAACTCAGAACAAAAGCAAAAAACCAAACAAAAGAAAAAGTATCTTGATTAGGGTAAGATGAAGCAAATTAACGCAGAATTTATAATCAGTGCCGAAAAACTGTCACAATGTCCGGATTTTCAGGTTCCCGAATTTCCGCTTCTCGGGCGTTCGAATGTCGGGAAATCGTCATTTATAAATGCGCTTGCAAATAACAAAAAATTGGCGAAAACTTCAAATACACCGGGGAAAACAAGGCTAATTAACTTTTTTAATTTTTCGGATAAATTTATGGTTGCCGACCTGCCCGGTTACGGTTATGCAAAGGTTTCCAAAGAGGCTCAGGCAAAGTGGCAGAAATATCTTGAGGAATATCTGCTTAACAGAAAGCAGATTAAATCGCTTATACAGTTCATTGACGCGCGTCATGAAATTCAGAAAAACGATTACCAGATGCGGGAATGGGTTTCAGCATACAACTTGCCAATATTTACCGTAGTAACTAAAATAGATTACATACCGAGAGGGAAAATCCAAAAAGTTTTGGCAGATGTGAAAAAAGAGTTTGACGGAGTTGTTCTGCCCTTCAGTGCTGAAGACAGATTTTACTGCGAAAAAACAATTGATTATATAATGGAATTAAGCGAAGCAACAGGGGTATAACGTGTTTTTAACGGCTGAAAAAGAAGACTTAAACCAGATATCCTTAACAGGATTGAGAGCAATATTGCTGCTCGGTCTTCTCATGACAGGCCCGAAATCGCTTGAAGAAATCAAAAAAACATTTGTAAGTTACAAAGTCATGGAAAACAGAGGCTCCGACGACATTTTGCGGATTGACATGAATTCGCTCAAACACGTCGGCTGTGTAATATCAAGAAGCACACAAAAAACAGGTCACAAATATGTTCTGAAGGACCACCCGTTTGCCCTTAAACTTGAAGACGAGGATTTAAAAGTACTAAAGCGGGTTTACAATTCAGTAAAAGAAAATGCTGATGTCGAACTTTTGATTAAGTATCATCTGCTTTTCGAAAAAATTTCAAAACACATTTATCAGGAAGATTCAAAAGAAAAATTCCTTGGAATTTCTGCCCTGAAACACTATGACATTGATATGCTGAAATCGCTGTCCGCTTATTGCAAAAACAATTTAACCCTTGACCTGCTTTACGTTAACCCTGTTTCCGAAAAAGAACGCAGACTGTGCGTAATAACCGACAAACTTGTTTTTAAAAACGACAAAGTGTATCTGTACGGAAACAATGCGGATAATGATAAAACGATTGTCCTGAACTTCAGATTTATAAAAAAGATTTTAAGCATAAGGCTTACCAAAGATAAATTGGAAACACAGGCTGTTACGGTAAAATTCAGACTTGAAAATTCCGATTCTGTTGTTCTTGCGGAAGAAGAATCCATTCTTGAAGCGGGCGACGGCTATTTTATAGTTGAAGGCAGATATTATAACGAGTTTTTTGCAATCCAGAGAATGTTGTCTTTCGGCTCAAAATGTACGGTTTTGGAACCTGAAACACTAAAAAATGCGGTGGTGGAGAAACTTAAAGAGATGAGGAATTTGTATGGGAAATAGTCTTGCAATAAAGAAAAATATGTCCTCCATTCAGGTTTTGAAAACCCTTCAGATGCTTCTTGAAGGGAATTACACGATGGCCGAACTTGTTAAAAAACTCAATGAAAACGAGAGAATTCCGCTTTTTAACCACAGCGTCGTAAGTAAATACATAAACACCTGCAGATATCTCGGAATAGAAATTCCGAAAATCCATAACAAATATTTTGTATCAAAATTACCTTTCGGACTTGATTTGAGCCTGCATGATACGGAACTGATTGACAGGCTTAAAACAGTTGTCAAAACAAAGTTTTCCGAAAGGGCAAACAAAAGATTTACTTCGTTTTTGTCACGGCTGAGCAAATATTCAAACAAGCGAATTGTCAGAATAAATATCGGTGACGAAGACAAACTTAATGATGAATTTGAACAGGCAGTTCAGGAAAACAGAAAAATCAGGCTTATGTACAAAACCAAAGAGGTTTTGGAATGTATTCCCGCCCAAATAGTAAATAACAAAAAGACCTATTTTAAAATTATTGCTGACGGAGAAGAAAAACTCGTTCTGACTGAAAAAATAGCGGGCATTGAAATTCTCGACAAAAGGTTTGGAATGTTTGGAAATAACGAGCAGGAAGTTATTTTTAAACTTACGGGAGGTTTGGCAAAACGATATTCAATGCGTGAGAACGAAGAACTTATAGACAAACCGTCGGGCGGTATTGTAATTTCAAACAAAGGGGAAAACAAAGAAGCGCTTTTTATGAGGCTTTTGCGTTATGATTCATGTTGTGAGATTATAAAACCTCTCGAGTACAGAGATGAAATGAAACAAATCATAAATGACACATTGTCGAATTACGGAGAGTAAATTGCTTTTAGTTGCAGATGTAGGAAACAGCAGTATAACATTGGGAATTTTTGAGGGAGAAAACCTTGTAAAAGTTTTTCGCCTGATTGCCGATACCTATATTCCCGAACGTGAGTACGAACGTATGCTTTCCGGTTTTCTGAAAGACTATGGCATAACGGACTGTGTAATAGGCTCGGTTAACGATGAACTTAATTCACGGTTTAAACAGGCATGCGACAATGTTTTGGGAATAAATTCAACCCTTCTTGATAACGGAATGGAATTCGGAATCGGTATTGCCGGAGAGGATTCGGCCAATGCGGGAATGGACAGAATTGCAAATGCGGTTTATGCCAAAAAGAACTGCTCCCTGCCTGCAATAATTGTTGATGTCGGCACTGCAATTACCCTTGATGTGGTTTCAAAGGAAGGAAATTTTATCGGAGGAGTGATTATGCCGGGGATAAATATGGCTCTTGATGCACTTTCCGAAAAAACCTCAAAACTGCCGAAAATTGAGCCGAAAGAGTCAAAAAAAGCAATAGGCGATGACACTGAAAGTTGTATTTTGTCGGGAGTAATAAGAGGAAATGCTTGCGCAATTGACGGGTTAGCGGTACAAATAGAACAGGAACTCGGAGAGAATGTACAGATTATTTTAACGGGAGGTCAGGCGGAACTCGTCTCAGATTATATGGGAAGAAAAGCCGAAATTAACAAAAATCTGACGCTTGAAGGTTTGAGGATAATATACGGTAATATTAAAGGTGAATAATGGAAAAGGATTTTAACAGAGAATTAAATATATGTTATGTTGATGAAACATTGCCAAAGCCCGAATTAAAGGACGTTTTAAGACACTATTTTTGCTCTTTGCTTGTTTACGGTGCGGTTTTGCTCTTTTTATATCACAACCCGTTCGGACACAAATACATTAACCATTGGGTTGTCGATACATTCAGAAACTGCTATTTCATCTATATTTTGGTTGCACCAATAATCTTTATGATATTCAGACCGAGGTCTTTGCATGCCTCTCACAACGTTGTTATCTGCAACTATTTCAAAAGGCTGTTTTCCAAAATCTATACCATAGATTTAACGAGTTTTAACGGATTTAAAGAATCGATAAAATATGCGATCCCTGATTATATGGAAAAACAGGCGTTAATGCTTATTTTTATCAAGACCTTTTTCGGCTCTCTGATGTTTACGTTCCTTTATAACGACATAAATCAGATATCGGCAAGAATGCCTGAATATGAAAACCTTTTTGCGTCGCTCTCAATCGGGATAGATACGGGATTTCAGCATTTTTGCAATATTCTTTTGAGAGAAAGCGATTTTATATTTAAAAACCTGTGTTTATTTTTGTTCTCGCTGGATTTATTCTGTTTCTGCGTCGGCTATGTAACAGAAGCCGCGTTTTTGAACAATAAGATACGAACATGCGAAATATCTTTTGCCGGAATATTTTTCTGTCTGCTTTGTTACCCTCCTTTCAATGACGTGACGGGAACTTTTGTCGGCTGGGCGCAAAATGATTCCGCAGTTGCGTTTAACAATCATTATTGTGCGACGACAATTATATTGAGAATAATCGCAATATTTTTCCTTACGATTTACTCTCTTGCATCTGTTGCTCTCGGAACAAAAGCAAGCAACCTTACAAACCGCGGAACGGTAAGTATTTTTCCCTATAATATCATAAGGCACCCTGCTTATGTTTCAAAACTTACATTCTGGCTCTTTACAACCATTCCTGTTTTCTGTATTCCGCTTGCGGATATATCCGCAGACCCGAGCAGGTACTTTACCGGCCTGTTTCTTGCGGTAATTTCATTCTTAACCTGGGCATTTATCTATTATATGCGTGCTTTGACAGAAGAACGGCACCTGCTTCACGACCCCGAATATCAGAAATATACGGAGAAAGTAAAGTACAAATTTATACCCGGACTGTTCTGATTCCATATTTGAACAAACATGTCAAAGCCTTGTCATTACATGGTTTCGACATGTTAACATATCGTAACAATAGAATGGAAATTTATCCCAAAAACTTTACATTTTTTTCTATTTAAAATAGTATGTTAATATGTTGTACTAGTATAGTTATGAAAAAAGAGGAAAAATTGTGGACAATTTAGGACCGGATATTTTTGGAAGAAAAGAGGAGACTACGACAACATCTGACTACAGTTACAGTGTACAGTCTTCTGATAATGTTACCGAAACTTCATCAACGGTAAACCCCGCTAAAATCAAAGTTATCGGTGTAGGCGGCGGCGGCGGAAATGCCGTAAACCGAATGATTAAGGCAGGTTTAACCGGAGTTGAGTTCTGGTTAATGAATACGGATTTACAGATTTTAAATACATCAACCTGTAAGAACAGAATACAACTTGGCGCTAAACTTACAAACGGACTTGGTGCAGGCGGAGAGCCTCAGGTTGGTGAAAAAGCGGCTGAAGAAGCACAACAGGAAATAACTGCAGCAATTGAAGGCGCAGATATGGTATTCGTTACCGCAGGCATGGGCGGCGGAACAGGTACGGGTGCTGCTCCTATAGTTGCAAAGATTGCCAAGGACCTTGGTGTTCTTACAATCGGTGTTGTTACAAAACCGTTCGGTTTTGAAGGAAAGAGAAGACTTCATCAGGCTGAACAGGGTTTGGAAAAATTAAAAGAATGCGTTGATGCACTTATCGTTATTCCTAACGACAGATTGCTTGATGCGGTTGAAAGACGAGTATCACTTCAGGAATCATTCATCGTTGTTGATGAAGTTCTCTTAAGAGGTGTTCAGGGTATTTCGGATATCATTACAGTTCCCGGACTTATCAATGTTGACTTTGCTGATGTTAAGAGTGTTATGCAGGCATCAGGCTCGGCTCTTATGGGTATCGGCAGAGGAACAGGCGAAGGCAGAGCACTTGAAGCCGCTAAAATCGCTATTAATTCACAACTTCTTGAAAGTTCTATTAACGGTGCATCGGGTATTATCGTTAACATTACGGGCGGACCTGATTTGACACTTCACGAAGTTAATGATGCAATGAGCACAATTAATGATGCAGTTGCTGATGATGCAAGAGTTATCTTCGGTGCTGTTCTTAATGACAATATTCAGGGCGAAATTCAGATTACCGTTATTGCAACAGGTTTTGAACTTCGTCAGAAGATGTCGGTTGAAGAAAAAGTTGAAAGCAATACTATGGACGCGGCAACCTTCTTCAGTCAGGCTTTCAGCAGCACTGCTGCTCCGAAAGCACCGACAATGTCTTCTTTTTCAGACATTCAGATTCCTGATTTCCTGAAAAAGTAAGTCATGATATAAATTTTAAAAAACTCTCTGTTCAACGGACAGGGAGTTTTTTAGTATTAAATTTAATTTAATTCAGAACAAAAAATCCCGCATTCAGATATGTTGCAAACAAAAGCCAAAAAATATAAGGGAGCATAAGATTTCCTGCGGTTACCGAAACCTTATAAAATTCAACAATATTCAAAATAACCAAAATATCCATAAGTACAACTATTGCAAGAGCAAGTCCCGTATTGTGCATTAAGAAAAATACGGGCGACCAGCACATATTTAGTAAAAATTGTATGAAAAACAAGGCAAACCCCCAGGATTTACTGCCAAAGTACGGTTTTATTCCGTAAACAAACAAGGCAAGAAAAATTGTTATGTACAGAAAAGACCATGCAGGGGCGAAAACCCATGCCGGAGGGGTTAACGGAGGTTGTATCAGAGTTTTGTACCAAATTGTGCCAAACATAATTTTATTGTGTTTGGATTTAAGAAGTTTTTAATCCGCTTATTGGTTAATTTGTTACGACAATAGCAACCCACTGGTCCTGAGCCATGGTTTCAGCAATTTTCAGGTTGTGTTTTTCGATTGCTTCAAGAACAACAGGCTGCTTTTCGTTCAAAATACCGCTTAAAACCATTTTGGCATTCGGTTTCATAATATTTTTTAAATCACCCATAATTTCCGCCAAAACGTTATGCAGAATATTTGCGCAGACAAAGTCGTACTTTTCGGTTATTTTATCGGCAGTATTAAGTTCAAAAACAATGGGTGAAGCACCATTTACCCCTACCCCATTTACCCCAATTCCATTTACCCCGGCGTTTTCTTTGCAGACATCAATAACTGTTTCGTCGTTATCGCAGCCGTAAACAATTCCTGCACCGAGTTTTTTTGCAAGAATTGCCAAAATTCCCGAACCTGTTCCTATGTCAGCAACAGAAGCACCTTTGTGTAAATATTTTTCGAGCGCTTTCATACAAAGTTGAGTGGTCTGATGTGTTCCCGTTCCGAAAGCGCAACCGGGGTCTAAGATTATCGTTATTTCGTCTTTTTTCGGTTTGTAGTTAAGCCAACTCGGAACAACCGTAATTCTGTCCGAAACATGTGTTACGGTCCATTTTTCTTTCCATTTTTTTGACCAGTCCTGATTTTCTTTTTCGTCAAGAGTTATTTCCCAACTTCCGAGTTCTTCATCTGAAAACCCTCTTGATTTAAGGAGTTCACGTTCTGTTTTCAGAATTTCAACAGGATTGTTATTTAAGTCTTTTAGAAATACTCTTAAAGTACCGCTCGTGGTTGAGGTCATTTCGAGGTCTTTGTAAGTTTCTTCCGCAAGAACGACGCCTTCGCAGTCAAAGTTTGAAAAGCAGATATCCGAAACGATTTCTTCAATTTCTGGGTTTATGGAAATTCTCAATTCGTAATACATGGCAAACTCCTGTTTTT
>DBYM01000047.1:13140-19169 GCA_002309875.1 Cyanobacteria bacterium UBA1186
CCTGTTTCTGCAGTAAATTATAACCGTGATTCGGTTTCATTCGGCAATACAAGCCTTATATCAAGAAGTGTAGCACCAAAAGTATCGGAAGAAATCCCAAAAAATATTCTCGCAAAGATGAAAAGAGTTTTAAGTCTGCCCGGCAAATTCAGAATGCCTCAGTACAAGATTGCTGAAAACTATAAAATGTCGGCAGAAAAAAATGATAATACAATGCATGTTCTTATTGAAAACATAGAAAAAGAAAAAAGTTCATTAAACTGTGTTTTTGACCGCAACGGCATATTAAGAGAAGCCTCATACAAGGCTGATAACGGCACACAGAAAACTTTTTCAAGGTCATATAACAATCACAGAATTCATATGACAAGCGAAGGCGGAAGATTTTTGGTTGACAAGAACGGAGACTTAAAACATGTTCACGGAAATCAGAAAAAACCTGGTGTAAGCAACGATCCGTTGGATCAATTGTATTGGGCATTATCCGAAAACTTAGTTTCAATACTGAAATAATTGGGGAAATATATTATATAAACACGGCCCGTAGAATTTTTCTTCGGGCCGTCAATTTTATGCTTCAATAAATTTACCCATTGCACGGAATTTATTGTATCTGTCTTCTTTCAACTGTTCGGGAGTCATTCCCTCAAGTTCTTCAAAGGCTTTTATAATGGCATTTTTCATATTTTTTGAAGTTTGTTCGGGATTTTTGTGGGCGCCGCCTAAAGGCTCTTTGATTTCCGCATCAATAATTCCGAGTTTTAACAGGTCTTTCGAAGTTATTTTTAATGCTTCCGCTGCCTTTGCGTACATTGCCGCATCTCTCCAGAGAATTGATGCACAGCCTTCGGGTGAAATTACCGTATAATAAGCATGCTCAAGCATCATAACCTTGTTTGCAACCGCCAAACCCAAAGCACCGCCGCTGCAGCCTTCGCCCGTAATAATTGAAACAACGGGAACATTTAATTTTGACATTTCTCTTAAATTAACCGCAATAGCAGAGCCCTGACCTGTTTCTTCGGCTTTGATTCCCGGATAAGCCCCCGGAGTATCAATCAGTGTTATTATCGGAAGATTGAACTTATTTGCGTGGTTAAATAGTCTTAATGCTTTCCTGTAACCCTGAGGCTGAGGCATTCCAAAGTTGTATTCGAGGTTTTCTTTGGTGGTTTTGCCCTTCTGAATACCTATTATCATAACAGGTTTGCCCTCAAATTTTGCCAAACCGCCTATAATTGCTCTGTCGTCCATTCCTTCACGGTCACCGTGAAGTTCAATAAAATCTTCGCAAAGCATATTTACATAATCAAGAAATTTCGGTCTTTCCTGATGCCTTGCAATTTGTAGTTTCTGTGAAGGTTTCAATTTTGAATATAACTCCTTTTTTTTGGTCTGAGCCTGCTGTTCAAAAGATTTTATCTGAGTATCAAGGTCTAAACCCGAGGATTCGCTCAGTTCTTTAAGTTCGTTTATTTTGTTTTGTATATCTTCTATAGGTTTTTCAAAATCCAAAACAATTGCCATTGATATTTCCTCTATACACCGTGTAATTCAAGTATGTTTGCCAAAGTTTTTCTCAGATTTTTTCTTTTTGAAACAACATCAACCTGCCCGTATTTAAGCAGATATTCGGCAGTCTGAAAGTCGTCGGGAAGTTTTTGGCGGATAGTTTGTTCGATAACCCTTCTTCCCGCAAAACCGATTCTTGCGCCCTGTTCTGCGATAATAATATCGCCTAATGTTCCGAAACTTGCGGTTATTCCGCCAAAAGTCGGCTCTGTCAAAAGGTTTATGTACAAAATTCCCGCTTCATCGAGTTTTCCTGCGGCGCAGGAGGTTTTGGCCATCTGCATAAGGCTTAATGCGCTTTCCTGCATTCTTGCACCGCCCGAGGAGGTTACGGCAAGCATCGGCAGCCTTAATTCTATTGCTTTTTCCATTATGCGTGTAACTTTTTCACCAACAACGCTTCCCATTGAGCCGCCCATATAATCAAAATCCATAACAGCGGCTGCAACTTTGTGACCTTTGATTTCGCCTAACCCTGTTATAACGGCTTCATCAAGCCCTGTTTTGTCATGAGAGCGTTTAAGCCTGTCGGCATAAGATTCGGAATCCACAAACTTTAAAGGGTCCGTCGGAAGAATGTTTTGAAACAATTCTTCAAACGTATCTTTATCAAAAAGTTGTGAAATTCTTGTTCTTGCGTTTATTCTGAAGTGGTAGTCACAGTGAGGACAAACCATCATATTCTCTTCAAGTTCCGATTTCAGAATCTGAGTATCACAATGAACGCATTTTGTCCAAATAGCAGGGTCTGCATCTTCGATTCCGCGCATTTCTTTAGCCCTGCGTTCAATCTGAGCCTCTTTGCGTTTATCAAACCATTCTTGAATTGTCATATATTATATTCGGCAATCAAATGCCGTCCTTCTTCCCAATATCAACAAAAACATTTTACAACAAAAATAAACTTTCTCTACTGTTTGTTAAGGTAATGTTACTATTATATGCTTGACGTATGATGATGAAACCCGCTATACTGTTAAAAAACGGAGGGTTTATGAAGAAGTTTTTATTAATTTTGGGGTTTATAATTTTAGCGGGAAGTCTCCCCGTTATGGCTAAAAATGTTAAAGTTCAGGCAATGTCGGATTTTTCAACAGAAAATCCTCCCGGAATATGGAATTTGAAAATTGTTGAAGGTTTTACAACAAAAAACGGTTTTCAGGTTGTTGAAGGCTCTGTTCTGACGGGTAAAATCATTGATGTTACGGATCCGAAAAGGCTGAAACGCAACGCAACCTTCAGGTTTATTCCCGTAAGTTATCACGATATAAGAAACGGCGAGACTTACGGAATTGATAAAGAAATTGTCGGGAAATACAATTCTCTCGGCGATATAAAAGCAACCGATGTTATAGAAAAAGGTGCGGTAACTGCGGGCAGTTATTTTATCAGCAGTACAATAGGCCCGGGAGTTGCACTTGTAAAAGGTGCAGTGAAAAACGAGAGCGGAAACAGGGCTAAATCCGCCGTAGTTTCCGTGTATGAAAGCACCCCCGTTTCTTACATAAGCAAGGGTAAAGAATTGGAGATAAAAGAAGGTCAGGTCTTTTTAATGAGTTTTAAACTTCAGGACGAAGAGGACGATGAAAATTAAACCAAACCTTCTTTTAATGCTTTAACCGCAGCCTGAGTGCGGTCATCGACAACAAGTTTCTGTATTATATTGCAGACGTGCGCTTTTGCCGTATGCTCGCTAATTGTAAGGGTTTTGGCAATATCACTGTTTGACTGTCCGTCAACAATAAGTTTTAAAACCTCGTATTCTCTTTGGGTAAGGTTTGAATGGCGTTCCTTGAAAACCGAGCGGGAAAGTTGTCTTGAAGGAATTATTCCGCAGTTTTTGTCCCGGATAAAGGGTACGACATGCGGGTCAAGCCACATTGCGCCTGCTTTTATCATTTTTATAACGTTCATCAGAAATTCGGTTGCGATATCCTTGATTACATAAGCGCTTGCACCTGCCTGAAGCGAGGCGGTAACTTCTTCTTCCGTTGTGTGTGAAGTAAGCACTATTACACGGATATTATTGTTGTGTTCAAGAATTTGTTTAGTCGCTTCTATTCCCGAAATATCAGGAAGCCCGAGGTCCATAAGCACAATATCGGGTTTTATAAGTTTCGATTTTTCCACAGCCTCTTTACCGTTTATCGCCTCTCCGATAATTTCAAGTTCGGGATAATCGCAGAATAACGACTTTAAGCCTATACGCATAAGTTTCTGGTCTTCAACCAATAATATTTTCGTAGTCATTTTTTCTCCTTTCGGCAGAACTTGTCATAATAATATTACGAAGTATATTTTCCGATTTGTATAGTAAAAATAGGGTTATGATGCGGTATTTTTAACTTTGTTAAATTAAGAACTCATTTTTAAAATATTTTTAATAAAATCGGTTTGTTAAATTGACCGTTTTCGGTTATACTGAATTTGAACATGTTTAACAATACCGTTTATAAAAAGAGAATACTTTTTGTCGGAATTCCCGATATGGCATATATCGGGTTAGACGGTTTGCTTATGGCGGGAGTGAATATTGTCGGAGTTTTGGGCCCCAAAAAAGACCACTCGCTTTTTTATGACTTCAAAAACTTTGTTGTATCAAGAGGTTTAAACTATATTGACTATGACGAACTTGATGAGCCCGAACTAATACAAAAAGTTAAAGAACTGAATGTTGATGCGGCGGTAGTTTGTTCTTTTAATTACAAAGTTCCGAAAGCCCTTTTGGAAGCGACAAAGGACGGATTTATAAACGTACACCCTTCAATGCTCCCAAAATACAGAGGGGGAAATCCTTATTCAAGGGTTATTATGAACGGCGAGACGGAAACGGGCGTTACCGTTCATTTTATGGACGAAGGTTTTGATACGGGTGATATTATTGCCCAAAAAGCATATCATATCCATTCAAAAGCCACGATGGGTACTATTTTCAACGAACTTAACGTAATCGGTATTGAACTTTTACTCCACGTTTTGCAGTTATATGAAACTCAGCCTCTGAACAGAATTCCTCAGCCAAAGGGCGATTTTATTTCGGGAAAAGGGCTTGATGCAAGAGATATTTTTATAAACTACAACAAAACCGCAGAAGAAATCGAACGTTTTATTCGTGCGCTCAATCCGTTTATTCTTGCAAGTACAACCTTCAGAGGTAATCTGATGAAAATTATGAAGGCGGAAATTGCATCTGATGCATTTTCAATTCCGCACCCTGCGGGTACTGTCGCAAAAATAGAGGACGATAAATTCTTTATTGCAACGGCAAAAGGACTTTTAGTTCCTACTGTTTTGCAGTTCGGGAGTTTCTTTATCGGTGACAGCAAAGATTTCATAAGGATTGTTAATCCGAAAATCGGCGAAGAATTTAAATAATGGACAAATTATATTTTTTAACAGCGGGAGTTCCTTTAAAAGCGGGAAACAAAGGATATAAAAGAGGTTTCGAAATCCATGATGAAATGGGTTTGGACGGTCTTGAACTTGAATTTGTACACGGAGTAAGAATTTCCGATACAAGCAGAGAAGATGTTAAAAATTCAAACAAGGTTATAACCGCCCATGCGCCTTTTTATGTAAACCTTAATGCAAGAGAAGAAGAAAAGGTTGCGGCAAGCGTTCAGAGAATTATTGAAACTGCCGTTACGACCGAAGAACTTGGCGGGTACAGTATTACATACCACGCAGGATTTTATCTCGGGCAGGAAGCAGAAAGAGTTTACGAGCAGATTAAAGCGCAGACAAAGATTATTACTGAGGAACTGAGTAAAGTTAACAACAAAATATGGATTCGCCCTGAAACTACGGGAAAATCAACTCAGTGGGGTGATTTGGACGAAATTATAAATCTTTCAAAAGAGTTTGAAACAGTTCTCCCGTGCGTGGATTTTTCTCATATTCATGCCCGTTATAACGGATTTTGGAATACTTATGACGAATTCTGTTCAATTTTTGAGAAAATCGGAAAAGAACTTGGGCAGGTTGCATTGGACAATTTTCATGCCCATGTTGCGGGGATTGATTACGGCGCAAAAGGCGAAAAGAAGCATCTTAATCTTGAAGAATCCGATTTTAATTACAAAGACCTCTTAAAAGCCTTCAAAAGTTTTAACGTCAGGGGTGTAATTGTCTGCGAAAGTCCAAATATTGAGGACGACGCACAACTTATGAAAAATTATTATTTAACCCTTTAATTACTCCTGCTGATAAGCCCATGCGGAATGATTGTGGATACTTTCCATCGATTCGCACTCGACTTCAAAAGAATCTATAATGCTGTTTTTCCTTAAAAGCAGAACAACGTCACGCAGTACATCTTCGACAAATTTCGGATTATTGTAAGCGTTTTCGGTTACAAATTTTTCGTCTTCACGTTTAAGCAGTGGATATAATTCTGATGAGGCGCATTTTTCGATATCAGAAACCAAATCTTCAATCCATATATGTTCGTCTTCGGG
>DBYM01000047.1:19244-21434 GCA_002309875.1 Cyanobacteria bacterium UBA1186
TAACTCCGAGATAAAATTTATAATCTTCATCTTCTTCACCGTAATTTTCCAAAACACCTTCAAACGTGCAGTTATAACACATTGGTGCGGAAATTCCGGTTACGGGAGAAAGTTTGTCTATAAAATACTTAAACTCAAATTTTAAATACCCTGATTTTGCATCAAGTTTTTTAATAATTGCTTCAACACAGCCTTTTATGTCTTTCCCGAGAGTTTTTCTCCCCCGCCATTCGTTCAGAACTTCAACAAATCTTGACATGTGAGTTCCGCGGTAATGTGCGGGAAGCGAAACTCCTGCGGTTACGTTTGCATAAATAACCTTGTCGGTATCGTCTTTTCTCTGAATAACAAGAGGCATCTCAAGCCCCTTTATACCGACTTTCTGTATCTCAACTCCTCTTGTATCCCTTTGGTTTTGAACATCTTTCATCTAGACTTCAATTCCTTCAAAACTTTTTCTTTCAAGTGCAATCAGGAGTTTCAGAGCGGCAACTCTCTGAATGCTTGCCGGAGCATTTCTTAAAAGTTCAACACCCTTGAGCATCATAGGGTCATTGTCATACCAGCGGTTTCCCTTGCCCTGATATGTGTTAATGATGTCGTAAACATGGTCAATAACTTCCGACGCAACCTGTTCCTGCAGTTTAAGCATAAATTCCGCAGCCTCTTTTTGCGTATCGTCGGGCTGAAGCCTTAAAAGTTCCAATGCTTCTTTTAAAATCGGATCGCTGTCATACCAGCGTTTGTTAATTGATTGTTCTGCCATGAATACTTCCTCTTCACAATTTTGTTTTCTCTGAAACCTATTGTATAATAAATGAGGGTAAAAGTATAGATGAGGGGGTAAATATTATAATCACTATTCCCTTATTACGGTCTTCTCCCGCAGAAGACGGAGGTTATAAATGAAAATTCTGTTAATAAACGGTGCAAACCTTAATATGCTCGGAACAAGAGAGCCCGAAAAATACGGTGCAAAAACTCTTGCGGAAATTGAAGCCGAAGTTGTTGAAAGAGGTAAAGCCTTAGGGGTTGAAGTAAACACTTATCAGAGCAATATTGAAGGTGAAATTGTTGAAAAAATTCAGCAGGCAAGAGGTGTTTATGACGGGATTTTGATAAATGCGGGCGGATATACGCATACGAGTGTTGTTATTCGTGACGCAATTTCTGCGGTGCAAATTCCGACAATAGAAATTCACATGACAAATATACATTCGAGAGAAGAATTCAGGCATACCTCTTTATTGTCCGGGGTTTGCAGGGCTGTTGTTGCCGGTTTTGGCGATAAAAGTTATGTTTTTGCGCTTGAAGGTTTGGTCGGTATGTTAAAATAGAGGCAGGTTAAGAGGTATTAATGTACGATTTCCCTTTTGAATTAGACGAATTTCAGAAAGAAGCCTGCGACTGCATATCGAACGGTAAAAGTGTCGTAGTCTGCGCACCGACCGGTGCGGGGAAAACCGTAATTGCACAGCATGCAATCCACTGTGCCTTAAAAGAGGGGAAAAGAGTTTTTTATACAACACCTCTGAAAGCATTGTCCAACCAAAAGTTCAGTGATTTTTCCGAAAAATACGGAGCGGAAAAAGTAGGACTTTTGACGGGTGATACTTCCCAAAACCGTGATGCTCAGATTGTTGTAATGACAACCGAAGTTTTCAGAAACATGCTTTACGGTACAAATTTCGGCTCCGTAACCGACAACCTTAAAGACGTGCGCTATGTTGTTTTGGACGAAGTTCATTATATGAACGACGAACAGAGAGGTACTGTTTGGGAGGAAAGTATAATTTACTGTCCGACAAACGTACAGATAATTGCACTTTCTGCAACGGTTGCAAATGCGGATAAATTAACGGAATGGATTAACACCGTTCATTCAAAAACGGAATTAATAAACACGGATTTTCGTCCCGTTCCTCTGAGATATTACTATTTTGATTCCTCTCAGCCGCACGAATTATTGCCGCTTTTAACCCCTAACGGCACGCTTAATAAAAGAATTAAACCCGAAAGAAAAGAGTTTAAACGGGGAAAACCCGTTCAGAAAAAATATGTTGTAAAAGATGTTATAAGAAATCTGAATGAAAGGGATATGCTTCCCGCAATATATTTCACTTTTTCACGCAAAAAATGCGACGAGCAGATGGAAAAATGCGCGGAACTTTGTCTTGTAACACCAAAAGA
>DBYM01000047.1:21528-26180 GCA_002309875.1 Cyanobacteria bacterium UBA1186
CTTCCGGGGTGGAAAGTTCTTGTGGAAAAACTGTTCCAAAAAGGTTTGATTAAAGTTGTATTTGCAACCGAAACCCTTGCCGCAGGAATAAACATGCCTGCCCGTTCAACCGTTATCAGTTCCATAAGCAAAAGGACGGATACGGGACACAGAACACTTACTCCGAGTGAATTTTTGCAAATGTCGGGACGTGCGGGCAGAAGAGGAATGGACGAAATTGGTTATGTAACCATAATAGGAAGCGCATTTCAGACGCCCGAAGAAGTTGCGGAATTGGTTTTAAGCGATGCAAATCCGCTTGAAAGCAAATTTTCTCCGAGTTACTCAATGGTATTAAATCTTCTTCAGAGATTTTCGCTTGAAGAAGCAAAAGAATTGGTATTAAAGAGTTTCGGATATTTTTCTTCAAGTTACAGAATTGAGCCGCTTTTGCTTCTGAAAAATGCAAATCAGGAAAAAATTGACGAATGTAATGAGTTCTCCTGCTGGTGCAAAAGAACAAACGAAGACCTGCTTGAATACAACAAAATCCGTGAAATTTACGTTCAGAACAGAAAAACATTTAAGGTTATACAAAAACAGGAAAGAAAGAAAAACCGTCCGCTGAGCCCTGAGGCTTTGGAATTCGGTGAAAAAACCAAAGGCCTTCTTAACAAAATGCACTCTTATCAGTGCGATACCTGTAAACTTTTCAAAAAGCACATGAAAACGATTGATGTTCTTGTAAGATATCAGGCGAAACAAAAAAGTTTAGACAGAGAAATCGAAAAACAAAAAGACATTTTCTGGAACAAATTTTTATCTCACAGAGCCGTACTTCTTGAATACGGATATATTGAAAATGATTATCCGACAGAAAAAGGTGTCACAATTTCTCAATTGCGCTCCGAAAATGAACTTTTCCTTGCAAGAATAATATTCTCGGGTGTGCTTGAAGACCTTACTCCTGCGGAACTTGCAAGTGTTATTTGTGCAATCACGACCGAAGATATGAGAGCGGACTTGTACTCTTATTTGCCGTTCTCGCCAAAAGTACGCAAAACTCTGAATAAAATCAAAGATATTAAAAGAGATTTGGATAAAAAGCAGAAAAATTACGATGTTGAAGACCCGATGTATATTAACGGGTATTATTCCCCGCTTATCGAAATGTGGGTTAACGGTGCCGAATGGGACGATATAATTGATCAGATTGATATGGGCGAAGGCGATATTGTAAGAAGTTTTAAGCGTGTAGTTGATGTCCTGAGACAGTTCTGCACAATATCAAATATCCCCGAAGCCCTCGTATTTACTTCAAGAGAAGCAATCGATATGATTCAGAGAAGCCCGATTGATGTTGATTAATCTATTTTGCAGGTGCTAAGATAACCCCGAAAGAGCCTGATGACAATGGCGAAGAATCCAAAAGAATTCCCTGCTCAATAAGCCTTTGTCTTGCCATTTCTTCCCTTTTCTTTATGTATTCCGAAGCCTTGTGGTTTTTACGGCTCTGAGCCTTACTGTGAACTCTGCCTCGTGCCGGTTTAACGGCAGACTTTCTGGGGCAGTGACATACTGATGAAATACCTGCGATTCTGGACATGTAATTATACTCCTATTATCAACTATACCAAAACTCCTGAAAATTTTTTTTGACATTAATAAAGCCCTCAAAACAGAGAGCTTCATTTCATTATTCTTCGTCCGGTTCTTCGTCTTCTTCCTTCTTGATTATTTCAACAACATTCTTTGCCATTTCTTTTGCAATTTCATGTCTTGTATCTTCCGGACAGTTCTGCAAAAGAGTTATTGCAGTGCGAAGAGTTCCGTCTATATCGTACCATCTGCCTTTCTTTGTTGTTTCCATAACGTCTTCTGCAGCAGATACGATATCTTCAACAGATTCATATTCTGTATCGGAAATATAATGTTCCGTTATAATCTTAATCAAATTAAGCGCAATCTTAATCTGAGTTTCGTCATCAGACTCCTCCAAGGTCTTCATGGCGGAAGACAAAATCGGGTCTTTATCGTACCATCTTCTGGTATTCGTGCTAAACTCTTCTTTCATAAAAACCTCCCAAATAATCTTTTATTCAAAGACAAGTCAATTATACAATAACTATAATCTGTTTGTCTAACTGTTAAGATTTATCTTCAAGAAATTTAACATAATAAGAAGAAACCGGCGGGATTAATGTCAGAATTAGAAGCACCTGTACGATTCCGAACTTCTGCGCAACCGCACCCAAACCCGAAAGCATCAGTGCGCTGATTCCCCAACAGAAGCCGTTTATAAAGCCTGCGGTTACGCTTTTGTATTTTGGAAGAACTCTCTGCGCCCAAACCAAAATAACGG
The DNA here is from genome assembly GCA_002309875.1 of Cyanobacteria bacterium UBA1186. Lineage (GTDB taxonomy): Bacteria > Cyanobacteriota > Vampirovibrionia > Gastranaerophilales > Gastranaerophilaceae > CAG-196. The sequence goes on from DBYM01000047.1 coordinate 23,870, forward strand.
GCTGTGCAAGCATTGTGGTAAAACCGATTGTCGCAAAATCAATCATTGAGAATACAGGCATGGTTTTGTATGTAAGAGCAAATATAACCATCATCGGGAGAGTTGCCCACATCGAAAGATAAATTACGGGTTTTGAGCCGAATTTTCTTTCAAGTTTCGGACTTACAAAAGAGCCGAGAGAGCCTGCAAATACGAATAAAAATATTGCAAACCCTATATAGAAGGCCGAATGTCCCATTGATTTCCACAAAAAAGGAAGAAGGATACAGGTGCTGTTTGCCACAATTGACTTCATCATTGCAACAAGCATAAGACAGTCCATCTGACGGTTTGAGAGGATTTCTTTAAAGGATTTGAAGAAATCTTTATGCTCACGGTTTTCGGTTTTTGCCGGGATTTTCGGTACAAAAAGGAACATACAGGAAGCAAGAATTAAACCCAAAAATGAGGTATAAGATATTTTATCAAGTCCCGCAAACTGTGCAATGTATGATGCAATTAACGGCCCTAATGCAAATCCTATGGAGCCCATTCCCACATAAAAACCCATATTTGATGCACAGTTTTTCGGAGAGAAGGTGTCTATATATCCGATTGACTGCGGGTGATAAAAACTCCCGCCCAGACAACCGCAAATCATACATATTGTAAGAAGCGGTACGTTAGGCATTGAAGGTGCAAGCGGAATAAATGTCGAGGCAAGAATCAAACCCCAAAAAACAAAAAACCGCTTTTGGGTATTATCCGCAAAAAATCCGAAAACAGGCTGAAGCATATTTGAACAAATCTGCGTGATTGCAACGATTACTGTCGCAAGAGCCATCGTAAATCCAAGATTTGCCGCAATAAACGGCATCAGAGGATTTAAAAACCCGCCGTAAATATCACAGACAAGGTGAGCGGAACTCAGCCAGCCTATGGCACTTTTGTCGTTTTGAACTAATCTTTTCACTAACTTCTCCCGACATGTATTATATTCTAAGGAGGCTCTTAAATTCAACCAAAAAAACGATAAAATGGGGGAAAATTAAGTTATAATGAAATTATGGTTTCAGAATCGGAAGATACAGCATTGAAGATGGTCGGTCTGGAACTGATGTTCCTTACCCCGGAAAAATACAGTAATACTGAAGGTATTACTGCTGTTGAACTTGCAAAACTCGTCGAACTTCCTGTTGAAATTGTTAAGAAGAAATTACAGATTTTAAAAGATAAAAATATTGTTCGTGTAAAAGGAATAAATCCGAAATTTTGGCTTTTTGATGACTACAATTTTCAGCGTCTTGACGACGATGATGAAATTTTTCATCTTTTGTGCAATTTTGATGACGTCGATTTCGGCAGATATTTCAGTTATTGATTAGTGAATAATGAATAGTGAGTAGTGAATAGCGTTTTATTTCCCCGCCCCTTGAGGGAGGGGTCAGGGGTGGGGTAAGTAGTGAACAGGAATTAATAAATTAAATTTATTCTCAAACCTTTTTGCGGTATAATTGAGTTGCTTTATTGGTATTTTTAAAGAAAGGAAGAGAATAATGAAAAAATCAATTAAAGATTTAGGAGAAATCAGGGGTAAAAGGGCTCTTGTAAGAGTTGATATTAACGTACCTCTTGATGAAAACAAAAACGTTACCGATGATACAAGAATTCAGGCTATCGTTCCTACGGTTAATTTCTTAAAAGAAAAAGGAGCAAAAATTATTCTTATGGCTCACTTAGGCCGTCCGAAAGGAGAAAAGAACCCTGAATTTACTCTTGCACCTGTTGCAAAATATATGTCAAAAGTTTTCGGTCAGGAAATTGTGTTCATTCCTTCTGTTGAAGAAATGGCATCTTATGTTGAAAAACTTGCTGACGGACAAATTGCATTATTGGAAAATATTCGTTATTACAAGGCCGAAGAAGCAAAAGACGATGATATGACTTTTGCAAACGAACTTGCAAAATACGGCGATTTCTATGTAAACGACGCATTTGGCGCGGCTCACAGAAACCATACTTCAACAGCAAAATTGGCAAAGGTTGTTAAACCTGCAGTTTCAGGCTTGTTGATGGAAAAAGAAATCAGATGCTTGTCACAGGCACTTGATAATCCTACAAGACCGTTTACGGCTGTTGTCGGCGGTGCTAAAGTTTCTTCCAAAATCGGTGTTTTGGAAAACCTGCTCGACAAGGTTGATAATATGATTATAGGCGGCGGCATGGCTTACACATTTGTTAAGGCAAGAGGCGGCAAAATCGGTAATTCAATTTGCGAAGACGACCAACTTGATGTTGCAAACGCAATTGTTAAAAAGGCTCAGGAAAAAGG
>DBYM01000047.1:26290-26505 GCA_002309875.1 Cyanobacteria bacterium UBA1186
TCAAGAAAAGCATTTGCCGAAGTTCTTAAATCTTCAAAGACAATTTTGATGAACGGACCTGTCGGTGCATTTGAAAATCCGAAGTTTGCAGAAGGTACAAAAGCAGTTTTGGCTGCAATAGTTGAAGCAACAAAGAACGGCGCAACTTCCGTAATCGGCGGCGGCGACTCTGTTTCTGCGGCTAAGAAATTCTGCAAAGCAGAAGATTTTACCCA
>DBYM01000047.1:26551-30145 GCA_002309875.1 Cyanobacteria bacterium UBA1186
CCGGGTGTTGCAGCATTAGATGACAAATAATAAGGGTAAAAGAATATAACTAAAAAAGAGGTCTCGGAAAATTCCGAAACCTCTTTTCTTGTTTAAATATTTAAACTATGCAACTTCGATAGCGCCTACAGGGCATGCTTCTGCAGCTTCTTTAACGTTGTCTTCGTTACCTGAGATGCCTGCTTCTTTAACTGCAGCCGTACCATCTACTGCAAATACTGCGTCGCAAATAGATTCGCAAGCGCCGCAGCCGATGCATGAATCATTAATTGTTACGTTCATTTCTTTCTCCTTTTTTATATAATAATTCTCCCTTTCGGGATTTCGCATAAACTAATTATACAACAAACCGGGATTTTTAAAATAGCCAGTCGGAAACCCTCTGTGCTATTGAATCAAAACCGAGAGTGAGACCCAAATCTTTCGGCTCAATTCCTTTTGAATAATAAAGAACGGGAACATATTCTCTTGTATGGTCTGTTCCTTCAACAGTCGGGTCGCAGCCGTGGTCTGCGGTGATTATCAGCAAATCATCTTCTCCGATCAGAGGCAGAATTTGTTCTAAATAGTCATCAACCTCTTCAATCGCTTTTCCGTAACCTTCCGCATTGTTTCTGTGGCCGTAAAGCATATCGGTATCAACAAGATTTGTAAATATTATTTCACGTTCGTTATCGGTAATATTTACCCCCTCGTATTTTATTTCATCAAGAGGTAAAGTTCCGTCAATCGCTTTGATTGTAAGTTCCAACCCTTCCTTGTTTGAGCCTGTATGGATTGCGTGTGTAATTCCTTTTTTCGAGAAAATGTCCTCAATTTTTCCGACTCCGATAACTTTTGCTCCCGCTTTCTTAACCTTATCCAAAACGGTATCTTTCGGAGGCTCCATTGAATAATCTCTTCTGTCTTTGGAAATTCTTGTCGGTTTTCCGTCAATAATTTTATAAGGTCTTGCAATTACTCTCGCTACATTGTAATTCCCCTCATCAAGCAGTCTGCGTGCAATTTTGCACCATTCATACAGGGTTTCAATAGGAATCATATCCGTATCAACGGCAATCTGATAAACGCTGTCAGCCGAAGTATAAACAATCGGGAATTTTGTTTTGTGGTGTTCGTTATTTAATTGTTCAATAATCGCAGTTCCGCTTGCGGGAATGTTTGCAAGAATTCCTCCGCAATTTGTTTCTTTAATAAATTTGTCGATTAATTCTTTTGGGAAACCGTTCGGGAAAGTTGCAAAAGGTTTTTCGCTGACGAGTCCTGCTATCTCCCAATGGCCTGTTGTGGTATCTTTTCCTTTTGATTTTTCCTGAAGAGTTCCGTATTGTCCCACAGGAGTTTTTGTGGGAGTAATTCCTTTAAATTCCTGTATATTTCCAAGCCCGAGGGCTTCCATAACGGGAACGTCCAAACCTTTGTTGAATTCGCATACATTTCTCAAAGTGTTGCATTTTTCACTGTCACCAAATTCCGCATGGTCAGGCATTGCACCGCAGCCCATCGAATCAATTACTATAATAATTGCTCTTTTTTTCATCATATTTTCTCCTGTAACGAAGATAATTATACCATATCAGAATACGGATTACATAATTGGAATGAATAATTAATTTTTCGTTAATATTTTAAAAAATACACCATGTTCATAGTATAAATATAATTGTATAAACAGGATTTATTACAATATGGAGGATAAAATCATGGCATTAAAACCATTACAGGACAGAATTGTTATCAAAGTTATTGAAGACACAGAGCAAACTTCAGGCGGAATTTTTATCCCTGACAGTGCAAAAGAAAAACCTCAAAAAGGTGAAGTAGTTGCGGTCGGCGAAGGAAAAACCAATGACAAAGGCGAAAAAGAGCCTATGGGCGTAAAACCCGGTGATATTATTCTTTATGCTAAATATGCAGGAACGGATATTAAGATGGACGGAGTTGAATACAAAATTCTGTCAATCAAAGATGCATTAGCAGTAGTTGAGTAAGGAGAAATAAAATGGCAAAGAAAATAGTTTTTGAAGAAGACGCAAGAAAATCGCTTCTTAAAGGTATAGATGCAGTAGCAGATGCAGTTAAGGTTACACTCGGGCCGAAGGGCAGAAATGTAATCCTGCAAAAGAAATTCGGCGCACCTCAGATTGTTAACGATGGTGTTACAATTGCAAAAGAAATCGAATTACAGGACGGACTTGAAAACGCAGGCGCACAACTTCTTAAAGAAGTTTCATCTAAGACAAACGATGTTGCAGGTGACGGCACAACAACCGCTTCAGTTTTGGCTCAGGCTATCGTCAGAGAAGGCTTAAAAAATCTTACGGCAGGTGCAAACCCGATGTCTATGAAACGCGGTATTGATAAGGCCGTTGAAATTTCTATTTCCAAGATTAAAGACCTTTCAAAACCTGTTAATACAAAAGAAGAAATTGCTCAGGTTGCAGGAATTTCTGCAGGCAATAATTCCGAAATAGGTGAACTTATTGCGGAAGCAATGGAAAAAGTCGGTAATGACGGCGTTATAACAGTTGAAGAATCAAAATCTTTCGGTACTAACCTCAAGGTTGTTGAAGGTATGCAGTTCGACAAAGGTTATATTTCACCATACTTTGTAACCGATGCCGAAAGAATGGAAGCAGTTTTGGAAGATGCTTACGTTCTTTGTGTAAACAAGAAAATCAATTTAATCGCAGATTTGGTACCTGTTCTTGAACAGGTTGCACGTGACGGACGTTCATTATTGCTGATTGCCGAAGATGTTGAAGGCGAAGCGCTTGCAACATTAGTTGTTAATACAATGAGAAAAGTATTAAGAGCAGTTGCAGTTAAGGCTCCGGGATTTGGCGACAGAAGAAAAGCAATGCTTGAAGATATCGCAATCCTTACGGGCGGTCAAATGTTTACCGAAGAACTCGGTATGAAACTCGAAAACGTTACAACAGCCATGATGGGTGTTGCAAAACGTGTTACCGTCACTAAAGACGAAACAACAATCGTTGTCGGCAACGAAACAAAAACAGCAGTTCAGGAAAGAGTAAACCTGATTAAGAAACAAATCGAGGCTTCCGACAGCGAATACGATAAAGAAAAACTTCAGGAACGTATGGCTAAACTGTCAGGCGGGGTTGCGGTTATCGAAGTCGGTGCGGCAACAGAAGTCGAACTGAAAGAAAGAAAACTGAGAATTGAAGACGCTCTTAATGCTACAAGAGCCGCTAACGAAGAAGGTATCGTTCCCGGAGGCGGTGTCGCTCTTATCAGAGTTCAGCAGGAACTTGAATCAAAACTCGAAAAACTGACTTTTGATTCAGATGACGAAAAGAGCGGTTATAAAATTCTTATGGCAGCACTCGATGTACCTTTGAGAGCAATTGCGGATAACGCAGGCGCTAAAGGTGATATCGTTGTTGATAATATCAGAACAGAAAAAGGTGCTTACGGCTACGACGCACTTCTTAACAGATATACTGATATGTTTGCAGCAGGTATTGTTGACCCTGCAAAAGTTACAAGAAGTGCACTCGAAAACGCAGCATCAGTCGGCTCAATGCTCTTAACAACTCAGGCTGCAGTCGTTGAACTCCCTGAGGAAAC
>DBYM01000047.1:30194-34238 GCA_002309875.1 Cyanobacteria bacterium UBA1186
GGCATGGGAATGATGTAGTCACTTTTTCTGTAGAAAAAGTAACCAAAAAGACTTTTCACACATTGGCTTGTAGAATTAACTACAAGCCTTTTGTGTTTTAGTACGCAGTTTTTCTTAAAAACTTTTCATAAAAGGCGGGCAAATTGGTCTGCCTTTTGTTTATTTTGTACTTTTCTTTTTCCTTATTTGCGAGGCAAGGAAAAAGAAAAGATACCAAAAGAAAAAGGAAGCACGCAAAAGTTTTCTACAGTCTCGTTATCACTCGACTGTTTTTTATATTCCTTCGCATAAATCCCCCGGTAAAATGTTCAGACAGTTTGCAATATCGTATATATGCGACATACTTATTCTTTTTGCTTTTCCATTTTCCATTTTTTTCAAATATTTTTCTTTTATTCCTGTTTGGAGCGCAAGTTCCTGAATAGTTAATCCTTTACCCTCTCGTATTTTCCTTATATTTTGCCCAAAAATTTTGAACTTTTCTAAAATTTCTTCTTCGGTCATTATACTTTCCTATGTTTATACATAGGAAAGTATAACACAATGTAAAAACATTGTAAAGTATATGTATATACGAGGGAAATATTTATGAAAAAGAAAATGTACAGAAGCGGTAATGCGTGGGCATTATTAATACAAAAAGCAATACTTGAATTATTGGATATAAACCCTGAAACAGATGAGTTAGAGTTGGAAGTCGAAAATAAGGTTTTGAAGGTTAAAAAAGCCGAAAAATAAAACTTTAACCTATTTACTTTTACCTCCAAATTATTTACAATTTTGAACAGATGGATAATTTGGACGAACAAATTTTAAATGAACTGCGTGATGAGGACTTAGACAGTATTTTTAGTAACGGTTCTCTTGATTTGGACGAAGAAATTTATGCCAAAAGAGACTGGAAAAAAGAGTTAAAGAAGACTTTCCGTTACATAAGACGCAGAATAAAATATTCTATGCGCGAAAAAACGCAGAAGAATTTTACGAATATTTTGTATTTAACGCTCGATTGCCCGCCTTTTACTCCAAAATCTTCGAGACAGGACAGCCCGCTCGAATATATTGCCGAGATGCAGAAACAGTATCCTGACAACGACATCAGGGTTTTGATACCCGTTATAAAACTCGGAGAAGGCTGTAAACCTGCAAAAAAAATTACCTGCGAATTTGAGGAGGAACTTGTACTTGAACGTACTTCGCTGCATTTTGAATTCTTTCTGCAGAACAAAAAACAGCAGGCGGTAATTTACAGATACAAAAAAGACACTTCAAATATTCAGGTTTACGGGATTTATTGCGAAGTCTATGCCGGAGTAAAAGATGTTTCCGAGATGTACAACCTTCAAAATCTTGCGTGTTTTATAAAAGCGGCAAGGATTGCGGTCAAAAAGTTTGGCAAAATAGGGTTTCAGACGGATATAGTTCACGTTGAAAATATCCCTTACTATTTGGGCGGAGAATTTGAAATTCCTTTCCCTCAGCCGGTTAAGGTTTTGCAGATAGTAAAAGATTTTGCGCAGATAGAACTGATAAAACCGGAAATATTCTGGGCGGCAATAAACCTTGCTGATGAAAGCACGATGAATAAAATCTGCAAGGATAATGTTATAAAAAAATGCATGTCGAGATTGTTTAATCTCAAATATAAAGAGCGTTTTACAAGAATGCGTGATTGCCTTGAGTCGATATACCGAAATTATTATAAGTTCAGAAAATACATCGAGCAGGGCGATGTACTTGATGAAAACATTCTTTTCAAACTCTTAAATGAGCGGATTTCCGAGATGTTTCCGCAACTTTCTGACGGAGGAAAGTATTATAACCAAATGGCATGTACAATAAAAAGAGCGGATTATTGGGCGGTCTTTTCAAAAACATATTATAACGAAATATTTGAAAATCCGAAAATTACCGGCTCGATTTACCCTCTGCTTGAAAAATACAAAAATAAGGGCTCGTATATTTCTTACGGAAGCAACCTGACGGGGTACAGCCGTGAAGAAGGAAGACAATTATATCAGACTTTTGATGAAAATACTTTCAGAGAATTGCGCGGGAAAAATAAACTTGCACTTCTGAAGGAATTTCATTCCGACAGAATTAAGACGAATTTTGTTGACCCTACTCTTTTTAAGGGCGAGGCTCCGATTATAATCGGGAGTTTGGATTCTTTTTACGAATCTCCGCTTTTGTTTGCAAATCCGAATACGGAGATTTTTGCCAACGGGGTTGATATTCTTTTCAATACTTTGGTTAAATTGTTTGAACTCCATAAAAATATCAGGGTAATTCTCTGTATAAAAGACGGATTGGAAAACAGTTTTATCAGATCGTGGCTGAAATTCCTGACCGAAAACAAGTCTTTAAGAGGACGTTGGGTTTACATAAACGGTGAAATAAACCTGCCCAAATTTTTGGCGGGCAGTGATATGATTTTGCTTCCGAGAAGGGTAAATATTACGTCGCCCGAGCATCTTTTGGCAATGTATTACGGCTGTGTTCCGATTGTTTCGAGGAGCGGGATTCTGAACGATACGGTTATTGATATTCTTGATGACATTACAAAAGGCTGCGGATTGAAAACAAAGAAAAGTCTGCTTACGGAAGACGATAACCCTGAAATCTTCCTGGTTCCTATCATTAAGGCTCTTAATATTTATCAAAATAATCCTGCGAGTTGGAATCTTCTGATAAAGAATTGTTTAACGTATGAACACCGCTGGAATTTCAAGATTTTGGAAAAATATAACAGAATATATCAAGAATTGTTATAAATGTGCATAACGTATGGCATTTGTGGTAAAATTTATTCATAAAAAGGGAGAATAGTTTATGATAATGATTACGGTAGCATTATTGCTGAGTTTGGTTTTATGCCTGCTTTTCGGTGTGCCGTATATTGATTTTCTCCGCAAAAAAACTATCGGGCAATACGTACTTGATTTGGCTCCCGAGGCTCACGCAAAGAAGGCCGGAACTCCGACCACGGGCGGTGTTTTTATAATACTTGCAATAATAATTTCTTCGGTTATTGCTCTTTTAATGGCCGAAAAAATGGATACAACCGCACTTGTCATACTTATAACTCTGTTTTTTATGACTCTTGCGGGATTTCAGGACGATTATCTGAAAATAAAAGGGCATGAAAATAAAGGACTTAGTCCGAGAGGTAAGTTATTAAGGCAAATCCTGATTGCACTTATTCCTGCCATATACGGCATGCAGACTTACGGAACGGTTGTTACGCTTGGTTCTCTGAGTTGGGATATCGGATTGCTTTATCCTTTCCTTGCCGTATTTATCGTAACGGGTGCATCAAACGCATACAACCTGACGGACGGGCTTGACGGTCTTGCGGCTTCTGTCGGTATTCCTGCGTTTCTGGCATGCGGAACGATATCTTTTATGAGCGGGCATACGGTTGTCGCAATTATCTGTGCTTCGGTAATAGGTGCCTCTCTCGGGTTTTTAAAATACAATAAGCCGAAGGCTCAGGTGTTTATGGGAGATACAGGATCGCTCGCTTTGGGCGGACTGTTGGGAACACTTGCTATACTCGGCAGATGTGAACTTCTGCTTGCGGTTTTCGGCGGTGTTATTGTTATGGAAACACTCTCGGTAATAATTCAGGTTACGAGTTTTAAACTGACGGGAAAAAGAGTTTTCAAAATGTCTCCGATTCATCATCATTTTGAACTTTGCGGACATTCCGAATCGAGGATTGTTGTGGAATTTGCTACGGTTTCTCTGATTTTGGGTATTATAGCAGTCGGTTTGTACATATTCTTATAAGGCAGTAAAAATGGAAAAAGTTTTAATATTAGGTTTATCAAAAAGCGGAATTGCGGCGGGGTTATATATGGCAAAACATAATACTCCGAAAAAATATGACATTTACCTTACGGAATCAAAACAAGATGTCGATTTGGAAAAAGTTAAAGAACTTGAAGGTTTGGGAATAAAGGTTGAATACGGCGGACATACGGATAAGTTTATCGAAGGCGCATCTTTTGCAATTACAAGTCCGGGAATTCCTCCAAAATC
>DBYM01000047.1:34270-43526 GCA_002309875.1 Cyanobacteria bacterium UBA1186
GAATTTGCGTACAGAAATACAAAAACACCTTTTATTGCAATTACGGGAACGAACGGTAAAACGACAACGACAGCCCTTGTTTCGCATATTCTGAGTGCAAAATACAAAGCGCCTTATTGCGGGAATATCGGTGTTCCGCCGACATCTTTGATTGATGAAAACAACGATTATCTTGTATGTGAAATCAGTTCGTATCAGGCCCAGATGACGGAGAGTTTTAAACCGTTTATTTCCGTTTGGACCAATTTTACGCCCGACCATATTGATTGGCATCAGGGTTTGGAAAACTATTTTAAGGCTAAGGCCAAAATATTTACAGGTACTCAGGCTCCTGATTATGCCGTTTTGAATTATCAGGATTTACGTCTGAGAGAGTTTGGGAAAGAATGTAAAAATACGGTTTTCTTTGACGATGACAAGGATTGTTATATAAAAGACGAAAAGATTTTTTATAAAAACGAGGAAATAATTACGCTCAAAGAATGTCCTCTTGTCGGGCATCACAATTATCAGAATATTATGTGCGGAGTTATTTGTGCAAAACTTTGCGGAATTGATAATGAAACGATTAAAAAACAGATTATGTCTTTCAGGGCGCCCGAGCATCGTCTTGAAAAAGTAAGAGAAATGGACGGTATAACTTTCTTTAACGATTCCAAAGCGACAAATCCCGAGGCTTCAATAGTTGCAATAGATTCCTTCAACAATGTTGATGTTGCTCTGATTTTAGGCGGAAGGGATAAAAATACCGATTTGACCGAAATGTGCAAATCCGTTAACAAACATATTAAAACAGTTCTTCTGATTGGTGAAGCGACGGAAAGATTTGAAGAAAATCTTAAGAAGAACGGATTTGATAATATAATTAAAGAAGATACAATGGAAAATGCAATCGACAGGGCAATCAGTTTAAAGCCCGATGTGGTGCTTTTGTCGCCTGCATGTGCAAGTTTCGATATGTTCAGAAGTTACGAACACAGAGGAGAAGTTTTTAAAGAGTATGTCTTATCAAAATAGTCAAAATATGAGTACTCAAAACATGCAATCGGACAGACCGTTGCTGGTTGCCGTAATTTTTCTTGTTGTAATCGGACTTATGGCGATTTTTTCCGCAAGTGCGCCAAAGTGTGTTGAAATGGGTGTCAATCCCGCAAAATTTATGCTTCAGCAACTTTTTGGCGTAATTGTCGGATTTATAGGACTTAAATTTTTATCAAATTTCCATTACAAAAAACTTGTGGCATACACGTTACCGTTTACAATATTCGTAATCATAATGCTGATAATGGTTAAAATTGCCGGTGTTACGATTAACGGCGCACAAAGGTGGATAAACATAGGACCGTTGAATTTACAGCCTTCAGAGTTTGCAAAACCTGCGGTAGTGTTGCTTTTGGCGGGAGTTTTTTGCAGAAATACGACAATTATGGATAATAACAAAATCGTTATGGCTTTTATCCCGATTTCGATAATGTTACTGCTTATTTTTATTCAGCCGAATTTGAGTATGATAATACTTTTAATGGCGACGGCAGTTGCTATTTACCTCTGTGCGGGCGGGTCGTGGCAGATTGTTATGTGCGGAGGCGCATGTCTGATTCCGCTTTTGCTTTTCAAAGGTTTGCACGCATACCAATCTTCCCGTTTGGCAATTTGGCTGAAGCCCGAATCAGACCCTTTAGGTGCGGGTTATAACATTATTCAGTCGCTTATTGCTTTTGCTTCGGGAGGACTTTACGGTACGGGTTACGGGAGTTCAATTCAAAAACTCGGCTGGCTTCCTGAGGCGCATACGGACTTTATTTATGCCGTAATAGGCGAGGAGCACGGTTTTATAGGTTGTCTGCTTATTGTTTGTCTTTTCTGGACAATTTTACAGAGAGGATTTATTATTGCGATAAAATGTCAGGATATGTACGGAAAACTTTTGGCTCTCGGACTTACATTTTCTATCTGCTTTCAGGGCTTTTTAAATATGTGGGTTGCAAGTTCGTTTGTGCCGGCAACGGGTGTTCCTATGCCGTTTATCAGTTATGGCGGATCTTCCGTTATGGTTTCTCTTTTCATGGTCGGAATTCTTCTGAACATCTCAAAGGATAATATTAAAAACATAAGGAAATATACAAATGTCAGACGTGTCTAGCAAAATTTATTTTGTAACAGGCGGAGGAACGGGAGGACATATCTATCCCGCAATGGCTGTTGCCGATGCTCTGACGGAGGACGGAGCAAAGGTTTATTATGTCGGAAACAGGCATAATATGGAGTTTGAACTTGCTTCGGATAAAGGTTACAAATTTCTGCACGTCGGCGTCAAAGGTATGCCGAGGGGCGGGAAAAATATTCTCAAACTTTTCGTTTGGGCGGTAAAACTTCTGAGGGCAATACTTTTTTCAGTTAAATACATAAAAAAATACAAACCTGATGCTGTTTTTGCGACCGGAGGATATGTTTCCGCACCTATGATTTTTGCGTGCCGTATGACCAAAACACCTTATATGATGCACGATTGCGATGCTATGCCGGGGCTTGTAACAAGAAAACTTGCACGCAAAGCAAAATATGTCAGTCTTGCGTTTGAAAGGGCAAAGAAATTCGTTCCGAACAGAAATGCAGTTGTAACGGGAAATCCGATAAGAAAAGAGTTTGGAACACTTACAAAAGAAGAAGCGATTAAAAATTTAGGACTTAAAAACAAACTCACCCTCACTTTTATGGGCGGGTCGCAGGGCGCAAAGTCAATTAATGATACTGCAACAGACCTTTTAAGAGAGTTTGTTAAGGACGACGATTTGCAGATTATTTTTCAGACGGGAAAGAAAAATTATGACGAAATTATTGAAAAACTGAAATTAATTTATCCTTTATACGAAAAAGACGGCGGAGTGATTATAAGACCTTATTTTGACGATATGATTTCCGTTCTGAAGGCTTCCGATATTGTTGTTTCACGTGCGGGCTCCCTGAGCCTTTCGGAAATTTGTGCATCAGACGTGGTGCCGATTCTTGTTCCGTATCCTTATGCGGCGGCAGACCATCAGAGAATTAACGCAAAATGCCTGCTTGAATCGGGTGCGTGTATTTATATTGAAGACAGCGAATTCGAGCCGAATAAACTCAGAAATATTATACACGAATTGATAAAAAATCCCGTAAAAATGAATTACCTGAAACAAAATGCCTCAAATCTTGCAAAACCTGATGCGACTTCCGAGATTATCAAAAGGTTTGAAAGCCTGTAAAATTCTCAATTAAAAAAGAGCGGTATAAACCACTNNTTTATTTGCCGATGGCCGGGGTCGAACCGGCACGTAGTTGCCTACACCAGATTTTGAGTCTGGCACGTCTACCAATTCCATCACATCGGCTTAATGAATTTTCAACGTATTTCAATTTAAACAAAAAAATATTCTAATTTCAATTAAAACTTTTACTTTTCTCAAAATATACTTAAAAACAGTATTAAGAGTAATTATTTAAAACACCCGAAAATAAATAATATTTATATGAAAAAAATCTTAATTCTCACAATTTTAATATCTTTTTTAACCCTTTCCGTTCAGGCTTCATCGACCTTTGAAGGCGGTGTAACGGCCGAAGGAAGGGGAAACGCTAGCCGTATTATTGATAAATCAACGGGTGCAGGCGTAGGAGGTGCAAAAATTACACTCCCGAAACAAAGGTATTCAACACAAACCGATTCGCAGGGTTACTTTGAACTCGATACCCATATTGACGGCACTTCAATAATGTCCGTACAAAAAGAGAACTACAAACCTTATACCGTAACTGTTACAGATCAATCATTTTCGGCGCCGTTAGTTATCGGAATAGAAAAATCAAACGCAAACGAAATGGTAGTCGATTCAAATATGTACCATCTCGGAGATAACAATTTTTCCGACCTTTCCGCAAATGCAGGCGAATTCCGTATGGCAACAATCGGGCCGTTTTACACAAAACGTTTTATCCTGAAAAATCTCAAATTCAATAAACCTGTATTTATGGTTATAGGCTCAATTATAGGTATAGATACCGAAATGGCACGCAACATGGGACAAAACAAAATTTCAAATGCTTTTTCTTCCCCGCCTGAGGTTTATTTTAACGGAAATAAAATTTCCGAACTTCAGATAAACGGCGACGGACAAAAAATCCGTATTCCCGCATCTTTAATACGTAAAAATCAGGTGAACGAAATCACAATCAGGACGGGCAGAAACCTTATGCAGACCGCTTATATCGACTATGACGATATTGAATTTATGAATCTGTCGTTTGAAAATTAGGTTTATTTAACAATTTTCTGTCTGAAAATTGAATTTGACCCCTGACAGGTGATAAAGAGCATATCTCCGTTGACGTGCAGTCCGTACGGTTTGTCGAGTTTATCAACAAGAACTGTTGCAACTCCCTGAGGAGTGATTTTCACGACATTATTTGCACTGTAATTTGAAACGTAAATATTTCCGACTCCGTCGCTTGCAAGGCTTATCGGACCTGAAATTTTGTCACCTTTGTAAAACAGAATCCGCCTGTTTTCCGGAGTGATTTTTATAATAGAATTGTCTGAGAAAGTGGCGACATAAAGATTTCCGTTAATATCGGAAGCAATTCCCGTCGGGCTCGGAACATTTTCATACACACCGGTCTGAGTCGCTATGACCGAAGGGGTGTTTTGTACCTGCGGCGGGAGTTCCGTATGTTTTTTTATTGATTCCGCAAGTTCCTGACCTTGTTTATAGTATTCGCATGAAGGCGGAAGCATTCTGATATATTTTGATGCAGAAGTGTAATCCTCTAATTTTGCGGAAATGTTTGCAAGTTTGTAAATTATCTCGTAATCATTCGGGTTTCTTGCGTAAACCTGCTTAAACACGGTTTGTGCTTCGGAATAGTTGCGCAGATATTCAAGTACCGTTCCCAAATTATAATAAGCATCGGTATAATCAGGGAAAGTTCTTATTGCGCTTCTGAAACATTCAATAGCACGTTCATACATTCCGAGTTTGTAAAAATCTATACCCTGATTGTAATCAAGTTTCGCATCAGTAGGGATTTCCACCGCAGATGCGGATAAAATCAGAGATACAGAAAGAACAACTGTTCCTAAAATCTTTTTAAACATACTTCACACCTTTTCCACTATATTAACATAAATTTTGGGTTTACGGTATTATGTAAATATGAAACCAAAAGTTATAGCAATAGTCGGACCGACAGCGAGCGGAAAAACAAAAATGGCAATTGATTTGGCCAAAGAAATCAATGGCGAAATTGTTTCTGCCGATTCCCGCCTTGTTTATAAAGGGTTTGATATTGCCGCAGCAAAACCGACACCTGAAGAAAGAGAGGGTATTCCGCATTATTTAATCGATATTGTTGAGCCTGAGTATGATTATTCGGTTGCCGATTATTATTATGATGCCAAAAAAGCAATCAATGAAATAATTTCCAAAGGTAAAACTCCGGTTATTGCGGGCGGAACAGGTCTTTATTTACGAGTTTTGCTTGAAACTTACGATTTACCGAGAGTTGAAGCAAATCCGAAATTGCGTGCAGAATTGGATTTGAGAGATAAAGAGGATTTGCTTGAAGAATTAAAAAAACTTGACCCGAAAGGGTACGAAACGGTTAAAGATGCCAATAAAAGAAGAATAGTGCGGGCTTTGGAAGTAACCAAAACTTTGGGTAAACCTTTTTCAGAGGCTTCCGGGCAAAAAGAGCCTGAATTTGACGTTGATTGGAGAATGCCCGAAATCCCGTCAAGAGAATGGCTTTACGAGAGAATTAACAAACGTGTTGATATGATGGTTGAGCATGGTCTTATTGAAGAAACAAAAGGGCTTTTGAAAAAGCACGGAAGGATTAAGAATTTCGTCTGTACAATAGGCTATCAGGAGGTTTTGGCTTATTTGGACGGACTTTGCTCTTTTGAAGAAGCCACAGATAAATTAAAACAACATACGAGAAATTATGCAAAGCGTCAATTAACGTGGTTTAGAAGGAATCCGAACTTAACGGTTAACTGTTAAAACTTTGTAACAATTTGTAAATATTTACCTTAAAATCCTAAAGTTTTTCAAAAATCTGCCGATATAAATACTACGGACAGATACAAGAAAGGAACTTCGGGATATGTTGAAAAAAATAGTAGATCCTACCAGCAACACATTTAGCGGAGTTGAGTTCATATTGAGAGGAGCCAAAAAGCGTAGAGCCATGGCAATTTCTAACGCAGTTGCCGTAAATACCGAAACGGGTATTCAGGTCAAACTGCAGGCTGTGAAGTAACCAACTGAACGTTAAGTAAGAATGGTTGAGAGTTAATAAAGGATTACCCAAAGGTGGTCCTTTTTATTTTTGTTTATACAATGTAATTTTTCATGGCGGGAGTTTTTGCACAATTATTTAAAAATTCTATGGTGGAAAGTTTTTCGTTGTACAAATATTTTATAAAATTCAGGTAAGAAATATCGACGGAACTCAGGAGAATATTTATTTCAAACCCTTCGGAGCAAAAAGGCTCATAATCATATACAACATAACTGTTATACTTGCTTTTCCATTCTTTGCGTTCAACCTTGCAATTGTTTTCTTCCGCAATATCTTCAACCCATTCAACTATGTTTTTATCAATATTTTTTATTTCCAAATATTTATTCTGAAATTTTCCCATAACAAAATCTCCATACCAAAATTTTAATTTGATATGTTTAGAGATAAATCGCCATTTTGTCTAATTAGCAGGGAGGGTAAAATTATTTATATTCGGAAACAAACTGTACTTTTTTCCGAAAAACTTTCCACCTTAATAATATATCTATATATCGCTGTATTTGTTTTTTTCAAAACAAAATATATTTATCAGAGAAAATGCCATAACTACAATCAGGAGAACAACCGCAAGGGCTGAAGCATAGCCTAAATCAAGGTTTTCAAATGCTCGTTCGTAAATGTAATAGACAATTGTTTTGGAAGAATCCAAAGGCCCGCCTTTTGTCATGACGTAGATTTCGGCAAAAACTTTCATTGCGGAAATTGTACTTATTGTTGAAACAAGTGCTATTGTAGGCATAATATGCGGGATAGTTACGTTTAAATGTTTATGCCAGAAGTTTGCCCCGTCGATATCGCATGCTTCGTATAAATCCTGCGGAACACTCATCAGAGAAGCAAGATATATCATCATATAATAACCGATACCTTTCCAGATTGTAACAACGGCAACCGAAAACAATGCCCATTTTGTATCAACGAGCCAGCCGATCGGATTTAGGTGGAATAATGACAAAAGATAATTTAATATTCCCTGTCCTGCGTATAACCATTTGAAGGCAATTGCTGCAACGACAATGGATACAATTACGGGGAAATAAATCAGAATTTTATAAAGGGTTATTCCTCTGATTTTTTGATTTATAAGTATTGCTATAAAAAGCGGAAAAATCACCAAAAAAGGAACAGCAATTACAAGATACATAAAAGTATTAAACATAACCTTGTAAAAAATCGGCTCATGAAAAAGTTTTGCGTAATTGTCCAATCCGTTGAAGGAAGGGTTATAGATGCTTGATGAATAATCAAAAAAACTCAGGCCGAAGGTCTGAAAAAACGGTATGAAGAAAAATACAATCAGCACCGCTGCCGCAGGAAGCAAAAATAAATATGGTGTGTATTTTTTGTAATAATTCATAAACAAATTATCTCATTTGTGTAAAACGAGGTCAATAATCATTTTTACCAAAGTTCAAAATACTCGGATTTATCGAGTGTTCTTTCATCTCGGTAGTACGTATTATAGAATTTTGCCCGCTTAATTATGTCATACCATTGCCGGTAATTTTCTTTAAAATCCTCTTTGTCACGGTTAATGTAGTGCAGACTTATAATTCCGTTATGCGCATTTGTTACTCTGTAAAATTCGCATTGCCCTTTAATGTCCTTGTAATCCTCGGTACATCTTGTTGCCATGGAATCTACGGGTGTAATTTTCAGGTATCTGTAATTCCCGTTCGGGTTAACTTTTTTCATTCTTAAAAGTTCAGTGTTTATAAAGTAATTTATGGGCATGGCAGTGTCATAATACGAGTGGACAACAATTGAACGTTTCCAGTCCTGAGGAGTTTCTCCTGCGGGGAGGTACTGCAAAATGGCCTCATTTCCCACTTTTTTGTAATAGGATTTATTCCACAGTTCGCCTTCGGGGTATTTGATAATGACTGTTTCATAGGCAAATACTCCGAGCGTTGAAAGCAATATTAAGAAACTAGATAAAAGGACTTTTTTCATCTGCAATCAAACCTTCCTTTTCATCAATTCCCGTAATATTTCTGAGTGCTTTTACGGCAAAAATCTCACTTTCAAAATGCCCTATATCAAACAAAACTTTGTCGGCTTCGGCTGCCGTATGAAATTTTATATCGCCCGTTACAAAGGCATCGCACGGAGTTTCTTCAATAAATTCCGAGCCGGAGCCTGCGCAAAAACCTATTGTTCTGATTTTTTCTATGTCGTTATTATTAATGTATCTGAGTTTCGGAGAAATATGAAGAAGTTTAAGCCTCAGAAATTCAACGTTCATTTCTCCTTCTATTTCAACAATTCTTACAAAATCATTATAAGGTTTCCCCTGAAAATTCAAGGCCCTGAGGAGTAAATCCGTAGTTCCTCCGATTGCTTTGTCAAAATTTGTATGGGCGCAATACATATTAATTTTGCGGTATTCCAAAGGTACATAAAAAAGCGGGTGATGTGAAATTATTAAATCACAACCGTTTTTGAGTGCCTGTTCGTAAACCTGTTTTGTAATTGTAAGAGCAAACAAAACCTTGTTTATATTTTCTTCGCCCGTATCAACGAGCCAACCGCTTGCGTCCCATTTTTCCTGAGTTTCAACGGGAGCAAAAGCCTCTATTTTTTTAACAATTTCATACTTGTTCAAAGATTCTCTCCAAAATCTTTTTTGCAATAACTGTTTTGCTTTCTCTATCAATATGACTTATATTCATATTTTTATCAAGTATGTAAACTTCGTTATAATCGCTTGAAAATCCGATATCTTTCTGGGAAATATCGTTCGCAACGAGAAAATCGCACCCTTTGTGTTTAATTTTTGTTTTGGCATTTTCAAGCAGATTTTCGCTCTCTGCACAAAATCCGACGATTTTTGCTTTAGGTTTCAGTTCGCAGATACTTTTTAAAATATCGGGGTTTTGGGTTAATTCCAACGTAATATTATCATTACTATTATCAT
>DBYM01000047.1:43566-50864 GCA_002309875.1 Cyanobacteria bacterium UBA1186
TTAACTCTGTAATCTGCAACTGCGGCCGCCATTATTACACAATCCTGTTTATTCAGTTCTTCTTTTACGGCTTTTTCCATTTCTCTTGCGGATTCGGAAACGATATTTTTGTACGGTTTATTAACTTCGAAAGTCGATATCAGGGTAACTTCCGCTCCCATATTATATGCGCAGTCAGCAAGTGCAATTCCCATTTTCCCTGATGAGAAATTTGAAATATATCTTACGGGGTCTATTTTTTCTTTTGTTCCGCCTGCGGTTATAAGGATTTTCTTTCCTTCAAGACTTTTTTTTTCAGCAAGAATTTCTTTTGTTTTTTCAAAAATCGTTTCAGGCTCTGCCATTCTGCCTTTGCCTTCCGTTCCGCATGCAAGAAATCCCGTTTCGGGCTCTAATATATGGTAGCCGTTTCTTTCAAGTTTTTTAATATTTTCCTGAACAAAATTATTTTCCCACATTCCCGTATTCATTGCGGGGACTAACAATATTGGTTTTCTGAATGCACATGCGACAGAAGTTAAAAGGTTGTCGCATATTCCGTTTGCGATTTTTGAAATTGTATTGGCAGAAGCGGGCGCAATAACGAAAACATCCGCTTCGTCGCAGAGAGAAATGTGTTCAGGTTTGTATTCGTCTATTTGGAAATTATCGAGGTAAACCTCGTTATCTGAAAGGGTTTGGAGGGTAAGTTTCGTAACAAAATTTAAAGCGGAAGGTGTCATCACAACTTTTACGTTTGCGCCTTCTTTTTTAAACATACGAACTAATGCAGGAATTTTATATGCTGCAATTCCGCCTGTTATCCCTATCATGATAGTTTTGTCTTTAAGCATGGTTATATTATACCACAGGGGGATTTTTACTTCTTGTTTTCATATAATTACGCCAATGTGTTATAATTCAGATATGAAAATTTTCGGGAGAGGTTAAAATGAAAAATACGATTTTTATTAAGATTGGAATTACTCTTATTTCAGTGGTGTTAGTGATATACGGACTTTTTCTTCTTGCACCGTTTGTTATTTCACCGATGGTAAACGGATATGCGCCGAAACTGAGTGAGGAAGTTCGGAAACTGACGGGATTATCGACAGAATTAAACGGTTTTAAACTTGTTACAACTCCGAAACTCACCATAGGTGTAAAGGTTGATAAGTTTGCACTTTTAACTCCCGATAAAAAAGAAATTATGCGTGCGGACGAATTTGCTGTTAAAATGTCGCTTCTTCCGATTTTGGCAAAGAATATACGTGCGGATATAATAAGCCTCAAAAATCTGGACATAAATTTAGTTGTTAATAAAGACGGTAGTTTTGAGATAGAAAAATATTTTCCTGAAGAAGAAAAGAAAGCCGATGCAGATGACCAAACTCCCAAAGAGCCGCAATATTTACCCCTTGGGTTAAAACTTTCAAATCACCTTCCGAATATTAAAGTAGGCGGTTATAAGGTGAGTTTTATTGATGGCTCAAACGGTAAAACCTATGACATAAAGGGGAACAAAACCGAAATTACGGATTTTGTAATAAACAAAGGGGTAAAGGTTTCTGCTGACGGAAGTGTTATTCTTGCGGGCAGAGAACAGTTTAAATACAATCTCAAAGTTCATAACAAAATCATGCCCGATGTTGAACTGAATGAACTTGTATTTAATCCTCAGGAAGAGGAAAAGAAGGAGCAGGAAGATTTCAAAATCAACCTACTCGATATTTTTAAAGGACTTTATGACAACAAAATAACCGCAAATTTAAACGGAGATGTAACATTTGCGCCCGACGGAAACAGCGGATTTCTGCATGTTGATAATATGTCAGTTTCACCATCAGGCATGACGCTCCCTCCGAGTGATTTGGATTTGAAACTCAAGGGACACAAAATTGATATTAATTCTCATCTTTATACGGCACAAAACGAAGCCTCAAATATAACCGGTACAATCAAAACAGGCAAAAATACGGATATTGATCTGAATGTCAAATCCAATGCGGAACTTGCAAATATTATCAGAATTCTTAATGCGGTTGCTCTGACATTCAACATAAAAGATCTTCAGACACTTTCCGCAAACGGAAAACTTGATGCTGATTTTAATATCAAATCCGATATGAAAAAAGTTGTTTCAAACGGTTATGTAAAAGTTCCTTTTGCGAAAGTAAATTACGGACTTTATAACATAGCAATAGATAACATTAATGCGGATATTGCACTTAATAATAACAATATCAATATTAAAAACATAGGTTTTTCAATTCTCGGCCAGCCTCTGAAATTATATGGTACAATCAGCGAAACGGCTTATGCAAATCTGCATTTGCTTGCTGAAAATCTTAACCTCAAAGGTCTGATAATTGCATGCGGTCAGGCTGCGCTTTTAAAAGAAAATCCTGTTTCATCAGGACTTGTGACTTTGAAAGCCGATGTAGTCGGCAAATTGGATAAAATTAATCCGACTGCAAAAATCATTTTGAGTAATGTTGATGTTAAAAACACTCCGTCTGATATCAGAGGAATTTTGCCTCTGACAAATATCGATATCGTTTCGGACGGAAAAACTTTCTCGGGGAAAGCAGTCAGTACGGGTGTTCAACTGATTAACCCTGCTCTCAAAGTTTCCATACCGAAAGTTACGGCAAACATTAAAGAAGATGTAATCGAAGTCGGAAGTACTCCTGTTACGGCAGAAAAAATCAATTTCAACACTTCAGGTAAAATCAAAAATTATCTGACCGAGAAAATCACTCTCGATTTTGTTACGACGGGAGATATAAAATCAACCTTCAGGGGCGATATGAATATGGCAAAACAAACCCTGAATCTTAATTTTTCCGCACCGGAAAACTGTACAATAGTTGTTCCGATGTTTGACAAATCGAAAATGCAGTTTAACGGAGGGGTAAATATAACAGGACCTATGGTAAATCCGCACCTCAGCGGAACATTTAACGTTCCTTATATAAACCTTCCGGAAGTTGTTGTGAATATGAAAAATATTGTCGCAAAACTCAACGGTCCGATTCTTAAAGGAAGCGCAACTGTCGGAGAATTTGTATCGGGAGGAATTGTTGCAACCGATATTACTACCGATTTTCTTATGAAGGGCAGCGACTTTTATCTTAATAACCTTAAAGGAAGTGCTTTTGACGGCAAATTTAACGGCGATATAGTTTACAACATGTCTAATATGAAAACAAATGTTGTATTCTCAGGTACGGGCATGAATGCCGAAAAGGCTATTGCAGGCTCTGCCGGAATTAAAAACGCACTTTCCGGAACGTTGGAATTTAACACAAAACTGAACCTTATTGCATACCCTGACTACGAAAAAATGATTAAGAGCGTTACGGGACCTCTCAGTTTTAAAATTACAAAGGGTACATTCGGTAATATAGGACGTGTGGAACGGTTTTTCTTCGCACCGAACATTGTTAAAAATACAATTCTTAAAAATACCGTTTCAACACTTTCCAACCTGACGGGAATAAAAAATACGGCCGAATTCAGTTACCTAACGGGCGATATGACTCTTTCAAACGGGTGGGCAAATATAAGCCGTATAAAGAGTACGGGAGCGAGCCTTGCTTATTATATTACGGGTAAATACAACATTCTTAACGGTACGGTGAACGTTACAATATTGGGCAGAATGAATAATACCGTTGTTAAACTTTTAGGACCGCTCGGTGATTTATCCGCAGAGAAAATACTTTCTTACATACCTAAACTCGGCGAATTAACATCATCTCTTGCTCAGACACTCACAACGGATCCCGACAGGGAGAAAATTTCCGAAATCCCTGATTTGACCGATACATCAACGGGACACAAAGATTTCAAGGTTGAATTTAACGGAGGAATTGAAAGTGCAAGTTCCGTAAGGTCTTTCAAATGGCTGACAAAATCAGATACCTCAGGACTTGAACAGAAAACTCTGAGCGAAACAATAAAATCTCTGAAGCCTTCGGTTAATACAGATGTCAAAGATACCGTTACGGGCGTAAAAGATATGGTAAAATCTTTCAAAACAACAACCGAGACAATGAAAACGGATACAAAAAACGACCTTAAAGAGTTGAAAAACTCAATAAACGATATTAAGAGTTTGTTCAAAAGCACGGGAAGCACATCTGTAACACAGCCTGCGCAAACAACGCAAACATCGGGCGGTGAATAAAAATTAATGGCAAAAAATATTTTGTCGGGCTTTTCATGTAAATACAGCGTGTATTATATATGAAAGGCTCAAGATGTTTGTTCCCAAAATTTCTTATTCCGCAGGAGTTTATAATTCAAAAAATGATAATGTTTCGTTTTCAGGTTTAAAACCGAAACCGGAAATTTTAAAAGAGCGGTTAAAAATAATGCTTACTCAGGATATATGGGCAGAAAAACTCAGTGTAAAAATGCCCGAAAATGATCTTGAAAAAGACGCTTTGCTTGAAATCCTGAATATGCGGAGGAAATTAGACAGATTTACCCGGCTTAGTAATGAAAAGTTCAGACTGCTGAGTGATATGAAATATTTTCTCGACCTTGCGGAAAAAGAGCCGAATAATCCCGAAGTCAAAGTATTGGCGGAGAAACTTGCAAAAAGGGGAAATCTCGATGCGGTTTTGGCAACTCTGAATAAAAATATTGAACTTGAAGCAAGCAAAAACAAACCTGCAATAGAGTATTTTAAAAATATTGCGCAAATGGAAGAAATATATTTTTCAAACAAGTTTGTAAAAACGAATGAATTGGAAAAATTTCTTGCTCAGATAAGAAAAAATAATATTAACAAAGAAAAGAATTATACAACGCAGGATCTGATTGATATAGTTTCGGGCAACAAAATATTGCCGCAGGCGGGCAAAAAGGCTGAGGAAACGGCAGTACCAAGAAACTTATCAAAAAACGAACTTTTTGCGGGAATCCGCAAAGATTATGAACAATATCTGCGTGAAAACGTAAACATTTATATGGATACCTATCATTCGCTCGAATCCTTAAAAGCGCAGGATTTTGTTTTTCATAAATACAATTACTATTTCACAAAAACTCCCAAATTAGGGTTTGAAGTGAAAAAAGTATATAACCTTGTCGAAAATATTTTTTCAAAACAATTGAAAAATCTTGGAAAACCTAATATATTTCCTGTCGGGGATTTATGGAGGGAAATGGACAGAGGACTTAACGAAATCAAACACATAAATGCTGAAATTGCGAATATAAAACGTCAACTTGCAGACGGTTTAACAGATGAAAAAACGAATGCTTCACTTGCAAGAGCGGAAAAAGGCTTAGCGGAGATTAAGAAAATGTGGAGTGATTACGTTGTTTACAGTGTTGCCTGCGAAGCCAAAAATCGTGAGATTTTTGAAAAACTCGGGAAAATTGACGCTTATGATTATTTAACCGGTGCAAACAGGAAAATTAACCGATGCAGAGAATTAGCCAAAATATGCGAAGAAAATAACGGCGAACTTACGGAGGAAATATGGACTAAACTCCTGCGGGACGAAATGCCTTAATTTTGCTTTAATTCTGTGCTATGATTTAAGGAGGAGTAAAACCTAATGGTTAATTTTGTAACAAAAAAAGCAATTTTTGTTATTCAGATTACTTTATATATGTAATACGGGATTTATCGGGAATTAAAATGAACATAAGAGGCGTATTATCAGTTGGCGAAAAAGTAGTTTCAAAAGTGCCGGATAAAAATTTTATGGCGCAGATTAATGAATCACGTCTTAACAGAATATCACGTTTAATTTTCAGGCAGGCAAATGAGCCGAAATCTTCATTCCTGGTTACGCTGAACAGGTTTGATTCATCAGGTTTGGAAATGACCCCCGAAGCAGAGCGGGCATTAAAGTTGCTGAAAGAAAAAGCGACCATGTTTGCCGACAGAATGGACAGAGCAATTGCCTGCGGAAAAGAGCCTGCGGCCAAAGATTATTACAAAGATTTTCAGAGAGTACATTCCGATTTATTCCAAACAATTAGTGATTTTCTTGAAACGAAATTAACGGGTTCTTATTATGACGAAGATTATCAAAAGATTTGGGAATTAAGGAAGAGTTTGTTCAGGCCTGACAAAATCAAAAGTCATGCGGATTTAATGTACTGCGGTAAGATAACGCAAACGGAAAAGAGTGCTTTGCCTGCAGACGGTATATTTTATCACGGAACAAAACACGAACACAGAATAGAAAAGGAAGGGTTTGGAACAAAACCAAAATTTATTCAGGAATTCCTGGGTATGTCGAGAGAACTTGGCGACGGAGTTTATTTTTCTCCCGAAAAAGAGGTTGCGGCATTTTTTGCGGGGCTAAACGGCGGTGTCGTTAAGGCAAAAGTTAATAATCTCAAACCTGCGAGCATAAACAGCAGACAACTTTCATCAATGATTGACGAGATATATGAAGAATTTGGTGCAGATGCAAATATTGATAAACTGATAAAAGAACTTTTTAAAAGAAACGGTTATAATGCTGCGTATGCCCAAAAAGAGTTATCCAAACATTTGGTTTTGGCAAGCATAGATTCCGTGATAGGCAAACCGCAGTCACAACTTGCCGTTTATAACCCTCAGGATATTTGCATCCTTTCAAAAACAAAGGCAGAACGCAGAGCAGACACCTTTTTGCAGTTCAAAAAAGTATTTCCGAGATTAAGTAATATTTTTGGGGGTAAATAAGAAGGGTAAACAGGCTTAATTATTTCCTGAGTTCGTACGCAGGGTTTAACCATTGTTTGGCAATACCGACAAAGGTGAAAGGAAGGTCATTCCCGCTCCATCTGCCCTTTACGACAATATCATTTTCGTCAACTTCAAGAATTCTTTCTGAGGTCAGAATTTCGGTGCCGCCGCCGTAGGTTTCCGTTGTGTAATAAGTTCTGCCTTTTTTATCGGTATGCGGTTTTGTTGTGGAATACCCTTCTGTTGTTTCAACTCTTTCGGTTTTCCATATATAGATTTTGTGTCCTGCCAAAGTTTTTTCGTCAGTCGGATAACCCCATCTGTCTATAACTTTGTCAATGTGATATCCTTTCCAACTGTCCATAACCGTTGTCATGGTACTGTCAACACCAAAAGCGAACGCAGAAACGGTTGTCGCTAACATTATTAATAAAAGACTAAAAAGTTTTTTCATATTTCCCCCTTTTGTTTTTAATGATATAACAAAATTGCAAATAATTGTACTTATTAAGAGGAAACGAGGTTCGTGTCTTGCTCGTTCGCGTTGAACGGCAATTCCGAGGCTGTAGGTTGGGTGAAACCCAACAAAAGAGAAGGTGTAAACACCTTCTCTTAA
>DBYM01000025.1:0-2623 GCA_002309875.1 Cyanobacteria bacterium UBA1186
GGAAAGTATTGTAACCTGCTGATTTAATTCCTTAACCATTGCAGTACTGTTAATAGTGATTTTATCCCAATCAATTTCCGTATATGTATCTGCTTCTCTTTCGTTATCAAGGCCGTCTTTAAAATTCTTTTCTAATTTTGCAAGCCTTTGGTATGAGCGTCTTGCAATTTTTTCGGACTTATCTTTCCGCATTTCATCAAGAATATCTTTGATTTCTTCTTTTGCTTCTTCAAGTTGCGAGTCGAATTTCTCTTTTAAAACTTTCAGAGTTTTTTTCTTATCTTTTTTCTGTTGTGATAATTCCTTTTCATAGTGCATTTTGAGTTCTTCAGCCTGAGCATTGAACTGTTCCGCTTCCTTCAGGTTATAGTCGAGTTTTTGCTGAGTATCCTGAAGCCTTTCAATGGCCATACTTGCAGGGTCTCTCTGTGTTATTAAAAGTTCTTTTGCTTCCCAGACCAAATCTTCCTTAAGCCCCAAATTTGCAGATATCGATATTGCGTTGCTCAGCCCCGGGATTCCTATAATTAATTTGTATGTCGGTTTTAATGTTTCGGAATCAAATTCTACACAGGCATTTTTAAAGTATTGGTTATCAAACTCAAGTGTCTTTAATTCTCCGTAGTGAGTTGTAATTACTGATGCCGTGTTCTTTTTGGCCAAATCTTTTAAAATAACTTCCGCTAATATTGCACCTTCCTGCGGGTCAGTGCCGGCACAGAGTTCGTCAAGGAGGACAAATGTTTCTGAATTTGCGATATTAAGTATTTCAATAATATTTTTCATATGAGCCGAGAAGGTTGAGAGATTTTGCAGGATATTTTGTTCATCTCCGATATCGGCCAAAACTTTGTTATATGGATAAATACAGGCCTCTGCACACGGCAGGAACATTCCTGATTTCATCATAAGTATAAATAATCCGACAGTTTTTAATGCAACGGTTTTACCGCCTGTGTTTGAGCCGGTTATTATAATTGAATTGTAGCCTTCTCCTATTGAGAAATCATTTTCCACAAGATTCTCGACATTTCCGATAAGCAGCGGGTGTCGCATTAAGTCGATTTTGACTGTTTTCATAATGCTTACTATCGGCTCAACTGCCGATATTTTGACTGCATAACGTGCTTTTGCGAAGTGAGAGTCAATTAAAGCAAGATGTTTTTCCGAATTAATAAGTGCAGGAATTTCTTTTTTAATTTCCTGAGAAAGGCCTGATAAAATCCGAATAACTTCGGCATATATCTTGGAGCGAAGTTCTCTGATTTTATTGTTCAAAGGTACTATCTGCGCAGGCTCAATATAGAATGTTCTGTTTGTTGCAGAAACATCGTGAACTATTCCCGAAACCTTATTTTTGTCTGATGCCTTAACCTGAAAAACGATTCTGTCATCTCTCATTGTATATATGTTTTCCTGCAGGTGAGATTGAAAGTCAGAATTATTCATTAAATCCTGAACTTTTTGTTTCAATGTTGCTTCGGTATCTTTAAGCGAGGAATAGAAACCTTTTAATTCTGCCGTTGCATCTTGTTTTACCGCATGGTTGTTGTCAAAAGTATCAAAGATTCTGTCTTCAAATTCCTTATTTGAATATAAATTTTCGGACAATTTATTCATTAACGAATCCTGCGGCAGGTTTTCCTTAAGGAAATTCTTTACTAATCTGAATGTTCTCAGAGTCTTGGCAATATCGATTAATTCTTCTTCTGTAAAGTATTCGTTTGTTTCTTTTAATTTTGAAAAATTTTGTATTTTATCAACGGGAATATCATTGGCAAAATCAAGTATTGACTTGGCCTCTCTCGTATATGTCAATTCTCTTTCGACATCTGCTCTCTTAACATAAGGCGTTAAATCAAGGCAAAGTGCTTTTGACTGCTCCGTTTTTGCAAATTCGGAAAGTTCGGTCAAAATTTTGTCGTATTCAAGTGCTTTTTGTGATTTTTGGCTAATGTTCATTGTAATTTGATTATATTTAATCAAAATTTATCTTCAAGGGTAGCAAATTTTATTTTTACGACGTTTTAAACGACTATTGAAAGGGGAAAATTATGAGGGTAAATTTTGATACACAAAATTTCAGTAATTCAGCAAATTTTAAAGCACTTAAACATGTTGAAGGGGATAAAATTCTTCAAAGTTTAATGGGTGAAGAAGGTCCTGTATTGGTGGATTATATGGTCCAAAAATTGAAGGCAAAAAGTGCATTTAAAGAATTGTGTGAAAAATGCGATGTATTTGTCAATATTGCTCCGAGTTGCAGGCCGCTTGATACCGGGATATTATTGGAGAAAGCCCTCTCTCTTGATATTTTTGCAAGAAAAATCAGAGAAAAAAGTTTTTGGAATATATTCAGGAAACAAGAGCCTGCCGAAAGAGTTACGGGAATCTTGGCGTCAGGAATTGAAGCAAGGACTTGGGATTTGGCGGATTACATAGTTAATAAATTTATTAACCGTGATTGTGGAAAAGGATTGACGGTTGATATTAATGAATTCCTTAAAAAGTTAAATTAAGGCAACAAACCTCGGTAGATGGAGGCGATTTTATATAAAACAAGGGTATTGTTCATTGAACAATACCCTTTGAATTTAAATACGGTTAAATCAATTACAGTCTT
>DBYM01000025.1:2652-2948 GCA_002309875.1 Cyanobacteria bacterium UBA1186
CTTGTTGAATAACCCATTTCGTTATCGTACCAAGAAATAATCTTGACCTGGTTTCCGCCCATTACACGGGTTAATAAAGCATCAACGGTTGAAGATTGTGAAGTGCCGATAAAGTCAGAAGATACTAACGGTTCTTCTGTGTAGCAAAGAACGTGTCCGTCAGCACCTGCCTTAAGAGCGGCATTAACTTCTTCAACAGTAACGTCTTTAGCAACTTCGAATACAACGTCAACCAAAGATACGTCCGGAGTCGGAACTCTCATAGCGAAACCGTCCAATTTACCTTTCAATTGAGG
>DBYM01000025.1:2975-4292 GCA_002309875.1 Cyanobacteria bacterium UBA1186
GCACCTGTCTTTGTAGGACAAATGTTAAGAGCGCCTGCTCTTGCACGACGAGGATCTTTGTGGCCTGCGTCTAAGATTCTCTGGTCACCTGTGTATGAGTGAACAGTTGTCATCAAACCTTTAACGATGCCGAATTTTTCATCGATAACTTTAGCAACAGGAGCCAAGCAGTTAGTTGTGCAAGATGCCATAGAGATTACATTGTGAACTGCAGGGTCATACATATTGTCGTTTACACCCAAAACGATTGTAATATCTTCATTTGTAGCAGGAGCTGAAATGATAACCTTCTTAGCACCTGCAGCGATGTGAGCCTTAGCCTTTTCGCCGTCAGTGAAGAAACCTGTTGATTCAACAACAACTTCTACGCCCAAATCTCTCCAGGGAAGATTTGCAGGATCTTTTTCAGCGAAGAATTTAATCTTCTTACCGTTTACAATAATACCTTCTTCATAAGCTTCAACCTGTCCGTCAAATTTACCCATAACTGAGTCATATCTGAATAAATGCGCTGCATCTGCAGGTTTCAAACCGGGGTCGTTGATTGCAACATAATCAATTTCATTAAAAATACCTTCTCTGATTGCTGCTCTCAGAGTGTTTCTGCCGATTCTTCCGAATCCGTTAATTGCAACTTTTACCATAATTTTCACTCCTTCTTATTAGTAAAAAATATTCTTAACAGTTTAAGTGTAATTCAAACAAGAATTGTAATCAAGAAAAAGTTAAAAAACGAGACGGGTCCAGTTAAACCAAATCCGCCTCGTTTAATTTAAGGTATATTTACCCCTATCCTTCTTTCTTTGCAGGTATTCTCATTGCATAGAATGAACGAATTACAAAGATTAGAGCGAGTACCAGGAATACCCAGCCTGCAGGTTTTGCAAATGCTTGGAAATCAGGATTGATTGCGATTTCCATAGCGAGTAAACCAAACAGAGTGGTAAACTTGATAATCGGGTTCATTGCAACTGATGAAGTATCCTTGAACGGGTCGCCGACCGTATCACCGACAACCGTTGATTCGTGCAGAGGTGTTCCCTTTTCTGCCATATCAACTTCAACAATTTTCTTTGCGTTATCCCAGCAGCCGCCTGCATTAGCCATAAATACAGCCTGGAACAGACCAAATACTGCGATTGCTATTAAGTAACTTACAAAGAATGAAACAGGAGTTGCTGCATCACCGTTTGGTGAAGATAAGCATGCCAGAGCCAAAGCAAATGCAAACAAAGCGATAAAGATGTTGTACATGCCTTTTTGTGCATATTGAGTACAAATCTTAACAACTTCTTTTGAGTTTGCTAAATTAGCGCT
>DBYM01000025.1:4338-4790 GCA_002309875.1 Cyanobacteria bacterium UBA1186
GCACCTGTTGTAACAGCCTGCATTGAAGCACCTGAGAACCAGTAAATTACCGCACCGCCGGCAATGAAGCCAAGAAGTGTGTAAGGGTTCAACAGGTTCAATATCATTTCCGGTGTGATTCCCAAAGTTTCTTTGATTACAAGAATCAATGAGAATATCATTGTAGTTGCACCAACAACTGCTGTACCGATAAGTACCGGTTTTGAAGTTGCTTTGAATGTGTTACCTGCACCGTCATTCTCTTCCAAGTATCTCTTTGCATTTTCAAAATCAGGAGTAAATCCATAATATTTTTCAATGCCGCCTGCAACGTCAGGCACTTCTTCAATCAGAGATAACTCGTAAACTGATTGAGCGTTGTCTGTTACAGGTCCGTACGAGTCAACCGCAATGGTTACAGGTCCCATACCCAAGAAGCCGAATGCAACCAAACCGAATGCAAATACTGACGG
>DBYM01000025.1:4896-6286 GCA_002309875.1 Cyanobacteria bacterium UBA1186
GTTAAAGATGCTCCGCCTTCTTTAGAAGCCGTAACGACTTCGTGTGTATGTTTAGCGTGCGGGCTTGTGAATACCTTTGTTGCCTCAGGTATTAATGCTGCGCCCAAAGTACCGCAAGAAATGATTATTGAAAGAACTAACCATAAGTTGTCAGGCAATCCGCCCAATAATGTTTTACTTACGCAGAATGTCATAATAATTGACAATATTGATGTAATCCATACTAAGTTAGTCAAAGGTGCTTCAAAGTCAAACTTCTTGGTAATCTTATCGTAAACTTTTGTGATTACATTGTTAAACCAGTATGAAACAACTGATGTAATAATCATCAGGAATCTCATTGTGAAAATCCATGCCAACAGTTGTACCTGGTAGTCTTTAAATACGCCGAGCAAGATGAAACTAACAAGGGCAACACCTGTTACACCGTAAGTTTCAAATCCGTCAGCCGTAGGTCCGATTGAGTCGCCTGCGTTATCACCTGTACAGTCAGCAATAACACCGGGGTTTCTCGGGTCATCTTCTTTGATGCCGAACTGTATTTTCATTAAGTCAGAGCCGATATCGGCAATCTTTGTAAAGATACCGCCTGCTACACGAAGGGCAGATGCGCCGAGTGATTCACCGATTGCAAAACCGATAAAGCATGCTCCTGCGAGTTCGCCCGGAACAAACAGTAAGATTACGAGCATCATGATAAGTTCTATTGAAACCAATAAGACACCGATACTCATTCCTGCTCTTAGCGGAATGCCGAGTATGTCAATAGGTTTACCTCTGAGTGCGGTAAATGCAGTTCTTGAGTTTGCCAGTGTATTCATTCTGATACCAAACCAGGCTACAAGGTATGAGCCTAAGATACCGAGAACAGACCAACCGAGAATTGTAAACACGGCTGATGCTTTCATTCCCTGTAAGTACCAGAAGTAGAACGCAATACACAAACCAATCAGAATTTCCAACATCAACAGGAATTTACCCTGCTGAACAAGATAAGTCTTACAGGTTTCAAAAATTGTGTTACCGACTTCTTCCATCTTTTGATGTACAGGCACCTTTTTTACACGTAAAAACTCAATGAGCCCGAATATTACACCGATTACGGAAACAACAAGACCTATAACCAAGAGGTTATAACTGTCGATACTTGCCGCTTTAATATTCGGAACTACAAGTGAAGCTTCACCTGCAAAAGAAGGAGCACAAATCATTGCGAGCATCGATGCAAACAATGACTTAATAAGTGTTTTCATCATAAATCTCTCTCCTTTTAAAATGTAATTCCTATTAAAACACTAATTTATGTTCATATTATATAAAATGGCAATAAATTAATCAAGAAAAAAAGAGGTCTTTTGGACCTCTTTTTTAATCTGGGCATGAAGAGACT
>DBYM01000052.1:0-3200 GCA_002309875.1 Cyanobacteria bacterium UBA1186
TTTACTGTTCTTTTCAGGTTTTTCTTCCGCTTTCTTTGTCTGTGTTGCGGCAGTATCTGTTTTTTGTGCTAAGGCAGCCGCATCAGTCTTTTGTGCAACGGCAACAGAATCCGTTTTTTGTGTTGCAGCAGCGGGCTTGGTTGCTTCCTTAGCGGCTTCTGCTTTATCAGAAGGCTGTTCTTTTTGCAATGTTACGCCCATTGCCTTGTATAATCTGTCCATTTCTTCCTTGGTGAATGCGAGTTCCTGATCTTTATACACAATGAAATTGCTGTGCCAATCTTCTCCCGATTTATCAATACCGCCTCTGAAAAGTTTTTCACCTTTAGCACGTGAATTGTTAATATCGATAAGAACATCGATGGTTGCGTCCCATTCCGCATTAGTAATTTTGCCGTCTGACAAAATTGAATTCGGCATCTTGCTGATGTGTTCTTTCAGGACCTGTGTAATACCCTGATCCTTCTTAACCTTAAAAGTTTGTACATTTTGAATAGTTGACTCTGACATATTAAATCCCCCTATTAATAAATTTCCCTTACGAAATAATAAAGTTTTTTTCGCAGCAAAAATTGCCCGAAAGATTTAACAAATTTTCGGAGAACATACAAAAACCCGCATAAATCAAATGTTTTGCGGATTTACAATTCTTTACAATTGATTTTATTTTGTTATTACGGTTTCACAAATGTTGGTTTGGGGAGTATAGTCATATTCCTTTATATCAACCGTTTTGGT
This sequence comes from Cyanobacteria bacterium UBA1186, assembly GCA_002309875.1. Taxonomy (GTDB): domain Bacteria; phylum Cyanobacteriota; class Vampirovibrionia; order Gastranaerophilales; family Gastranaerophilaceae; genus CAG-196. Next base: position 739 of record DBYM01000052.1, read on the forward strand.
TAAATTCATGCGTTTTTTGCGGAAAAGCATATCTATAAAGGCTTCGAGTCTTGTTACAAAACCCGCTTCACCCGTATGTTCATCAATAGTCAGAGCAAGCATCGGCTTACCCGCATCTTTCGCTTTTCTTGTAATTGTTTCAACCATCAGCGAATCCGGACCGCAGCCGAACGCATTAAGAGTAATAATACCGTCAATTTTATTATCCTTGAGATAGTGGCCTGCCGCACCTGTCATTTCTGCACTGTTAGCCCAATACTCATGATGTCCTATCGTGGAAATACCTTCCGCAAGTTGTTCATCAGTAAGATTCAGTGCGGTATAAACCTTGACACCCATCTTTTCAAGTTTGTCAAAAATCTTCATGCAGGCACGTTCGTCATAAATGTTGTACCCGTGTGAAATCAGTGCAACACTGATTGCTGCGGTTGCCTCGGCATCTTCTATTAAAATTTTTCCTTTAAGAGCATACGACAAGGCCTTTTTGTAATTCATTCCCGAACGCATCATAACAATGAAGTTATTGTAAACACGCCAGCCGTCCTTTGATGCCTTTTTAATTACATCAAAACTCGTAATTCCGAACGGTTTTACGGCTTCAGCCAGGAAAGAGTACAATCCCTTGCCTTTGGCAGATTTATCAAGGGTTGCTTCAATAATATTAAAATCACCCTTCACGACATTTCTGACCAAATCAGGAAGTCCTCTGATTTTTGAGCAGTTATAAATCTTCGGTGCAATAGACTGCAGAGAAGGAACAAAAATATTCTTAACACCTTTTTTGATTAAGTTCAAAATGTGTCCGAGATAAATCTTAATAGGCAGGCACGTTTCCGTAACTACAAGAGCAGAGCCCTCTGACATAGTTTGTTTTGTCGTAGGGTCAGATAACACAATTTTAAAACCCAGGCTTGTGAAAAAACCGTACCAAAACGGATAGTTGCTGTAGAAGGACATTCCTCTGGGAATACCGATTATTAATTCCTGTGCATTTTCATTACTCATTTATTTTTAATCCCTAATTGATATGTATCGGCTAACAGAAATTATAATAACTCGAAAATTTTTATTTGTCACTGTTAATGTTATAATGTTTACATGAAAATTTTAGGAATTGACCCCGGCATGGCTATTGTCGGTTACGGTCTGCTTGAAGGGAACAAAGATAATTTAAAGTTGATTACATCAGGCTCAATCCAGACGGATAAAGAACTTGACGATTCAAAACGTCTGCTTGAGATTTATAACGATTTATCAACCATAGTTGAAGAATACAAACCCGATTGCGCCTCAGTCGAAAAATTATTTTTCTTCAAAAACCAAAAAACCATAATTCCCGTAGCGGAAGCAAGAGGCGTCATCTTAACAGTGCTTGAGAAATACGGAATTCCGACATACGATTACACACCTATGGAAGTAAAACAAGTGCTTACGGGGTACGGCAGAGCGGAGAAAAAAGAGGTCGAAAGAATGGTACATATTGCACTCGGAATTGACGAATTACCCAAACTCGACGATACCGTAGATGCCATTGCCATAGCCATTTGCCACAGCCGTTCTCTCATGTAAAATTTTGTAAATATTAACTGCAATACTAGCAATTAATTAACGGATTGCGTTTTTTCTATAATATGTGATGAAGTTTGGAGGTTTAATATGTCTGTAAGTGCAAATATGCAAAATCCTTCCTTTCACGGGATTTACAAGATTTCTATGCCGAATGTGCAAACAATTAAGGACGAAAACGAAAAAAATGCCGTTACGGAAGCCGCTATTAACACAATAGTGATGGGAACAAACAGCAGTATTGAAGCACCGCGAATCAGCGAGAAAGATTCCGCAATATATTACAGGATAAACGACAAACACGACAAAGACTTTGAAAAAGGTTTCCGTGAAATTCTGAACAGTTGCAACAAAGCCTTCAATGTTGATTTGGCAAAGAAAGTTTATATGCAAAGAGTCAGCGAAGAAGAATATCAGAAAGCAGAAGTTGTACAATAACAAAAAAACTCCGGGATTTAACCGGAGTTTTTTAATTTATTTAACGAACGTTATTAGTCGTCTGCGTGTCCTGCGGTACCTAATACGTCACGCATTTTGTGCATAACCATTTCCTTAACTGCAGTTCTTCCCGGTCCCATATATTCTCTCGGGTCAAACTTTTCAGGGTGTTCGATAAAGAATTCTCTGATTGTTGAAGTCATTGCCAATCTCAAGTCAGTATCAATATTAATCTTTGCAACACCGTGTTTAGAAGCGTAATTTAACATGTCTTCCGGAACGCCCTGTGCATCAGGTAAGTTACCGCCGTATTTATTACATTTTGCAACAAATTCGGCAGGAACAGATGATGAGCCGTGAAGAACAATCGGGTAATCACCGAAACCTGCTTCACGAAGAGCATCTTTGATTTCTTTAAGTCTTTCAAAGTCTAATTTTGCTTCGCCTTTGAATTTGTA
>DBYM01000052.1:3205-28127 GCA_002309875.1 Cyanobacteria bacterium UBA1186
CCGATAGCGATTGCCAAAGAATCACAGCCCGTTCTCTTAACAAATTCAACTGCTTCTTTAACGTTTGTATATTTTGCATCTTTGTCGGATACATTAACATCGTCTTCCACACCCGCCAATTTACCAAGTTCAGCCTCAACTGAAACACCTCTTTGGTGTGCATATTCAACAACCTGTTTTGTTACGGCAACGTTTTCTTCAAACGGAAATCTTGAACCGTCTATCATTACTGATGAGAAACCGCCGTCAATACAAGCCTTACAAATTTCAAAATCAGCACCGTGGTCTAAGTGTAATGCGATAGGTACGGTTGTTGTAGCCAATGCTGCCTCAACCAACTTAATCAAATAAGTTTGGTTTGCATATTTTCTTGCACCTGCAGAAACCTGCAAAATGATTGGTGATCTTGTTTCTTCAGCAGCCTCCGCAATACCCTGTAAAATTTCCATGTTGTTTACGTTGTAAGCACCAATGGCATATCCGCCGGCAAGCGCTTTTCTGAACATTTCTTCTGTTCCGACTAATTTTCTTTCACTCATATGAAATCTCCTTCTTCTTAATACGAGTATTTACATTCAAACGATACAACAAAATTACATGTCATGCAAATTTATTTTTTTCGGGTTTTATAAAAAACAGGCTTAATATTTTTTAAAAAATACTGTTCTAAAAACAAATTTTATTGTAAAATTGACACTGTCACAAATCCAGAGAAAGAAAGGACGTCACCATGGTGCTTGAAATGACTTATCCGCAACTTGAAAGGGCGGTAAATCCCACTCACGACATTAAGTTATTTTCCGGCCGTTCAAATCCGGCTTTAGCACAGGAAATTGCAGATTATTTAGGAACGACTGTCGGACCTATGGTAATCAAAAATTTCTCGGACGGTGAAATTTATGTTCAGGTTAAAGAAAGTATCCGCGGCGATGATGTTTTCATTATCCAGCCGCTCTGCAATCCCGTTAATGAGAATCTTGTCGAATTGCTCATTATGATTGATGCATTCAAAAGAGCAAGTGCAAAGACAATAACCGCAGTAATTCCTTACTACGGATACGCAAGACAGGACAGAAAAACCTCAGGCAGAGAAGCAATCACCGCAAAATTGGTTGCTGATTTGTTAACAACCGCAGGTACAACGAGAGTTCTTGCAATGGATTTGCACACAGGTCAGATTCAGGGATTTTTCAATATATTGGTTGACCACATTTTCGCAACTCCGATATTGGTTGACTATGTAAAAGGTTTAAATATCAATCCTGACGACATGGTTGCAGTTTCACCCGATATGGGCGGCGCAAACAGAACAAGACACTTTGCAAAGAAACTCGACTGTCCGATGGCAATTATCGATAAAAGACGTGACAAACATAACGAGGCTATCGCAGCACATATCATCGGTGATGTCGAAGGCAAAGTTTGCTTAATGTTTGACGATATGATTGATACCGCAGGAACAATCTGCGAAGCGGCAAAACTTCTTAAGGCAAAAGGTGCCAAGGCAGTTTATGTCGGAGCAACTCACGCAGTATTCTCAGGCTCGGCAAGAGAAAGGTTGAAAGAAGCACCTATCGAGGAATGTATCGTAACGAATACAATCCCGTGGGCAAAAGAAGATTTGCCTCCGAATGTTAAACAACTTTCAATTGCTCCGCTTTTAGGGCAGGCAATTTCAAGAATCCACGATGACGAATCGGTAAGTTCGCTCTTCGGATTCGAAAAAGAAATGAAAGTTTAGTAATGTTTTTCATAAAAAAAAAGAGGTTCATTTATTGAACCTCTTTTTTTATTCTTCCATTAAAGTTTTCTCGCCGTATGCAGTCAGTCTGTATTCGCTTGCGCCTACAAGACCTGTTAAATCAGGAAGGCATTCTATATAATCCCTGTTTATTGCCTCCTGCAAAACCGCATGGTCTATAATTACCGCCAAATTCTGCATAAGTTTTGCATTTAACTGTTTGAGCGTAAATCTCGGTTTCTGCTCAAACTGAGTGAAATAATAAGCGGTTAAAAGAAGATAATCGATTTTTCTCTCGATTTTCCTGTCAGCCATATAATTCAAAAATGCGTTATCTTTTTTGATTGAAGGGCTTGTCTTAAAACTAAGTTCAGTCTGAGGGTTATTCATGGATTGCTCAAGAATATTATCGAAAACTCCGCCTGCTTCATCATTCTCGTTCCTTACAGCCGGCTCGGGCGGAGAAGGCGGTGCATAGAAGATATCCAAATCCTGCTCCTTCTGTTCGGGCTGCGGTGCCGGTGCTTCAGGCTGTGTCTCCTCAGGCTCAGGTCTGTTGTTAATTTGGGCTTCAATGTTTTGCTTCGTTATTTCTTCTTCTTCTCTTATCTGAGTATTTACTGTATCTTTATGTTCCTTAATCTTCTTTTGACGAGCATATTCGCCGGCCTGTCTTACCCACATACCGAACTGCTCGACAAGTAACTCCTTATCCGAAGTAACGAGTTCCAATACATATTTACCTTTTGTGATTTTGAAAGAATATGAAGCCATAGTTTAATTAATCCTGCTGAAGAAGTTCTTCTCTCCATTTGTTAAGTTGTTCTTCAACAAACTCCAAGTCATCGGATTTTAACTCAATTTCAATATCGCCTTTTTTCATTTTAAAAACGTATTCGTGCATAAATCCTCCTTAATAAACTGAGTGTATCATAAATCAATTATAAGTTTCAAGTATTTAAAATTTGTAAAATTAATATCTGTATAGTATAATAAACGCAAAAATAAAATTTACATGTTTTATACAAGTATAGTTTAGTGTAGATATACAGAAAAAGAGGTTATTTAAGCAAAATGAAAAAAATTGTAATTTGTACATTCCTTGTTGCAGCAGGCGCTTTTGCATTAATGAACATCAGCCCTGTTCCGACAACACAAGAATTCGGACTTCAAAACATCAGTGCTATGACACTCGGTTATGACAAGTCCATGAGTGAAAAGACTATTAAAGCGGCTGTTATAGACAGTTACTTCAGACAGATTTGCAAGAACGGCAAAATCGTAAGATGGAACAAAGAATCTATGCCTTTGAAGGTTTATGTTGAGGATACAAGCGGCGTTCCCGAATACTACAGAGAAACCGTTATGAGCGCTTATCAGGCATGGCAGAGAGCAAGCGAAGGCCTCGTAAGATTTGAATTTGTTGAATCACCCGCAGAAGCGCAGATGAAATGCTATTTCAAATTTAACGACAACAAAAATTCCATCGGTGTTCATTCGTTTTCTGTTAACGGAAACCGCATTACGGATTCTGTTATAACATTTAACAAGACCGACGCTAAAGGACACAGCCTTGATTCTAAGCAGTTGTTCTCATCTGCTCTTCAGGAAATCGGACATTCTTTGGGTTTAACAGGTGCAAGCCAGAGTATTTATGATGTTATGTATCCTATCGGTACAAAATTCAATACGGAAATTACACCTCGCGACCTCAAGACATTGGCTCTCGTATATTCGGTAGTTCCTGATATTACCGACGTACCTTTGACTCAGTCAGAACGTGCTCAGTTGTTTACCGCAGCAGAAATTCTTTCAACACTGAATGTTCCTGTTGATGACAACACAAATCTTAATGAATACGTAGGAACAGACGTTGCTTCCCATTTGGCTTTGGCAGAACAATACAGAAAAAGAGCAGAATACGACAAGGCCGCTAAGGAATATCAGATTGTTGCTCAGACAAAAACAGACAGAAGAAGCAAATCTGAAGTTTACTACGAAATCGCAGTTATGTACCTTGATGCGGAAGAATATGATAAGGCAAAAAGTTGCGCTGAAATAGCATGGGCAACTGATGAAAACGATCAGACAATCATTCTGCCTCCGCTTATCAACTACTATATGAAACGTTCCAACACTGCGGTTGCACAATTGGAAGACATTTTAAGAGAAAATCATTATAACAAATATGCTTATAAACTTCTCTGCCAAATCTACAGAGATAAGCACCACGAAAATCTTCTGAATATGACAATCAGAAAATACGGCAAAACCGCAGGCGAAGTAGAATAAGCAATAACAATTAATCTGAGAGGTTGAACGATAGAACGTTCAGCCTCTTAGTTTTTGCAGATAGTCAAAAGTTATTATAATTATGCCAATTATAATCTATAGAAATATGGTTTTGGGTGTAGCAAAATACAGATATGGACTTAAGTAAAAGATTAAAAAACATCGGAATTAACATTAAAAGCGAAAGATTGAGGAAAGGTATCTCTCAGGAAAGTTTAGCAGAAAAATGTGATATTTCCAGAAACTCTGTAAGCTTGATTGAGACAGGGAAAATTAACCCCACTATACTCAGAGTTATAGACATCGCTCGCGCACTTAAAGTCGATATTAATGCTTTAATTAAAGATGCGTAAGCAGGATTAATAACTCTCTGCTGCTTTATGGTCAACTGTAACGGCAGTTATTTGTCGTTGGCAGCGTCTGTCGCAGCACGGGCATGCTCATAATCGTACGTGCCGGGGAATGCATCTATGCCGGCCTTCTTTCTTGTAACCCAATACTGTATCTTCGGGATAAAGGTTGATAAGAATGATGCTGCGAACAAGAATCCTGCGATAAAGTTCACACCGCTCAGGACAGTGTTTCTGTTCTTTGCACCTTCAAGAATATCTTTTGTAATCTTGCCGTCTTTTGCACGTTTGCAGATGTCTTTTATGTACACTTCCATTTCATCTTTTAATTTATAAAGTCTTGAATTGGAAACATATCTGAACTCGTCGTTATATGCACCGCCGACATACTCGGTTTTCGAGCGGATAGTTTTGCCCTTTGGAGTCTTATCTATTACTTTCCCCTTGCCTCCGGTAAATTCCGAGAACACATTATTCAGCAAATCGGGATCATTAATTTCCGCAACGTTCATTGCATCAATAATCTGTTGTTTTGTAACAACCGCTTCACCCTGACGTAAAGGCTGAAGTTTTGACATTTCCCTGATTCTGTCCATAATTTCAGGCTCAAATAAGCCTTCGAGGTCACTGACTTTTGCGACCTGAAGAGGCTCTTTCCTGCCCTTGAACAATTTGGACAATGCAGATACTTTGCCCGTCTCGAATTTGATACCTTCAGGCAATTCTACTTTTGAAGAGTCGCCAAGGACCAAACGTTCAAATTCTTCCACAGGCATTACATTGTCGTGTTCCTGTAATATTCTGTCGAGATGTCTGTCAAGAATATGCGCAGTATTCGGATTTAAACGTCCCCAATGTCCGCTTTCAAGTTTATTCAAAACCTTGCAGACATGACCTTGCGCCCACATATAGAAATAAATTGAGCCCAAGTCTCTTATTGCGATTTCACGTCTTTCATCGTTGTTTCTTGCACTGTAAACCCTGCCGCTGACTAATCCTGCATCAACAGACAACAGTTTACCGACATTGGTGTTTTCAATAAAGTTTGTAAATGCGTTAATTCCGCCGAGAGCGGCGCCTTTGAATGCAACGTCAGACTGCTTTTCATCAGTTTTGTTTTCCGCAGCCTTTTCTGCCTGAAGTTCCTCGGCCTCCAATTCCCTCTTATTGGTTAAAAATCTTGTCAAACTCTGATTTATCGGAGGTACAACCAAGCCGATAAACGCATCTGCCAATACGATACTTGTCAAGACTTTAACACCTTTTACCAAAGCAACAAGACTCGGCTTTTTGGCAAATTTCTTGCCTGAATTTTTCATCAGGAAATTCTTAAACGGAGTTCTGAGGACATGGTCAGTTCCCACATCAAAGTTCCCGCCGTACAATTTGCCCAAAATCTTGTCACCGACATAGTTTAATGCCTGCACGCCGAACAGCCAAACGATAGCACCCGTAGTTTCTTCAATCAATCTCTCTCTTGATTCGTCTTTTCCGCCTCTTTTGTGAGCCTGAATGGTTCTTCCTCCCGTAACAGTCGTTTCCAACGCAATAATCGGCGCTAAAGCATCTGCTTTTGTCATTCCGGTAATGACATTAGCATACCAAGGCGCACTCTTAAACGAGGGATTATTGTTGTTTACAGGATTTATCATCATTCCCTTTCACTACGTTCGGCTACTAACATAAAGCATGTAAATATCTTAACTTGCCTATTTTAACCCAAATTGTTACAAATGTGTATTAAATCGTTACAATTACACTAAATATTTTTACAACTACTTGTTTTTCTTTTTTGTTTTATTTATGATAAAGCCAAATGTACACTATAGTCAAATATAAAGGAATAGCAAAATGAATCCTATTATTAAGAATTTAGAATCCGAATACACAACAAGAGAATTGCCGGAAATGAACCCCGGTGATACGGTTAAGGTATTCTGCAGAATCGTAGAAGGTAACAAGGAAAGAATTCAGGCATACGAAGGTGCCATTATCGCTGAACACGGCTCAGGAATTAATAAAACAATTACCGTAAGAAAAGTATTCCAGGGCGTTGGCGTTGAAAGAGTATTCCTTGTATATTCACCACGTATCGAAAAAATACAGGTTCTCAGAAAAGGCGACGTTAAACGTGCTAAATTGTACTACCTGAGAGAACGTTCAGGTAAGGCAACTCGTATTAAGGAAAAAATTGAAAAAAGATAAACTGCATATTCACTGGTATCCCGGTCACATAGCAAAAGCCGAACGCCAGCTTAAAGAAAAACTAAGTCTGGTTGATGTTGTGATTGAGGTACGAGATGCACGTTTACCTTTAACAAGCAGTTATGCAAACATAGAGAAGTTCTTGGGAGATAAACCAAGGCTTCTTTTGCTGAATAAAGCCGATTTGGTTAATAATGACGAGTTAAAGACCTGGGTTGATTATCTGAAAACCTCAGCAGGCTGTCCCGTTATAATATCCGATACAAAAAAAGGCGGGAATATTCCCAAGATAGTGAATACTGCGGTCAAACTGTCCGAGCCGAGAATTCAGGCACTAATGGCAAAAGGATTACTGAGACGCCCTGCAAGAGCAGTGGTTGTCGGAATGCCTAATGTCGGGAAATCAAGTGTTATCAACCTGCTTACAAAATCCTCCAAAACCAAAACAGGAGCAAAAGCAGGAGTTACAAGGCAGCAGCAGTGGGTTAGAATTAATCCTCAACTCGATTTGCTTGATACCCCGGGGATTATCCCGACAAGACAAGATGATCAGGAGCAGGCGGTTAAACTCGCCTTTGTAAGTTCGGTTTCCGAGAATGCGTACTCTCCCGAGCCGGTAGCACAGGCCTTGTTGGATATGTTGTCAGATGAAAAGCATAAAGACACTCTTACCGAATATTACAAAACTTCCGATTTAACTCTTGAAGGGATTGCTATGGCACGTAATTGGCTTATAAAAGCCGAAAACCCCGATACCGAACGAACGGCAAAATATATTCTGAAAGATTACAGAGAAGGACGTTTGGGTAAATTTATCCTCGATGAATTACCTAAAGAATAATTGCAACCGCACCCGTTATCATGATAAGCGATGCCGCAAGTTTCCTGAACAAGCCCTCCTCTTTAAAAATATTTACTCCCAAAAACACACTCAGGAGCGTTGAAAGTTGAAACAGAGCCAATGCATTTGATACGTTCATTTTTGTGAAAACATAGTTGGTTGAATATTGCATAAGAGCAACCGCCAAAATCAGGAATATCTGTGTTTTTATGTTAATCAGTGAGATTTTCAAAGGGTGTTTAAATGTCAGCAAATAAGAGAAAATCAGGCCTGCAGCCGCCCAATACAAAAAAGCGGATTCAATATTTGTAAGGAGTATCACTTTTTTGATAAAAACGGCCTCCGTTCCCGAAAAAATCAATGCCAAAAACCTGTACCCAAAGGCTTTTGAAAACGAAAACTTATAGCCTGTAAGGATAAAAGTTCCCGCAATAATTAACAAAATGCCGATAATGTCACAAAGAGCGGGTAATTCGCCCAACATAAAAATTCCGATAATCAGCGCAACAATTGGTTTGTAAGAGTTTATGGGCGCAAGCAAAGAAAGTTCACCGCAGGATAAAGCCTTAATTATAAAATAATTTCCCAAAGCACCCAAAATACCCATTATCAGTACATCTCTGATTATATTCACATCAAAATACGGGTGCGGGCAAAATAATATACCGATTAAAAGCAAGCCCAAATATGTGTAAAAGTTTACAACCGAAGACCTTTCGCCCGCCGTTGTTAACAATTTTTGAAAGACATTCAGAGCGGAGTTTGAAAATATTCTTACTGATACGCCAAGCAGAGTTCCTAACATAAATTCATTATATCTCAAAACAAAACCGCAAAAAAAAACCACCCGGTGTGTGTCGAGTGGATTTGTTTTCTGCATCCTAATGGTCTTTTTAGTGTTTATTATCTAGGAGTTTATATGATTTTTGGGGTTATTTGCTATTTAGTGTTTCGGCTACACTTAAAGTGTGTAATATAATTATGGCATATAAGAATAATAAGTCAAGTATTTTACAAAAATTAATCTTTACAAAACTTTACAGGACGGAGGTTTTACAGTGTCCGCAAGTGTTTTGGGGTACTTTACAGAATTTTCACATTTATAACAAAACAAGGATAATAATTGTAATTATTACCCTTGTTTGTAAATTATTAGCCAAATCCGCTTATATACTAGTCTTCAAGCGACTGATAACCCGCTTTATGTGATTTGAGAAGCACCCCTCTTTTAGAGGTCTGAATGAATTCAATCATGTTCTCAATATATTCATTCATCGGGATTTCAGCCTTAATCTTCTCTATGGCCTGAGAAGTGTTGTATTCTTCGGAAATAAGAAGTTTAAATGCTTCGTTGGTAGCGGTTCTGATTTCCTGAGAAACTCCTCTGCGCTTCATTGCAATTACATTCAGTCCTCTCGGAACAGGCGGTCTGCCTTCACCTTTGGAATAAGGAAGAATGTCCTGTCTTGAAGCGGAGAAACCGCTTATAATCGCCATACTTCCGATTCTTATATTCTGATGGAATACGCTCATTCCGCCAACAAACGCACCGAAACCTACGTGAACGTGTCCGCCCAATGTTACAAGGTTTGCGAGGATAACTTCGTCTTCCAAAACACAGTTATGTGCGATATGAGAGCCTACCATCAAGAGGCATTTCTTACCGACTCTTGTCGTATAATCACCGCAAGCCGCACCTCTGTGGATTGTTACATTTTCTTTAACAATAGTGCCGTCACCGATAACTACCTTCGTGGGCTCGCCTTTATACCCCAAATCCTGAGGCTCGGAGCCTATGGTTGAAAACGGAGAAATTGTACAATTTTCACCGATTTCAGCAAATTCAATATAAGCATTTGCTATAACTCTTGTTCCTTTTCCAATCTTTACGTTTTCACCAATAACAACATTCGGTCCTATTGTAACGCCTTCAGAAATAACAGCCGTAGGGTGGATTACCGCTGAAGGGTGAATTGATGATTTTTCTGCAACTATACTTGTCATACTGCTTCTCCCAATAATTACTGTCAACAATAATCAGTATATTATAAAAAATCACCCAAACTTAAAATCCTTACATAATCTTAATACCTTAAGAGCCAAAGTTTATAACGTTTTCAAAAATGTGATAAACATTGTTCCTGTGGCCGTCTGCAGAAGGCGACCTGTCAAACATACCGTTCCAGTGTCGTTCGCACTCCGTCCATGCATTAAAATCATTAGCCTGAATAGTTCTCTCCATTAAGTCATGCGTCGTTATCCCCGGCTCAAGCGGCATTATATCGTGGAGTTGCATATATGAAGGGAGTTTTTCATTAATATTGTTATACCCGAAAAGGCAGGAATTGATTCTGTTCAGCCTCTGCGCAAAACTCATACTCCCGTCATCATTGTCGTTCGACACTTCGGGTCCTGCCGCATACTCGCCCCGCCATGCCTGCTTTTGCGCTTCCCATCTTACACTGTCAAAATTATCGGCTTTACCCCAATCCGTGCCTGCGTTAAAACCCATTTCCTTATAAACCTGCATATCATTGCATTTTTCACCTATAAAAGAAAGGTCGTTTCTTCCCGTTTTTTGGCGGATTTCGTACAAAATATAAGCCATTTGGTCTTTGTTTGGCAACTCGCCCCGCCCGCAATAACCGTCCATATCCGTAATATGTTTTGCACTGTCAAAATATATGGCATCGAAGCCCAAATCAATACCCCATACACAGGCATCAATATATGCTTTTTCATGCTCAAGCCAATTAAAAGGTCTTCCCTGAACGCTTAATTGTCCTGAAGGAAGCACCATTCTGAACCCTGTTTTAAGTCCTCTTGCGTGAGCCAAATCGTTAAACGCTTTCACCTGTTCATCGGCACCCATTCTCCATTTCAAACCCTCACAAAGCAGATTCTCACTGATTCCCGCATGAAGATTGGCACAATACTGTGAAGCGGAATTAACTGTACCGTCTCCGCCCCAGGTAGGGTATAACTGAGAAAGAATAATACAATTTGCAAAGTTATTCGGCGAAGCGGGCATAGCAGGGATTAATTTCAGAGTCTGCAAAAGCCCGTCCGTAACCTTTCCTCCCTCATATTTTGCAATCGCTCTCGGGTTAATCTCTATATAGTTTGCATGTCTTCCCCAATTATCACCGAAATTCGGCGTCGGGATATATGAAGGGATTTCGGGATAAGCATTGTTTGGTTTTATAAGAGTACATATAGACTGAATTACCTGCTCGGACGTCCGCTTTAAAAGTTCAATCGGGTGGGCATTTACCCATTTCTTTATCCCTGCCTGATACAAATGGGAATTTGTCCAGATATCCTCATACACGGAACTTCTGCCCGCAACGTTATAAAAAAGTTTCTTTGCCGGCTGAATATCGCCGTAATAACCTTTAAACGAAGGTTTCGGCTTACAGTTAATTGCGGGCTGATATGTCTTGAAGTCAACTTTCATACAATATTATCAAAAACCGTAAATAAAAATTTTGCTTACTTATTTTCCGAATAATACCCGAAGTTTTTGAGTACTTTGTCCTTCTTTCGCCAATCCTTCTCGACCTTTACCTCGAGCGAAAGGAAAACCTTCTTCTCAACAATCTTCTCAAGTTCAAGCCTTGCTTCGGTACCGATTTTCTTTAATAACGCTCCGCCTTTTCCTATAAGTATTCCCTTCTGACTTTTTTGTTCGCAGTAAATCGTTGCGTAAATTCTGTCAATATCCTCTTTTTCTTCGTACTTGTCTATTGTAATCGCAACCGAATGGGGAATTTCATCTTGTGTGTTCAGAAGTATTTTTTCCCTGACAATCTCTTCCGCAATATCTCGCATATTTTCTTCCGTAACGACATCTTCGGGGTAAAGTAAATCGCCGTCGGGAAGGTTTCTGAATATATTTGCAAGAAGCGTATCCTTGTTTCTGCCCGTTTTTGCGGATATTCTCAGAACGGGGATATTTTCTTCAAAAAGAGTTTTGTACGAAAGCAGATTTTCTTCCGCAACCTGCTGTTTTTTAACCTTATCAACCTTATTCATCAGAATAATAATTTTGGATTCCGTATGTTTCAAAACGTTCTCGACAATCCATTTGTCACCCTTACCCGCAGGCTCTGAGCCGTCAACCATAAACAGAATCAAATCGGCATCAGGTACGGAACACTTTGCCTCGTCCATCAGAAATTCGCCCAATTTATTCAGCGGACGGTGAATTCCGGGAGTATCTATAAATACTATCTGACCTCTGTCTTCAGTCAGAATTCCTTTAATACGTTTACGGGTAGTCTGAGCCTTGTCCGTCGCAATAACAATCTTCTGCCCTAATATCTGATTCAAAAGGGTAGATTTCCCGACATTCGGGCGACCTATTATTGCTACAAATCCGCTTTTCATATTTAAAGTTTAGCATAAAATCTCAGAGTTTTTCGTTACAAAACGTTACATAAAGTCAATTTGTCAAAATAAATAAACTTTATATAAGAAAGGGAAAATTACGAGGATACCATGGGATACGATTTCGGAACAAATTTTTATCCAAACCTGAATATGCCACAGTTTAATTATAACTTTGGTATGCTTCCTATGTCTCCGATGTTTCCGTCTTTGCCGTCATTTTCAACAGCATCAAACAATCCGTCTCTGAACTCGGCTAATGCTGAAGAATATCAGAGGGCTTTGGCAAAGAGACAGAAAGAATACAGAGAAAAGTCTGCCGCAATTTTTAAAAGTCAGGCTGAAAACAAAGCAAAATATGAAGATTTAAATAAAAATCTGAACTTAATAGAATCCTCAAAAAAAGAGGACGGCTCTGCAGTCGTTAATATGGAACTTAAAGATTACAGAAAAGAACTCTCTTGGGGTAAAAGAGCCCTGAGAGCATTAAGCAATATGGGCGAAGGAATAATTAAAATCGGTGCCGATTTTGTCGGTTATGAAAACGGCAAAATTAAAATCGGCAAACTCCTTCGAAACCTTGCGATTGCGGGAGGCGTAATCGCATTAACCTGCATTCCGGGCGTAGGGCCGGTTATTTCAACCGCACTGTTAGCAACAGGTGTCCTTGCAGGCGGATTCGGTGTAACCAAAGGTATAGTAAAAGCGTCAAAGGCCGAGAGTGTTGAAGAACTCGATGCGGCATTCCAGAATATCGGAGGAGGTGCATTTATAGGCGTAACCTCCGCAATAGGATTAAAAGGTCTCGGAAAAGGTTTCAGAGTAAGCCAATTGGGCGGAAATGCCGAAACTGCTGCTAAGGGAAATTTCTTAACCGATATGACGGTTAATGCGTTCAAGGCTACAAAAGCCGGAGCGGAAGCAAGCAAGGCGGCTCTCTCTGATGCAATCGCACAATCAAATACAAGCAAATTCAGCACATTTAACAGAGTTTGGTCTCAAAACACTAAAGAACAGTTTGTAACGATATTCAGCAAAAAAGATGCACTTCAAAAAGCACAGCAGGCATCAAAAGAAGAAATTCAGGCAAGAATCGGCGAAATAGATACAAAACTTGCAGACAATACTATTTCACAGGCAGAAAGAGCGCAACTCACTTCAGAAAAGAAATTCTTAACAAGACAGAATAAAAAGTTCTCAAATGCACATAGCAAAAAAGAATATGATACTGCTGTTGAAAAACTTAAAAAGAGAACCGACGCTCTGAAAAAAGCCGGAAAGAAACTCAACGCCGAAGGAACATGTAACTTTGACGGAGTTACCCTGAGCAAGAGCAATCCTGATGACATTAAATTTATAGAAACATTACTCAAGCAGACCAAAAAACTTTCAAAAGAAACTGCCGAAATATCAAAACTTCAAAAATCAGTCATAAAGAGAATGGCTTTCCGTCCGAAAAAGAACAAGACAGAAATCGAAAAATATTTAGGCTCAACAGATAAAAGCACACTGAGCAATTTGTGGGAACTGAACGGAAAATGGAAAGCACCGTTTAAGTTCGCATGGGACGCATTTAATTTAATGTGGATGCCGTGGTCATATCTTCAAAAGACAGATGCAGGCAGAGCATGGAATATATACGAAGGTGTTAATTCCAAATATGAGATGTCAATGATAGTATCTATGTTAGGCGGTATGTTTAATACACAAAACCTGACAGCCGAAGAAGTCAAACAGGCAGAGGAAGAATTAAAAGCACAAATGGCAGCGTGCGAAACCGAAAAAGCCCGCCTTGAAAAACAACTTAAACAATTATCGGCTTAATCGGGCGATATAACACTCATTTCGCATTTTTCGCAATTAAACTTCAGCGGATAGAGTTTGCCGTAATCATCTCTTAAAAGAAGTTTTTGGGGAGATTTACACATATTGAGTGCATATTTTATACAGTGTTTGCAGCGCATAAGTTCAACAGTGCGTTCGGGTTTATGCGATTCAAAAGAACGTTCGGTGACTTTGCAGCCGCACTTGTTGTAAAATTCCTCAGCCGAAGAATTATGCACATTCCCTCTGTAATCAATCTCATTCAGAAAATAAGGGGAATATTTCATCGGGCCATGTGTCTGCTTTATTTTGCTTTCATAAACTTTTAATCTCTCTGCCATAAGTTCCGCAAACAGAGTCCTCCGCAGATTATTTACCGCACTTACGGGCATAAACGGCAACTCCGATTCGATTTTAATTTCTTTTATATAAAAATCTTCTTCTCCCGTTTTTGAAAACTGTTTAACAAAAGTTTCTTTCATATTTTCGGGATTATTCGCTTTATCTCCCGTAATTTCATGCCTGATAGTTACACCGTCTTCGTCAGTAACGGTAATAATATTATTACATACATTTACCCCGGCTCCGATTTGCCTTTTAACGGGCTTTTTAAGTTCCTGCTCAAATTCGGCATCATAATTGCGGTATATTTTAGTACCAATCATAATATTAACGTGCCTGTTTAAAAATATTTTATCCCCTTCGGTCTTGTTTACCTTTGCTCCGTCACCCGAAAAATACAAACCGTCCTGCGGTGATAAAACCTTATCCGTATCCGTTCTGATCCATTTGTCACCCGTTTCGGTCACTCTTCCCAAATATTCGCCTCTTGATTTCGGGGATTCAAAATTAAAACAGTCCGTCCTTCCGTTAAGAAAATATTCCGTAAACCCTCTGTTAAAACTTTTCTCGGGGTTTGGTTTAAATAATATTTCGGATTTTCCCGAAGAAGTTCCCCTGCCTAATTTCGCCCTGTAATAAGAAACAATATTCTTAACATAGCCGATATCCTTCAGTCTCCCTTCGATTTTAAAAGAACAAATTCCCGCATCAATCAGGTCATCAATACATTTACTCCCGTTGAAATCTTTAAGACACAATGCATAAGTATCTTTTACAAGCACTTTGCCGTCATCTGTGAGTACGGAATATTTCTTTCTGCAGGGCTGTGCGCACTCGCCTCTGTTCGCCGAACGGCCTCCGATATATTGGCTCAGATAGCACTGTCCGCTCATGGAAACACATAAAGCACCATGGATAAAGGTTTCAAGTTCCAAATCTGGGTTTTCTTTATGTATATCAGCGACTTGCTCAACCGAAAGTTCTCTTGCCAATATAACACGTGAAACCCCGATATCATTGAAAAATTTTACCTTTTCGGGCAGGTAGTTGTCGCACTGTGTACTCATATGTACGGGAATTTTGATTTTGTTGTCAATAAGGAGTTTGAGCAGCCCCATATCCTGAATTATTACCGCATCTGCGCCAATATCTTCAAGTTCCCGCACAAGAGCATAAGCATCTTTGAGTTCATCGTCAGTCAGTATCGTATTAATTGTTATATGCACTCTTGCCCAAAATTTGTGAGCATATTCCACAACCTCTTTAATATCTTCAAGAGTATTGGAAGCACTTTTTCTCGCTCCAAAATTCGGAGCGCCTATATAAACCGCATCTGCGCCGCAATCAATTGCCGCTTTTGCAGTTTCTTTATCCTTTGCCGGTGCTAATAACTCAACCGCCATAAACCTTATCTCATAGACATTTTGTTGCCGAAAATCGATTTAAGGAAGGTAATTAAGCCTCCGCCGTTTTCAGCATTTTCTTTAAATTTATCATAGTTTTGGTTGGCGAAATCATTTCTCGGGTCAACCGTTTTCAATCTCTGAATATACTCAAACGCACTTGTGTAATCCCCGATAGATTCTCTGAATACCGCAAGTTTCTGCAAAGCATTTGCGTCATTCGGCTCAATCTCTATAAGTCTTTCGTAGAATTCGCAGGCCTTGGTATTGTCTTTTAAACCCTCAAGTTGAACGGCAATGGTTTCAATCAGATCTTTGTTTTTGTTATCAAACTGATAAGCAGTCATATATTCGTTCAGCGCAACTTCCTTTTCACCCTTAAGCGTATTGTACTTACCCCAATTTAAGTGCTCGTTGAAAGAATCACCTTTGCTTTCGTATATCAAAGCCCTCATCTGATAAATCAAAGGAGAATTCGGGTCTAACTTTGCAAACTCATCAATCTCCGCAAAGGCCTCATCAATCATACCTTTTTGGAAATAGTACTGAGCAAGAAGCGAGTGAATAAGAGTCTGCCCCTGGAATTTATCCTTAACCCTACTCAATATTTCGTAGGCTTCGTCATTTCTGCCCGTATCCATTAATGCTCTTGCTTTTGTCAAATCATTATTCGTCAGTTCAAGAGCCTTTTCAGGCTGAGAATTTCTTATATAATATCCCGCCAATATTTCCTCAAAATCCTTAAATCCGTTCTCACGATACCCTCTTTCAAGAATTTCTATGGCAGAGCCAACTCCTTCGGTTTTTTCGTACAACTCTGCAAGTTTCAGGAACACAACGGGATTTTTCTCGTCATAATCCGCTATCCTTAAATATTCGTCTATTGCTTCCTGATACTTCTCCTGACCTTCCGCAACACTTGCATATAAAAATCTTGCAGGCAACGCTTCAGACTGATCTTTTGCATGTTCAATGGCCTTTTTATAATCACTCTTTGCATAACTCATCTGCTGCTGTAGTGCGTGTAAATTTCCCCTCAGAAGGTAATATCTGAACTTGTCCTCATTAACAAAAATATCGATTAACTGTTCGTGCGCAAGTATATTTGCAGGATCAACCTCAAGCATTTTGCCGTAATATAATTTTGCGTCTTCCTTCTTTTCAAGTATCAAAGCCAAATGCGCAAGTTTTGTTAAAAGTTCGATATCACCCTGCTTTGACGCAAGTTCTTTTTTGTACTCGACATAGGCTTCATCATATTTTTCGTTAAGTTCTAACTGTTCTGCAAGTTTCATTATATTCTCCTAATTATATTTGTTCTGCGCAACCGCAATTCCTTCGGTAAAGTAACACGCAATTCCCGCCTTAGCCTGACTTAAAACCTCTTTCATTACATCTAATTCTTCCTTTGAAAAATTCTGAAGAACAAAGACTTCCGAAGGCAGGTTTGGCTGAGGGCCTATCCCTATCTTAAGCCTTGCAATTTCCGAAGTTCCGAGATGCTGAATTACCGATTTTATACCGTTATGACCACCGTCCGAGCCGTTCGGTCTGAATCTTATTTTGCCGAGTTCAAGACTCAAATCGTCATAAACAACCAATATATCTTCAAGGGCAATCTTATAATAATCAACAACCGCACGGAGCGCTTCTCCCGAAAGATTCATCAGTGTCGTGGGTTTAATTATCATATAATCTTCACCGTCTTTTCTCATAAATGTCAAAAAGCACTTGAGCCTTGAATTTTCTCTGAAGGTCAGATTCTCATTCAGGGCAATACTGTCCGCAAGCATAAATCCTGCATTATGCCTTGTAAAAGTATATTTGTTACCTATGTTCCCGAGTCCTGCAATAAGTTTCATCTGAATCTTCTCATATTTTTCATCATCTGATGCATAGAAAGTTTGCCTGCGGCTTCATTACCCATTTTACCGCTCATTTTTGACATCATACCCTTGAGTCCCGACATACCTTTCATCATTTTGCGCATCTGTTCAAACTGATTTATATATATATTTATATCATGAAGCGGAATTCCCGAGCCCTGCGAAATACGTTTTTTCCTCGAAGAACTCATTAATTCGGGATTTTCACGTTCCTCAGGCGTCATTGATTGTATGAAAACTTCAATACGTTTGAACTGTTTTTCGCCTTCGTGTGAAATCATCTGCCTGTCATCTTTTGACATTTTTAACCCCGGAAGCATTCCGAGCAATTGGTCCATCGAGCCAAACATTTTCATCTGAGACTTCATTTTAAGGAAATCGTTATAAGAAAACTCGGCTTTTGCCATTTTCTTTTCCATTTCGAGTGCGGTCTTTTCGTCAAAGACTTCTTTTGCCTTCTCAACAAGCGAAACAATGTCTCCCATACCGAGAATTCTGTCCGCCATTCTTGAGGGGTAAAAGTCTTCGAGCGCCTCAATCTTTTCACCCGTACCCGTCAGTTTTATCGGTTTTCCCGTACAATATACAATACTTAATGCGGCACCCCCTCTTGAATCACCGTCTAATTTGGTTAAAACCAAACCCGTAATTCCGAGTTGAGCATCAAAGGTTTCCGCAACATTTACCGCTTCCTGACCTGTCATTGAATCTATTACAAGAAGTTTCTCGGCAGGGTGGAAAACTCTGTCAATCAGCATCAGTTCCGCCATCATTTCGGTATCAATCTGCAAACGTCCCGCCGTATCAAGAATAAGAGTATTAAACCCGTTTTCTTTTGCGTAGGATATTGCATTTTGAACTATCCCCTGAACGTCGTTTCCTTCTTCGCTAAACACCGTAACTCCCGTCTGTTCTCCGAGTGTTTTAAGTTGTGTTATGGCGGCAGGTCTGTAAATATCGCAGGCAACAAGGAGTGGATTTCTTCCTTCTTTCTTCAGTTTTACGGCCAATTTTGCGGAAGAAGTTGTTTTACCGCTTCCCTGCAAGCCGAGCATCATAATAAGATTCGGAGAGCCCGAATAATCAAGAGGAGAAGCATCTTTTCCCAATATTGAAACCAATTCGTCGTGGACGATTTTGACCAATTGCTGTGAAGGATTAACCCCGTGTACAACGTCTTCACCCTCGGCTCTGTCTTTAATATTTGAAATAAAAGACTTAACCACACGCAGATTTACGTCCGCTTCAAGCAGGGCACGCCTTATTTCGCGCAGAGCGTCCTGCATATTGTCCTGAGTTAATTCACTCTGTCCCGAAGCCTTCGCAATTATATCCTGAAGTTTATCCGATAATGATTCAAACATAAATACCCTTATTACACATATATATGTAATAAGGGTATCATAAACATAACTTATTTTTAACCGAATATATTGAAGTTAGATTCAATATTTTTGTTCATTACGGCTTTTATTCCTTCAAGCATAGTATTAATAGCAGACTGCTCGGTTTCAAGATTCTTCATTCTTGTATCAATACGTGATTCTTTCTCGTTTATTCTGCTCTTTTCCTGTTCGTAATCGCTGTATGCCTGTTCTCTCGCATCATTGTCATTTACCTGAATTAATTTGGAGAAGTTGGAAGCAATATTTGTATCGTATTCATTGTTTGCTACACATTTTCTCTTCTGATAATCATAGTCATTGCTTCTGTCAACGGTCGTAATTGTATAGACGTTGTTTTGAAGCATATTGTTCAGGTATTCGTTGTCATCAACTTCGCAATTATATGTCCACCCTTTTTCGGCAATTGATGAAAACAGAGTGTCATAAAACTGTATTAATGATTCTTCTTCGCTTGTATATAATTTGCTGTAATTGTTTATTGCATCGTCAAGATTTTCCTGAGCAGGATCCATAGTATTGCTTTTCCATTCATCATAAGCATTTTCGTATGCTTCATATTGTCCTTCTCTGTACCAGACAAGATTCATGTTCCCTTCTTTATTAACGGAAACTTCACCGCCCTTGCTCTGATAAGCACCTGCCAATGTGCGCAGAACGTCGTTCCAATCCGTAACTTCGTCCTTGTTATATCCTGCCATATAGTCTTCGATACATTCGCCGATAAGTTCTTTATTTGACTGACTGCCCATAAAAACAGCCAATTTACAAAGTTCACCCATAAGTTCGGGTTGAGACATCTTTGCCGGATTGCCTTTCAGTCCTGCCTTTACTGCCAATTCGTCATTGGCATTATCCGTACGCACCTGATATTTTCTTATATCGGGCTCTTTTGATACCGCATTGTTGTAAGCAACTTCCGCATCATATCTCGCCTCCAAAGCAGGAGTGAGTTGAGACAAAGTATTTGTACTCATTCCCGTAAGTGCGGATAAAATTTCAAATCTTTTCGGATTGTTCTCCCAACTTACACCGCCTCTGCCGTCGGGAGAAATCATCTCTGCATATTCTTTGTATTTTGCATCAAGCACTACTCTTCCGGAAGCATCAGTAAGAAGATAGACGTTATCCTGATTCAAAACACTCGGAGACATCATAGTCGAATAGTTGAAGTCAATATAACTTGCACCGCCGTTGTTTGACCACTTGTAAACCTTGGTATTCAGCGCCTCGTTATACTTCCTTGAAACAGCCTGCATATCCCTTGTTAAGCGCATCTTATCCGCAGCAAGTTTATTTAATCTCGCCGTTATATCACTGTTTCGGTGAGATAAAAACAAATATCTGGATTGTGATGCTGCCATTCCCATTGTTCTAACGTTTTCCTTATAGTTTTCCCTTGTCAGTATGTATTACGGCATTTTTAAGTGAAATCTTTAATATTTTTAAGAAAATTGTTACAAAAATTTACAATTTTATGACAAAAATTTTTAAAAATTTTTCAGTACACCATACAGACGATTTAAAAACAAAATAATTAAAGTTTATTTTTGATTAGCCGATTAGGGACATGTAAAAGTTTTATCGAAATATACATTATTGTACGGAGAATTTATGACGGAACAGACCCTTACACTTACCCCCTCCTCAATTAAATCCTACGGTTTAAGCAGTTTACCCCTTTCTGAAGCAGGAGAACTTCTCGAAGAGGCTCGCTGCGCCCATGAAAAATATTTAATCAAACAGCAGAATACCGACCTTGAAAAGGCAATAGAGTGCTATGTTGATGCAATAAAAGTTAATCCGGCATTACCGGAGGCTTATTACAGACTTGCAAGCCTTCTTTTAATCAAAGGTCAGATATCTGTTGACGGTGCTTTGGAACAATGCAAAACCGCACTGTCACTTGAACCGAACAATCCCAATGCGCATATATATACAGGGTATTTTCAGTGTCTGAACGGTAATTTGGAAGAGGCAGAAAAGGAATTCTCGCTCGCAATTACCCGTTCCGGAAGGAACTCAGCCCGACCACGGCTGTTTTTGTCTAAAGTGTTGTTAAATAGAATCAAATCAAATCACAAATCGGTCAAAGATGTTGTCAAATTTTTGTACTACCTCTTTTCAGGGAGCATGATGATTATGTGGGATTGTCCGTCTCTGAAAATGTTTTACAAGTTCCTGGCAAACGACTTTTCGGTTTTCTCGTACAAGGCTCTCGGAGAGACTTTTGAGAAAATGCGCCTCTTCCCTTCAGCACTGGAAGCATATTCGAAAGGACTAAAGAAAACTGAACAGGGTAATCTGTTCTACCAAAAAATGGGCGATTTATCGCTTGAATGCAATGACATTGACTCAAGTCTTGAGTGCTACGAGCGCGCTTATGAACTTGACCCGACGGACAGAGAAGTTCTGATTAAAATTGCAACAATCAACCAAACTTATTTTCCTGAAAGAATCGACAAGACAATCGATTATTACAACTCTCTGCTCGAATTCGGAATAGATTTGGACAAAATCTACTATGAATTAGGACATTTATACCTGAAAAAAGCCGACAAGATAAATGCCGTAAGTGCATTTAAACTTGCGACGGAGATGAACCCTGAAAATCCATACTACAACAACTCGCTCGCTTATGCCTATGTAAAGGCAGAACTCTATGATGATGCTATCGAATACTATCAGCAGGCAATCAAACTTAATCCCGATTCGGAATGGACATCAATTGTCTGCCACGCACTCGGAGCAATCTATTCGGAAATCAAAGAAAATTATGAAGCCGCTGAGGCAACCTTCAATGCAGGAATGATTTTGGATCCGAACAACGTAGATATTCAACTTTCGTTAGGCGATTTATTTATGGCGCAGAACGATTTGGACAGAGCAATAAAGACTTATTGCGACGCAATTGCCATCGACCCGCTCAATTTCCTGACTTATGCAAAAGCAGGTTTGGCATTGTGGGAAAAAGATTATCTTGAAGAATCGGTCGTTGCTTTCCACAAGTCGATTGAACTGAATCCCGACTTTGAAATTGCACAAAATAACCTCGGAGTAGTTTATCTTGACGGGTACGGAGACCCCAAAGAATCTCTTGAATATTTCAAAACGGCAATTAATATTAATCCGAATTATACTCTTGCTTATTTCAACCTTGCAAGAGCATATCAGGCAATCGGTGATAAATCGAGAGCAGCGGAATATTATCAGATGACAATGGACCTTAATAAAATCACGGAAGAACTTTCGGAAAAGGATATCCGGAAAAGATTGTTCGAACTGTTCGAATAAAAATTCAATTCATACATTCATTTGATTACAAAACTTAACAAATCTTATAAACTTAAAGTGTTAACGGGTGATTATATGGCGAAAACTAACTTAAAGATTAAAGAAAAGAAGAATGTATCCAACGCAAAATTAAAGGTTGTTGACGACAGAGAAATTAAAACCACCTCTTACAATGACATTAACCTCAAGCAGTGGAAAAATTACGGTCACGTTATGACCGATACGTTATGGGAATTTCCGTCAAGACTGAAAGAAGGCGGACATTCAAACGAATATCACGGAAACTACATTCCTCAGATTGCACAACAGATTTACGAACGTTATACAAAAAAAGATGATATCGTTCTTGATATGTTCTTCGGCTCGGGAACTTCCGGAATCGAAGCAATAAACATGAAAAGACGCTGCATCGGTGTGGAACTTAAAGACGAACTCGTCGAATCGGTTTCTCATAAATTTACTCCGAAACAGTTGGTTACAGATGTAAACATTATCTGCGGAGACTCAACAAGCGAAACAACAAAAGAAAAAGTCAAAGCAAGACTTGAAGTTATGGGTAAAAAGAATGCCCAACTGTTAATGCTTCACCCGCCGTATGATGATATTATCAAATTCTCTGACAGAAAAGAGGATTTATCAAATTGCGCAACAACGGAAGAATTCTATGATTTATTCGAAAAAGTTGCCCAAAACGGTTATGACTTATTGGAAAAAGGACGTTATGCCTGCCTTATTATAGGTGATAAATATGCCAACTCCCAACACGTTCCTCTTGGCTTTGAATGTATGGCAAGAATGAACAAAATCGGGTTTATTACCAAAGCAATCATAATAAAAGATATGCAGGGTAATGAAAGAGCAAAAGGCAAAACCGCAAACCTCTGGAGATACAGAGCACTTGCAGGCGGCTTCTATATATTTAAGCACGAATATGTTATGATTTTCCAAAAGAAGTAGTAATATCCGAGGAGAACTGTTTTGTTCAGAGAAACTCAAGATGGTTTAATAATTAAGGTTAAAATAGTTCCAAATTCGTCAAAAAATGATATTATTATTGAAGATGAGTTTATAAAAATAAAAGTTACCGCTCAACCGATTGAAAACAAAGCAAATATTGCCTTAAAAGAATTTTTATCAAAAGAACTGAAGTTTCCGAAAACAAGCATCGAAATAATCAGAGGCGAAACTTCAAAAGAAAAAACAATACTGTTAAAGACAACCGATAAAAACAAAATAGATGAAATAATCAAAAAACTCTCAAAGGAGGCGCAATCATGAATAAACGTTGGTATGATATAGACCCGACAGTAAGCCTGGCAGTAAGTCTTATGAGAAACGCAAATGTTATTACCCAGTATAAATGCGCCGATTTGATTATTGAGAGATCAAAAGCCAGCGGGATTGATTTGTCCGAAAACATCTTGACAGATGCCTTCAACTATGTTTTAAGAAGATGGTATGATACTAATCAGAAGATTGCAGAGGCATTTGAATACTTAAAACTTATGCCGGAAAATCTTCAGAAGGAAATTGCGGTGGAAATAATTAATCTGCTGCAAGAGGAAGAAACCAGATAGAATGTCTTTTATACTAAATCCGGCTGTCATTTCAATCTTACTCTTATGCTTTTTGTGCATAAAAAGAGTGAACGTTTTGCTTGCAATAATTATCTCGACGATTACCGCAGGCTTATTGTCGGATATGAATATAAAAGATGTAATGGATACCTTTATATCGGGAATGGGAGGGAATGCGGAAACCGCACTGAGTTATATCCTGCTCGGAGCATTCGCCGCAACTATGGCTCATTCGGGATTTACGGATAAAATTGCGGATAAAATCACAAAACTGATTTCGGGAAGAAAATATTTACTGCTTTTGATTTTGGGACTTATTGCAATGGCATCGCAAAACATAATTCCCGTCCACATAGCATTTATTCCCGTTCTTATACCGCCTCTGCTTCCGCTTATGAACCAACTCTCGATAGACAGGCGTGCGGTTGCAAGTGTTTTGGCTTTCGGACTAAAAATGCCTTATATAACAATTCCCGTAGGTTTCGGGCTTATATTCCAAAACCTTATTGCCGATAATATTACGCAAAACGGCATCCTTGTAATGAGAAACGAGGTTTGGAAATCAACATTAATACTCGGTGCGGGAATGCTTATTGCACTTCTCATATCGGTATTTATAACTTACAGAAAACCGAGAAAATACGAAGATAAGAAAATTGATTTTAATACGGATAAAACTACCGTCTGCAACAAGTACACTGTTTGGGTTGTAGCAATAGCCGCCCTCGCAACGTTTGCCGTTCAGATATTCACCCATTCGCTTCCCTTGGGAGCATTGGTCGGCTTGGGAATAATATTCACTCTGAAAGTTATTCCAAAAGACAAAATGGACTGCATGATGAACGAAGGGATTTATCTTATGGGATATGTTGCCTTTGTGATGCTTGTGGCCGCAGGGTTTGCCTCCGTATTAAAAGAATCCGGCGCAATAGAAAACTTAGTGAACATAACGTTGGCAGTATTGCCTGAAAATATTATTCTGATTTCGCTTATAATCCTTCTTTTGGGATTGTTTATAACAATCGGGATAGGAACTTCTTTCGGTACAATACCGATTCTTGCGGTTTTGTTTGTTCCCGTATGCGCCAAAATGGGCTTTAATACGGCGCAAATCATAATACTTATTGCTGCGGCAGCCGCACTCGGAGATGCAGGCTCTCCCGCTTCGGACACAACTCTCGGCCCGACCTCGGGACTTAATGCCGACGGGGAGCATAACCATATTTACGATACCTGCATTCCGACATTTTTGCATTACAACACGGCATTAATCCTGTTTGCGCTTTTGGGAATTTGGATAATGAATAACTAAAAAAGAACAACCTGCGGGAGGTTGCTCTTTTATTTATATATTTATTAATCCTTATTATTGTTT
>DBYM01000052.1:28159-31027 GCA_002309875.1 Cyanobacteria bacterium UBA1186
GATTCTTCGTATGCTTTGATTTCTTCCATTTCTGTGCTGTCAGTTGTAATCTGCATATCGAGTTGTTCTTCCCAAGCGGTTAATTCTGCCAACTTTGCGTTATATTCTTCGGTAACTCTTTCGATTGCTTCTTCAAAATCAGGAATATCATCATAGTGTTTGTATTCTGCCTGCAATTCAGGATCAGCGTCGAACATACCTTTGTAGTAATCTCTGACTTCACGTTTCTTTGCTGATAACAAAAGTTGTTCATCTGCCTGAGAGCCTGCTGCCAGCAATTTCATTGAAGAAAGAGATTCAATCTCGCTCTGAAGTGCCTGTTTTCTTAAAGTATAAGTTAAAAGTGTTTCGTGTAAATTTGCTATTGCCATCTTTCGTCACCATCTTTTGTTATCTTACGTATATATAAAGTATTTAAATTTTATCGAATTTCACAAAGGAAAGAAAATGTTACAAAACTTAACATTTGGCTGAAACTTAAATATATTAATATATACAACTATCTACTTAATCAATAAAGTATCTTGTGGTATCCTTTATATATGAAAAAAATATTGTTATGGATATGTATTATATTACTCGTCGGATTAACGGCCAAAGCCTGCATAAGAAAAGATATTCCCGAAACATACAGCCGTCCTGATATTCAATCCGAAGATAGTACCGTTGTACTGCCCGAAAAAAGCAAAACAGTAACAATTGACGGAGTTGATTATTATCAGTCACAGGCACCCGCCGGCAATTTCGGAGGAGAATTGATTATATCGACAATCGGGGAAGGCCCGAAAACCTTTAACCCCTGCAACACAAAAGATGCGACCTCATCATCAATGGCGGGAATTTTATATGACGGGCTTCTGACAACCGATGCGTTTACGGGAGAGGTTGTTCCTCTGCTTGCAAAATCGTTTTCCGTAAACAAAAACGATTATATTATTAATTTAAGACACGGAATAAAATGGACTGACGGCAAAGAAATCACCGCAGACGACGTTATATACACGTATGAAGAAATAGTATTTGCGGGACTCGGAAACACCGCCTCAAGAGATGCAATGACAATTAACGGGAAGTTACCCAAACTTGAAAAAATTGATGACTATACCGTTAAATTCACCACTCCAAGACCGTTTGCACCGTTTTTAAGACAGTTAACCTATCCGATTGTACCGAAACACTATTTCAAACCGTACTCGGACAAAGGCGATTCCGCATTTAATTCCTTTCTAAACCCTGACACTCCGCCAAAACAAATCGTTTCAAACGGAGCATTTAAACTGAAAGAATACGTTCCCGCACAGAGAGTTGTTTTTGAAAAAAATCCCGATTACTACAAAATTAATACAAATAACGAAAAACTTCCTTATCTCAGCAAAGTTGTCTATATGATTGTCGGAGATACAAACAACGAAATCCTCAAATTTGAGGCAAACGAAACAGATGTATTGAGCCTTAGAGGAGCAAACGTTGCCCGATATAAACTCAAAGAGCCGTCTTCCGACTACAAAATTTACAACTTGGGAGCGGATACGGGAACATTGTTCCTCGTAATTAACCTTAATAACCGCAAAAACGCCGAAGGAAATTGGAATGTTGCGCCCAAAAAGCAGAAATGGTTCAGAAACAGAGATTTCCGCTCCGCAATAGACTGGGCAATCGACAGAGAAGGTATGGTTAAAAATATTGCGCAGGGTGTCGCACTACCTTTATATACGGCAGAAAGCCTTAATTCAATTTATCTGAATACATATTTAAAAGGGCACCCGCAGGACAAAGAAGTTTCAGAGAAACTTTTGGAAAAAGCGGGATTTAACCTCAAAAACGGGATTTTATACGACAACGGCGGAAACAGGGTAGAATTTGATTTATACACAAACGCAGGTGCAATCGAGCGTGAATCAATCGGTGTTATGATAAAGCAGGACCTCGAAGATTTGGGAATGAAGGTCAATTTTAAACCCATTGAGTTTAATTCGCTTGTAAACAAACTCTCGAACACAAACGATTGGGACATGGCGATTATGGGGCTTACGGGCTCTCCTCTTGAGCCGCACGACGGGAAAAACGTCTGGACATCTAACGGTCCTCTGCATTTGTTCAACCAAAGGCCGCAAAATTACAAGGTTGATGACAGGTTTGACTGGGAAAAAGAATTGGACAGAATATTTGAAGAAGGTGCGCTGAAACTGAGTTTCAGAGAGCGGAAACCTTTGTATGACAGATATCAGACAATTATTTACGACCAAAAACCGATAATATATTTATATTCGCCAATCAGAATAACCGCAATCCGCAAGAAATTTAAAAACATATTTCCGTCCTCTCTGAACGGACTTGTGCATAATCCTGAAGAAATATATATTAAAGAAGGGGAGGATAAATAGTCTTGAAACTCTGGAAATACATATTCAAAAGACTGCTTCAGACTATTCCGCTCCTCGTAATAGTTTCTCTGATAAGTTTTTTCATAATAAGACTTTCTCCGATTGACCCGCTTGCGGAATTAAGGCTGAACCCATCAATCTCGCAGGAAACGCTTGATAAGGAAATTAAAAGGCTTAACCTCGACAAACCGATAGGAATTCAGTACCTCTCCTGGGCAAAATCTTTTATAAAAGGAGATTTGGGTTATACGTCATCGGGCGAAAAGGTCTCGACAAAGTTGAAAGAAAGAATTCCGAACACCCTGCTTCTGACTCTTGTCGTAATCTTTATGACATGGTCCGTAGGGCTTCCTTTGGGAATACTTTCCGCAATTCATAAAGGAACAGTCTTTGACAGGGCATTAACAGTTCTTGCAAGTATCGGAATGGCAATTCCTTCCTTCTTCTTTGCAATACTTATGCTGCTTTTTGCCGTCAAATCAGG
>DBYM01000052.1:31108-32682 GCA_002309875.1 Cyanobacteria bacterium UBA1186
TATTGCCTTCCCTCGTACTCTTTACCATTTCACTTTCGGGACTTCAGAGGCAGATGCGGGCGAATATGCTTGATGTTCTTGACAGCGACTATATAAAATTCGCAAGAGCAAAAGGCCTAAGCGAAGGTAAAATCATTTTCAAACACGCACTCAGAAATGCCGTAAATCCGATGATAACCCTTTTGGGATTTGAATTTGCAGGACTGTTAAGCGGTGCTGCCCTGACGGAATACGTTTTTCAGTACCCGGGGCTCGGAAGGCTTATCCTTGAAGCGGTTATGAAATCCGATATAAACCTTGTTATGGCATCTTTGATGATGGGAACAATTATGCTGATTGCGGGAAATCTCATAGCAGACATATTGCTGATGCTGACTGACCCGCGGCTTAGGAGTGAAAAATAATGGAGATATTGCAAAAAATATTCAAAGATAAATTTGCAAGAGCGGCGTTCATAATCCTCGCCCTTCTCTATATTGTTATACTCTTTGCCGATTTTATCGCTCCTTATTCAAACTACTATTCAAACAGAGATATGTCCTATGCTCCTCCTTCCAAAATCTATATGATTACGGAGGAAGGCAAATGGTCTTTGCCTTATACATACAACTATGTCCGTGAATACGAGCCAACCCTGATGCAGACAATTTACAAGCAGGACCGCAGCACAAAATATTATATAAAACCGTTTGTACACGGGGAAAAATACAAATTATTGGGAATAATTCCGACTGATATCCACCTGTTCGGCGTCAGAGAAGGCGGGCATATTTACCCTCTCGGAACGGATATTAACGGCAGAGACGTGTTCTCAAGGCTTCTGTTCGGCGGAAGGATTTCAATGACAATAGGCTTCCTCTCCCTCTTTATCGTGTTCCCGATTGGGCTCCTCTACGGCGGAATTTCAGGGTATTTCGGCGGCGTAATCGATATAATTATGATGCGCTTTGCGGAAGCAATTATGGCTATCCCGAGTTTTTACCTGCTCATAATCCTTGCCGCAATCCTTCCTTCGGGAATGACAAGCACGCAAAGATTTTGCCTGATTGTGGTAATACTCGCACTTATCGGCTGGGCTGGCTTCGCAAGAGTTGTCAGAGGAATGGTCTTATCCATAAAGAACGAAGAATTTGTTCAGGCCGAAAAAACAATGGGCGCCTCAACCCTCAGAATAATTCTGAAACACATTCTCCCGCAGACAACAAGTTATGTAATAATCGCAATGACACTTTCCGTGCCTTCCTATATCCTTGCCGAATCGGGATTAAGTTTCTTGGGCCTTGGTATTCAGCAGCCTGACGCAAGTTGGGGTAATATGCTCAAGGAAGCGCAGGAGTTTACGAATATTTTATACAGACCTTGGTTATTGGCCCCCGGCGGTTTGATATTTATTGCCGTACTCTCGTTTAATCTGCTCGGCGATGCAATCAGAGATTTCTTAGACCCCAAAAGCAGGGGTAAGGGGTAAGGTGTAAATAAAAGGGCAGATTTAACAATCATACACTTAATTTTATTCTCGACCAATACAACCTGCCTCCCCTACGGGGAAAAGACCTCACCCGCAGGTGTAATTC
>DBYM01000024.1:0-5697 GCA_002309875.1 Cyanobacteria bacterium UBA1186
CCGTTAGATGTTGAAGTCGGTAAATTCTTTGAAAGAATTGGTATCAGAGTATATCAGGGTTACGGACTTTCGGAAACAAGCCCTGTTGTATCGGTAAATATCGATGAGCCGGGCAATTTGGCTTCTGTCGGGCCTGCTCTCCCTCACTTTGAGGCTGTTACGGATAAAACTACGGGTGAATTATTGCTCAGAGGCCCTTCTGTTATGAAGGGTTATCACAATCAGCCTGAAATGACGGCTGAAATCATAGATGAAGACGGCTGGCTCCACACAGGCGACATCGCGAAAATTGACAATCACGGTCATATATATATTACGGGACGTATTAAAAATATGATTGTTTTGCAGGGCGGCAAAAAAGTCTTCCCTGAAGAAGTTGAAGCAGTTCTTGAAAACAGTAACTATGTAGGGGAAGTTTGCGTACTCGGTACAGTAAGAGAATTCGGGGCAAAAGACGGTACCGAAGAGGTTACTGCGGTTATTGTTCCAAAGAAAGAAATGTATGACAACTATTCTGAAGATGATATCGAAAGAATGATAAAAGTTGAGGTAAAAACTTTATCAGAACACCTTGCGTCTTACAAGAGACCTACTAATGTGATAATTAATAAAGGCCCGCTGCCGCGAACTACTACGTTGAAGGTTAAACGCAAAGAGGTTAAGGCTCTTATAGGGGTTTAATAAATAAAAAAAAGAGGCTTTAAAGGCCTCTTTTTTTATGAAAAGAAAGTCCGATAATTACATCGGACTTTCTTGTTCTATTCTTCCGTTTCAGGAGCCTCTGTTTCAACTGCTAACTCGGGAGATCCAAACATTCCTTCGATTTCTTCAAGTATAGCCGAAGGTTTTCTTGCCTGATTTCTCTGCTGAGCGGCTCTCTTCTGAGCTTCTTTATCACGTTCTTCATTAGCGAAGGTCAGGTGATGGAAGCCTGTTCCTGCAGGAATTAAACGACCTATAATAACGTTTTCTTTCAAACCTCTTAACAAGTCTTTCTTTCCGTCAACTGCTGCTTCAGTAAGTATTCTTGTGGTTTCCTGGAATGATGCGGCAGAGATAAAACTTTCGGTATTCAAAGATGCCTTTGTGATACCTAAGAGCATATATTCGCAGGTTGCTTCCTGTCCGTCGTGTTCTCTGACTGCCTTATTTTCGTTTTCAAATGTCTGAACTTCAACAAGTTCGCCCGGCAGCAGATTCGTATCTCCGGAATCAACAACACGGACTTTCTTTGTCATCTGACGAACGATAATCTCGATATGTTTATCAGCGATTTCAACGCCTTGTGAACGATAAACTCTCTGAACTTCGTCAACCAGGTACTGTTGTGCTTCTTCCGGTCCGCACAGTCTGATTACGTCGTGCGGGTTAAGAGGTCCGCTTGTTAACGGCTGACCTTTTTTGATTTTTTGTTTGTTCTGAACAACAATACTTGCATCAATTGCGAATTTGATTTCAGTTCTTGAGCCTTCATCAGAAACTAAGAACAATCTCGGCATATCATCTTCGATTTCGATTTCAGCCACGCCGTCCGTTTCTGCTAAGATAGCGCAATCTTTAGGCTTGCGGGCTTCAAGAAGTTCTTCAACCCTCGGCAAACCTTGAACGATATCGCCTGTCTTTTCTCTTTCAAATACCAATGTTGCAAGCATATCGCCTCTCAGTACCAGAGAGCCTTCCATAACCTGTAACATAGTACCCGGGCTGATTAAGTAAGGACGGCCATTTCTTATTGTTACGGATTTTGCTCCAACGTTTGTTATTAAACCTGATACCGTAGCCTTTTCTCCTGAACTTGCTACTTCCGTATCCAATTTAATGAACTGTCCTTTCTTAACTGAAGGTTTATTCTTAGTATTAATTGTTGTTTCGTAATTTTCACAGTTGATTAACAACCTTCTTGACTCTGCAGCATCACCCTTAATTGCGGCAACACCATCATTGATCGCCAAAACTTCTGTTTTTGCCACAGGAGTTTTTGCTTCAATGATTTGTCCGTTTTCAACAAGAAGTGATGTCTGAAGTGAAGAGTTCATTTTAGAATTGCCTTCTTGTTCACGACGAACAATAAGCGTTTCCAATACGACAATCTTCAAGGCGCCTTTAGAATCAAGTTCAACCAAGCCTTTCAGATGTGATAAATATCCCTGCATTTGCAGAACAAGGCTTGTTCTTGTAAGCGTTGCACCATCAAGATTTCTTACTCTTGTTCCGTCTTTATACTGTAACTGTGTTACAGGTACGATGTTGATGAGTTCATCGGTTGTATCAAATTTGATTGATACTTCTTTAGGCTCAATGTACATCGGTTGTACAGGTCTTACCAAAATTTGAATAGGCTTGTCTTCTAATGTTTCTTCTTCAAGAGATGATGTATCGATTTCTTCGTCCAAATCATCTATGTCGAGGTCATCGAAATCCATCTCCATTATAGTAACGATAGAAGTTTCTTTTGCCTTTATACCCTTGGCAATAGCAGTTCCCGCTTCAATCACAGCCCCTTCTTCAACTTTTAATTCTGAGATGCTTGATAAAGTATGAACTTCACCGGGTCTGATTGTTACTTCGTGTATTACTTCATTGAATTCCTTAAACTCAACGATACCGTCAATGTGACAGTAAATATCTTTAACAACTTCAGTTCCGGCCGTAACAAATGTTCCGTTTTCAACCATCTTCAAAGTTGCATCTTTATTAATTTGATGTACTTCTTCAGGTACAAATACGATATTACCCGGTTTTGTAACGTTTTGGTTTTCGTCAACTTCAAGGTCAATATATCTGATTTCACCTGATGAAGTAACTGCGCATTCGTCATCTACCAATTCGGCAATAATCATACCGTTTTCAACCGTTGTATCAACAGGGGCTTTTACGATATATTTTTCACCGGATTTTTTAACTGTCCAAAGTTGTTCTTTTTTAGTTTGTTCGAACGTTGCATTCTTAGGTGCTAACGATGCTATAACAATCGTTATTTCCTTACCATGAACAATCTTATTAATTTTATTTTTGCCGGATTTAAGAACTTCAACCTCCAAGTCATCTGCATAACGAACCTCACCGCTATGTTCAGAAATGAGCAAGGTTTCTGCTAACTTATCACCTGCTTTAACTTTTTGTCCGTCTTCAACGATAACTTTAGAGCCGCCCGGAAGGTTATAGACATCGCCTCCGATAATCCAAACGATACCGTTTTTGTTTGCGGTTCTTGAAATGTTACCTTGTCTGTCTTTCTTTTCGTCAGCGATGAAGTCTTCAAACAATACTTCACCTGACATATCCGAATTAATATCCTTTGTTGCTTTTTCGGTTAAACGGCCCGAATCATTTGATGTAGGTCTGTATTCTGCAAGTTTATAATCTTTTTCAACTTTTTGTCCGTTTTCAAAGAATATTGTTGCACCTGCAGGAACATGGAATGTTTCGGATTTTTTGCCGCTTTTAAGTGTTACGTCAGATTCGCAAATTGAAACCTTAACAACGTCACCGTGACGAGTTCTCAACTCTCTTGTTTTGAGTTTAGATTCAATTGTACCGGCAAATGTTGTATGAATTTCTCTTGTTGCTTCTTTAACACCGACCGCACCACCTGTGTGGAATGTTCTCATTGTAAGTTGTGTACCGGGTTCACCGATTGACTGAGCGGCAATAATACCGATTGCTTCGCCAACGTCAACCAATTTTTGTGAAGTCAGTGCCCAACCGTAACATTTTTGGCATACACCGTATTCAAGTCCGCATGTTAAACCTGAACGAACTTTAAGTTCTTCAAGATTTAAGTGGGAAATTTTCTTGATGTCGTTTCTGTCCATTGTTTTGTCTTTCTTGACTAACAATGTTTTTCCGTCTTCATCATATATATCCTGAGCGACAGTTCTTCCTAAAAGCCTGTCTTTAAGCGGAACAATAACAGTATCGCCGTCTTTGATAGACTTCATATTAATATATTTTTCGCCGCCGCAGTCTTCTGCTCTGATAATTACGTCTTGTGCAACGTCAACAAGTCTTCTTGTCAGATAACCTGAGTCAGCGGTTTTAAGAGCGGTATCTACAAGACCTTTTCTTGCACCGTATGATGAAATGATGTATTCGGTAACCGACAAGCCTTCTTTAAAGTTTGATGTAATCGGCAAGTCGATAATCTGACCTTGTGCGTCTGCCATCAAACCACGCATACCAACCAACTGTGATACCTGAGATAAGTTACCTCTCGCACCTGAGAAAGCCATCATGTACACAGGGTTTAATTTGTGGAAGTTTTCAACGACCTGTTCGGTTAACTTAGCCGTTGTTTCTGACCAGGTATCGATAACCTTTGTATATCTTTCAACTTCGGTAATTTCACCTTTTAAATATCTTTTTGTTGACTTTTCAATTTCTGCTTCGGCTTCCTTAAGCAAGTCTTTCTTTGTAGCAGGAACGGCTAAGTCTGAAATTGAAATGGTTACACCTGACTTAGTTGCCATCTTGTATCCCAAATTTTTCAGAGTATCAGCCAATTCAGCAGTTTTAGCTCCGCCATATTCAAGATAAATCTGAGCAAGTAATTTGTTCAAACCCTTCTTGTCCATCTGTTTATTGATGAATTCCGGAGTATGAGTTTTATGTGTATAAGTATTTTCCATTTTACTTTTTCCTTTATTATTTGCTTATGCTAATTTACTATGCTAATGCTTTTCTTACAGCTTCATTAAATATGATTCTGCCTACGGTAGTTTCTATTCTCTTACCTTTTTCATCTCTTACGACGATTTTATCGTGGAGAGTGATAACTTTAGCCTCAAGTGCTGATATTGCATCTTGGAAACTGTAGAAATAACCCTTAACTTCCTGGTCAGGATCCTTAAGTATTGTCAGGTAATACAAGCCAAGGACCATATCCTGTGAGTGGGTTATAATAGGTTTGCCGTTAGCAGGAGCTAATATATTATTTGTTGCCAACATCAATAATCTTGCTTCTGTCTGGGCTTCTATTGAAAGCGGAACGTGGACAGCCATTTGGTCACCGTCGAAGTCAGCATTAAATGCTGTACATACAAGCGGGTGCAGTTGGATTGCACGGCCTTCAACAAGTTTCGGCTCAAATGCCTGAATACCCAATCTGTGAAGGGTTGGAGCACGGTTGAGCATAACCGGGTGTCCGTCAATTATTTCTTCCAATATATCCCAAACCTTAGCATCGGAACGTTCAATCATTTTCTTAGCAGATTTAATGTTCTGAACATATCCTCTTTCAATAAGTTTGTTTACTACGAAAGGCTTAAACAATTCGATAGCCATTTCTTTCGGAAGTCCGCATTGGTTAAGTTTCAGAGTCGGACCTACAACGATAACCGAACGGCCTGAGTAGTCAACACGTTTACCTAATAAGTTCTGACGGAAACGTCCCTGTTTACCTTCAATAATATTAGATAACGATTTCAATGCTCTGTTATTAGGACCTACAACAGTTCTTCCGCGTCTTCCGTTATCAATAAGAGCATCAACNNCTTCCTGAAGCATTCTCTTTTCATTTCTTACAATGATTTCGGGAGCGCCCATTTCAAGAAGTCTTTGCAGACGGTTGTTTCTGTTAATAACTCTTCTGTACAAATCGTTCAAGTCTGAAGTTGCAAATCTTCCGCCGTCTAATTGTACCATAGGTCTCAAATCAGGCGGTGTAACAGGAAGAACGTCCATAATCATCCATGTCGG